>NZ_BAABIG010000058.1:0-80828 GCF_039542605.1 Streptomyces ziwulingensis
GTGGCGATCAGGTCCGCGCCGATGCCCTGCGGCACGAAGTTGGTGGTGAGGTTGGTCATCGGGTCGTTGAACCAGGCGCCGCCGTCCGAGGCCATCGGCACCCGGGACATGGACTCCACGCCGCCCGCGAGCACGAGGTCCTCCCATCCCGAACGGACCTTGGCGGCGGCCATGTTGACCGCTTCCAGGCCCGAGGCGCAGAAGCGGTTCTCCTGCACGCCCGCCACCGTGTCCGGCAGGCCGGCGGCGACCGCGGCGATCCGGGCGATGTCGGAGCCCTGGTCGCCGACCGGGCCGACCACGCCGAGGACGATGTCGTCGACGGCGGCCGGGTCGAGGCCGGGGAAGCGGGCCCGGATCTCGTGGATGAGCCCGACGACCAGGTCGACGGGCTTGGTGCCGTGCAGGGCGCCATTGGCCTTGCCGCGTCCGCGCGGGGTGCGGATCGCGTCGTAGACGTACGCTTCGGTGGTCACTGACCGGCCTTTCGGTGAGGGTGCGGGAACGGAGAGCTGAGCCGGGGCACGTCCCAGTCGCGGGCCACCGCCTCGGTGTCGGCGCCCGGCAGCGCGGGTCCGGTGCGGACCGCGGCCGGGGTCGCGGAGAAACGGGGCGCCGGGGCGGGCTGGGTGCGGCCGCCGTGATCGGTGAAGGTGGCGCGGGCGGCCAGATGCGGGTGGGCCGGGGCCTCGCGCAGGGACAGCACCGGGGACACGCACGCGTCGGAACCGTCGAAGACGGCCGTCCACTCGTCCCGGGTACGGGTGCGGAAGCGGGCGGCGATCGCCTCGCGCAGGGCGTCCCAGCGGGCCGGGTCGCCCCGGTCGGGCGCCCGTTCCGGGATGCCGAGGAGCGTCATGAACTCCGCGTAGAACCGCTGCTCCAGGGCGCCGACCGCCATGTACCGGCCGTCGGAGGTCTCGTAGGTGCCGTAGAAGGGGCAGCCGCCGTCCAGGAGGTTGACGCCGCGCCGGTCCTGCCAGGCACCGGCGGCGAGCATGCCGTGGATCATCGCGGAGAGGTGGGCGGCGCCGTCCACGATGGCGGCGTCGACGACCTGACCGGTGCCGGTCGCCCGCGCGTGGTGCAGGGCGGCGAGGACGCCGACGACCAGGTAGAGGGAGCCGCCCGCGTAGTCGCCGAGCAGGTTGGCGGGCGCCGTCGGCGGGGTGCCGGGGGCGCCGGTCATGCCGAGGGCGCCGGTGAGGGCGAGGTAGCCGATGTCGTGTCCGGCGCGCTGGGCGAGGGGACCGTCCTGACCCCAGCCGGTCATGCGGCCGTAGACCAGGCGCGGGTTGCGGGCGTGGCAGGGCTCGGGACCGACACCCAGGCGTTCGGCGACGCCGGGGCGGTAGCCCTCGATCAGCACGTCGGCGCGGGCGGTGAGGTCCAGGACGCGGTCGGGTCCTTCGGCCGCCTTGAGGTCGATGATCACCGAGCGCTTGTTGCGCAGGGTGACGTCGTGGGCCGGGTCGATGGCGAGGCCGGGGCCGCCGGGCCGGTCCACCCGTACGACGTCGGCGCCGAGGTCGCCCAGGAGCATGGCCGCGAAGGGGCCGGGGCCGATCCCGGCCAGCTCGACCACGCGCACGCCGGTGAGCGGGCCGTGCGCGGGCGTCGAGGGCGTCGAGGGCGTCGAGGGTGTTCCTGCGGCGGTCATTCGGTCCCCAGTCTGTGACACGACCGATGTAACACCAGTGATGTTAGAAACGCGGGTCGGTCGGCACAAGGGCTGAACGAGCAAGCGCTTAGAAACATAGCGGCGGCCCGGTCACCCGGCCGGGCGTCCGGCATCAGGGCCTGCCCCTGCACGGCCACCGCTGCCTCCGGACTCCTCGGGCTCGTCGGGCTCGTCCTCACCGCTCCGCACCCTTCACGCTAGCCTCGGCCACCGACAACGGCGCGTGCGGTGGAACCGAGAGATCCAGGGGTGTCATGAGCAGCACGACGAGCGGCACGACGAACGGGACGACGGACACGACGTGGAAGGCGGACCGGGCCTACGACGTCGTGCTGTTCGGGGCGACGGGGTTCGTCGGGCGCCTCACCGCGGAGTATCTCGCCGCCCACGCGCCCGAGGGGCTGCGCTGGGCGCTCGCCGGCCGCGACGAGCGGAAACTGCGCCGGCTGCGGGACGAACTGCCGGGCGCCGAGGCCGCGGGCGTGCTGACGGCCGACTCCGCCGATCCGGCCTCCCTGGGCGAACTGGCCCGCCACGCGCGCGTGCTCGCCACGACGGTCGGCCCCTACGCGCGCTTCGGGGAGCCGCTCGTCGCGGCCTGCGCGGAGGCCGGCACGGACTACCTCGACCTCACCGGGGAGCCCGACTTCGTCGACCTCATGTACGTCCGGCACGACGCCCGCGCACGGGAGACCGGCGCGAGGCTGGTCCACGCGTGCGGCTTCGACTCGGTCCCGCACGACCTCGGCGTGTACTTCACGGTCCGTCACCTCCCGGAGGGCGTACCGCTGACCGTGGACGGTTACGTGACCGCGGACGCCGCCTTCTCGGGCGGCACGTTCGCCTCCGCGCTGGAGGCGTTCGCGCGCGGGCGGCAGATGCGGGCCGCCGCCCGGGAACGGCGCCGGCTCGAACCGCGCCCGGTGGGCCGTCGCGCGACGGCGCCGGCCGGGGCGCCCCGGTTCGCCGGGGAGATCGGCGCCTGGGCGCTGCCGCTGCCGACCATCGACCCGCGGGTCGTGGGGCGCTCGGCGAGGGCGCTGGAGCGGTACGGGCCCGACTTCCGCTACCGGCACTACGCCGCCGTCCGGCACCTGCCGGTCGCCGTGGGCGGCGTCGCGGCGGTGGGCGCGCTGGTGGCGGCGGCCCAGGTCCCGCCCGCCCGGCGCTGGCTGTCCGGCCGGCTGCGGCCGGGTGCCGGGCCGAGCGCCGAGAAGCGGGCGAGGAGCTGGTTCTCGGTCCGTTTCGTGGGCGAGGGCGGCGGCCGGCGGGTGTTCACCGAGGTCCGCGGCGGCGACCCCGGCTACGACGAGACGGCCAGGATGTTCGCCGAGGCGGCGATGTGCCTGGCCCTGGACGAACTGCCGGAGACGGCCGGGCAGGTCACGACGGCGGTCGCGATGGGCGACGCCCTGACCGAGCGCCTGCGGACGGCGGGGCTCCGCTTCCGGGTGGTGTCCGACCGGCGAGTGGTGTCCGACCGGCTGGTGACATCCGACCGGGCGGACCCCTCCGCAGGCGGGCCCGCGGGCCGCTCCTAGGGCGTGGTTCGAAAGGCCCGTCTGCCGGGCGGACGACGCTACTTTCGAAGCACGCCCTAGAGGGACCAGTCGGCGAGGGTCCAGACCATTGCGCAGAACCAGGCCAGCCCCGCCGCCGTCGCGAGGACGAGCCCGGCCGTGGCGGAGCGCCCGACGGTGCGGGCGGGCGGGGCGGAGGGGTGGAGTGCGCGGAGTCTCGTCATACGTCCCAGCCTGCCCGGGAACGGCCGACTCTCACATCCGTACGCGTACTCACAGTAAGTACTCAGGCGGATGGCCGGAGTAGGTACTCAGCCCGGGTGTCGCTGGTGTCGCGCCCTGGTGTTCACCACCCCGTGCCGGTATCCCGGTCAGGCGGCTCGGACCGCTTCCCGCAGGGCGCGCCGGCACCGGGCGTCCGCCCGGCGGGTGGTCTCCGGCAGGCGGTACGCGGGGGTCAGCGCCAGGGTGTGCGCGCAGGCGTTGTCCAGGCTCACGCGGTGCCCGGCCGAGACGAAGACCGGCTTCACGGCGTCCCGGGTGCGCAGGGCGCGGCCGACCTCCTCGGCGCCCGCGACCAGCGGGGACATGCTGCCGCGCGGCGCGCCCGGATCGTCGTACGTGAAGGTGAACGGGTTCTTGGCGACGCCGATGGTGGGCAGTCCGGTGAGGACCCCCAGGTGGGCGGCGAGGCCGAAGCGGCGCGGGTGGGCGAGGCCGTAGCCGTCGCAGACCACCAGGCCGGGCGGGCAGGGCAGGGCGTCGAGGGCGGCGCGGACGGCCGGGAGTTCGCGGAAGGCGAGCAGCCCGGGGACGTACGGGAAGGAGATCCGCCCGACGGCCGTGGCCTCGGCGACCACGGCGAGCGAGGCCGCGTCGAGGACGACGGCCGCCGCCGCGACGAGGTCCCGTTCGTCGTCGTAGGCCACGTCGACACCGGTCACGTGACCCGTGCCGGGCGGGGGGCCAATCTCGTCGAGCACCAGCCGGGCGCGCAACTCCTCCTGGACCGCGCGGGCCTGTTCCTCGGTCGCGGGCCAGTCCTCGGGGATCGGTACGGTCGTCATGATGGCCCCGAGCCTACGAGGTCCGGGGCGCGGGGCGGTCGGGGAGCGGGCTCCGGCTCACTTGTCCAGCGCGCGCCGCAGTTCGCTCTTGTTCATGTTCGATCGGCCCGGGACACCGCGGCGCCTGGCCTCCTGGTAGAGCTGGTCGTAGGTGGGCCCCTGGGAGCCCTTGCCCGACCGCCGGCCGCCCCGCTGCCCCGAGGACATGTCCCGCGTCGACGTGCGGCTCGCGGTCTTCGACTCGCCGGAGCGGGCGCGCTCCTTGTTCACCGTCCGGGCCGCCAGTTCCTCGGCGCGGACGGTGCTCGCGCCGCGTTCCTCGGCGCTCGCCTTGATGTGCTCGTACTGCCGCTCCCGCTTGGGGCTGGATCCGCGTGGCATCCGCGCTCACTTCCCTTCTGCTCCGGCGCTCACCCGACCCCCGCGCGCAGGACCCTCGCCCGGACCCCTGCGCGCGGGTTCCTTCCGCTCGGGCTCTTTCACTTGAGCGAACGGATACCCACGTTACGGACGACCATCGCCTCCCGCGCGGCCAACGACAGGCGCCCGCTGAGCCGTTCGGGGCACGCGAGGAGAGTCTTGTCACTCCCGCATCACTGGTGTGAATGAACGCGGTGACAGAGGTCACTCGCATCCCGTGTGCACGGAACGGCTCCTTCCGACGTCTCTTCCAGTGCCCGGCACCACCCGCTCGCCAGTCGTCCCGAGGGAGCAAGGCTTGTCCACCGTCATCGAGCAGCCCGTCGAGGCGCGACTCGTCGCCGCCGCACCGCGGATGCCGAACATTCCCGCGATGCTGCACTACGACCGCGGCGACCCGTTCGCCGTGCGCATGACCTTCCCGGCCCCGGCGACGCTGGAGGGTGTCGACGTCTGCTGGACCTTCTCCCGCGAGCTGCTCACCGCGGGCATGCGTGAGCCCGAGGGCCACGGCGACGTGCGGGTGCGGCCGTACGGCTACGACCGCACCGTGCTGGAGTTCCACGCCCCCGAGGGGACCGCCGTGGTCCACGTCCGGTCGGGCGAGCTGCGCAGCTTCCTGCGGGCCACGAGCGAGCTGGTCCCGGTCGGCGCGGAGCACCTCCAGCTCGACCTGGACCACGACCTGGCGGAACTGATGCGCGGTACCCGCTGACGCGCGGTACCCGCTGACGCCCCGCCGCGCCGCACGCGGGGCGCGGGGCGCGCGTGGGCAGGCGGGCGGCGAACGGAGTACCGGCCGCCTCACCCCGCCGCCGCGGCCACCGTCCCCGTCGCGTGGGCGGTCACGGCGGCGCACAGCGCGCGCATGATCCGCCCGGCTCCGGGAGCGGTACCGCCGCGCCCGGCCAGGGCCTCGATCCGCTCCGCGTCGCGCGGCCGCTCACAGCCGGTGGTCAGACCGCGCAGCCGGGCCGCCCCGGCCAGGGCGGCGACGGCCGCGTCCCGGGTGGGGACCTCCGCGACAGGAACCGGACCGCACAGCGCGCCCCGCGTCTCCTCGCGGAGCGCGCGTACCAGGGCGGGGCGGGCCAGGACGTGGTCCACGGACGGGAAGACGCCCAGCACCCGCCGCTTCTCGGCCCGCATCCAGCCCTCGGCCACCAACTGCTCCCGGACGGCGTCGGCGGTGATCCGCGCGCGCAGCCGCACCCAGGTCCGCCAGCCGTGCGGCAGCGACTCGCGGACCAGGTCCAGCAGGCCGTCCAGGACGGCGTCGCCCGTACGGGAGTCCAGGTCGAGGGGGGTGACGGTGCCGTCGTCGTCCACGAGCAGGCCGCGCCGGGCGAGTTCGGCGAGGGCACCGGCCCGCACCAGGCGCTGCGGCGGCACGGCGTCCGTGACCGCCGGCCGGCCGGCGTCCCGGGCCAGCAGGTAGAGGCGGGACGGCAGGGGGAGCGAGCCGTGGCGCACAGGGCCTCCTCGGGGTGGGGAGACCTGCTCGCGGGACAATCGCGTTGACACCCCCGCGGGGCCTCTCCTACGGTGTATGACGGTTCTGTTGTCGTCGATCGGAGTAGGACGTTGCTCGTCTGAGGTCCTGAGACACCGCGGCACACCTCCGGGTGTGTGCGCCGCGTGCGACCTCGGCGTTCGAGCCGTCCCCGACGAGCAGGGCCCTTCCTGTGCGCTCCCCTCGCCCGCGTGGTACTCCCGCCGTGGTCGCCGCCTTCCGGTGTCTCGATACGCGTTTGCCCCTGACCGCAGCACGCAACCGCGGAGGCACTCCATGCCACTTTCGATCAGTTGTACGTCCCTCTCCTTCGCCTGGCCCGACGGCACCCCCGTCTTCGAGGGGCTCGACGTCGCCTTCGGCCCCGGCCGGACCGGGCTCGTCGGCGTCAACGGGTCGGGCAAGTCGACCCTGCTGAAGCTGATCGCCGGGCGGCTCTCCCCCGCCGGCGGCGCCGTCCGGGTGGCCGGCGAGATCGGCCACCTGCCGCAGAACGTCACGCTGGACACCGCACTCCGCGTCGACGAGGCACTCGGTATCGCCGCCCAGCGGGCCGCGCTGCACGCCATCGAGGCGGGCGACGCGGCCGAGGAGCACTTCGAGACCGTCGGCGACGACTGGGACGTGGAGGAACGCGCCCTGGCCACGCTCGGCGAACTCGGCCTCGGCCACATCCACCTCGACCGCACCATCGGGGAGGTGTCGGGCGGCGAGTCGGTGCTGCTGCGACTGGCCGCGCTGCTGCTGCGCCGACCCGACGTGCTGCTCCTGGACGAGCCGACCAACAACCTCGACCTGCACGCGCGCGGGCGGCTGTACGCGGCCGTGGCCGCCTGGTCCGGGGTGATGGTCGTGGTCAGCCACGACCGGGAGCTGCTGGAACTGGTCGACCAGATCGCGGACCTGCGCTCCGGCGAGATCACCTGGTACGGCGGCAACCTCTCGTCCTACGAGCAGGCCCTCGCCGTCGAGCAGGAGGCCGCCGAACGCATGGTCCGGGTCGCCGAGTCGGACCTGCGCAAACAGAAGCGCGAACTGGCCGACGCCCAGGTCAAGCTGGCCCGGCGCAAGCGGTACGGCCAGAAGATGAACGAGCAAAAGCGCGAACCGAAGATCGTCATGGGGGCGCGCAAGCGCGCCGCGCAGGAGTCCGCGGGCAAGCACCGCATCCTGCACGAGGAGCGGCTCGCCGAGGCCAGGGAACGCCTCGACGACGCGGTGGAGGCCGTACGGGACGACGACGAGATCCGCGTGGACCTGCCGTACACGGCCGTGCCGCCGGGCCGGTCCGTGCTCACCCTGCGGGACCTGGAGCTGCTGTACGGCGCACGCGTGGAGGGCGGTCTCGACCTGCACGGTCCCGAGCGGGTCGCGCTGACCGGACGCAACGGGGCGGGCAAGACGACACTGCTGCGCACCATCGCCGGGGAGCTGCGACCGGTGGCGGGCGAGGCGACGGCGCATGTGCCGCTGCGCTTCCTGCCGCAGCGGCTCGACGTCCTCGACGGCGAGCTGACCGTCGCCGAGAACGTGGCCCGGTACGCGCCGGGCGCCACCCCCAACCGGATCCGGGCCCGGCTGGCCCGCTTCCTGTTCCGGGGCGCCCGGGCCGACCGGAAGGCGGCCACGCTCTCGGGCGGCGAGCGGTTCCGGGCGGCGCTGGCCGCGCTGATGCTGGCGGAGCCCGCGCCGCAGCTCCTGATGCTGGACGAGCCGACCAACAACCTGGACCTGGCGAGCGTGCGGCAGCTCACCACGGCCCTGGAGTCCTACGAGGGCGCGCTGGTGGTGGCCAGTCACGACCTGCCGTTCCTCCGGTCGCTCGGCATCACCCGCTGGCTGCTGCTGGACGGCGGGCTGAGGGAGGTCGCGCCGGCCGAAGTTCCGTTCCCCGCGCAGGACTGACAGAGTATCCGCAGCGCCCCGGCCACCCACCGGAACCGGGGCCCTTCGGGGGACACGCGAGGCCCCTGAGCAGCACCTTTACGGTGCTTTTAACCTACGGTCACGTAACCTACGGTCTCGTAGCCTACGATTCCGTAAGTTCCGGCACCGCTCGCCGGACCTCCCCGCTCTGTCGCTCGTCCCCCTGGAGTACTCGTGACGCTCACTTCCACCCACTTCGGCAGCTCCTCCTGGACCGATGCCAAGCTGCTGCACGCACTGGAAGAAGTGGTCGAGAAGGAACTCAACCGGCACCTGAAGGTGACCAAGGACTGGATGCCGCACGAGTACGTGCCGTTCACTGACGGCCGGAACTTCCCCGGTTTCTTCGAGGACGGCGAGGCCTGGGAGAAGGGGCAGTCCCCGGTCACCGAGATCGGCCGGATCGCGCTGGTGGTGAACCTGCTGACGGAGGACAACCTCCCCAGCTACCACCACGAGATCGCCTCGCTCTTCGGCCGCGACGGCGCCTGGGGCACCTGGGTGCACCGCTGGACGGCGGAGGAGGGCCGGCACGGCATCGTGATGCGCGACTACCTGCTCACCTCGCGCGCGGTCGACCCGGACAAGCTGGAGCAGTTCCGCATGGCCCACATGAGCGAGGGCTTCGAGTCGGACAACAGCCACTCGATGCTGCACTCCGTGGCCTATGTCGCCTTCCAGGAGCTGGCCACCCGCATCTCGCACCGCAACACCGGCCACCAGTCCGGCGACCCGGTCTGCGACCGCATGCTGGCCCGTATCGCGGCCGACGAGAACCTGCACATGATCTTCTACCGCAACCTGCTCAAGGCGGCGTTCGAGATCGCGCCGGACCTGACGATGCAGGCGGTGCGGGACGTGGTCGTCAACTTCCGGATGCCCGGTCACGGCATGCCCGGTTTCGAGCGGGCCGCCGCGCAGATGGCGATCGGCGAGGTCTACAACATGCGGATCCACCACGACGACGTGCTCCAGCCCGTCCTGCGCTTCCTGAAGGTCATGGAGATCGACGGCCTGAGCCCGGAAGGGGTCAAGGCGCAGGAGGAACTGGGCCTGTTCATGGGCGGGCTGGACAGCGAGGCGTCCAAGTTCGACGAGAAGCTGGCGGCGCGCAAGGCGCGGATGGCGGCTCGGGCGGCCGGCTGACCCCCGCCACCGGGCTGACCCCCGCCACCGGGCCGGCCCCCGCCGCCGGGCTGCCGCCCCTGCGGGGCGGCCGGCCTGTTCAGGGGGCGGTGCGGCGCAGGGCGAGACGTTCCTTCTCGGACATCCCGCCCCAGACGCCGAACCGTTCGTCGTTGCTCAGGGCGTACTCCAGGCAGGCCGGGCGGATCGGGCACAGGCCGCAGATCCGCTTGGCGTCCCGCACGGAGCTGCCGGGCTCGGGGAAGAAGAAGTCGGCACCGGTCTGCGCGCACAACGCCGTCTCCTGCCAGGCGAGGTCGGCCGGGGTGATCGTGTCGATGAGCATGGCCAGAAGTGTGCCGAGCGGCGAAAAACGTTCGATCAACGCCGGATATACGTCCCGCCGGCGCCCACCCCCGATCGTCCCCGGCGCGACGGGCCGACGCACGGCGGCGCGCGGCGAAAACCCCCGCTGAAGCCCCGCTGAAGCCCGGCGGAAGCCCCGGCGGAAGCCACGCCTGCCGCCCCGGCGGGCGAGGTCTCGGCGGCGATTGTCAGTGGGCGGTGCGAGACTCGGCAGTGCAGGCAACGGGACCGTTTCCGAGGAGCGCGAAGATGCTCAGCACCCGATTCGTCACCGGCGCACCGAACTGGATCGAGGTCACCGCCCCCGACCCCGACGGCGCCGCTTCCTTCTACGGCGCCCTCTTCGGCTGGCGGTTCCGGTCGGCGGGGCCGGCGGCCGGGGGCTACGGCTTCTTCGAACTGGACGGCGCGACGGTGGCCGGCCGGATGCCGGCCACCGCGGACCAGGGCCCGGCGTCCTGGACGGTGTACTTCCAGAGCCCGGACGCCGAGGCCACCGCCGAGGCCGCCGGGCGGGCGCGCGGCCGGGTGCTCGCGCGGCCGGCCGCCGTGGGCGAGCAGGGCGTCGCGGCGGTCCTCGCCGACCGGGCGGGAGCGGCGTACGGCATCTGGCAGCCCGGGCGGCGCAAGGGCCTGGACCGGGCCGGGGAGGAGGGCGCGCTGTGCTGGGTCGAGCTGTACACGCCGGACATCGCCGCGGCCGCCGCGCACTACCGGGCGGTGCTGGGCCTGGAGACCTCCGCCGTGACGTTCCCGGACGGTACCTACACCTCGGTCGGTCCCTCGGGTGCGGCGGAGGACGGCATGTTCGGCGGTGTCGTGCCGCTCGCCGACGATCCCGTCGAGTCGGAGCCGCACTGGCTGCCGTACCTCGCGGTCACCGACCCGGACGCGGTGGTCGCCCGGACCCTGGAGCTGGGCGGCGAGGTCCGGATGCCGGCCACGGACGTCGCGGGCGCCGGCCGCGTCGCCCGGCTCGCCGACCCGTACGGCGCCCGGTTCGCGATCCTCAGACCCGCGCCCCGGGACGTGTGACGGGGCGGGCGGGGCGCTGGTGCCACACCCGCGTCCAGGCCCCGCCCGGTGTCATGCCGAGGCCCGCCGGACGAGGGTGGTCGGCAGGATCACGCCGCTGGAACCGTCGGTCGCGGGCCCGGCGGACCCGGACGTGCGCACAGCGGACTCCGCCGGCCCGGACGACGGTTCCCCCCTCGTACGCCCGTCCCCCGTCATCCGCCCGTCCCCCCGCGCCGCACGGTCCTCGCCGGGGCGGCGGTCCAGGCCCCGCAGCAGCAGCCGGGCCATCAGACGGCCCATCTCCTCGATGTCCTGGCGGACCGTGGTCAGGGCCGGCTCGGTCTGCTCGGCGATCGGCAGCATGTCGTCGAAGCCGACCACGGCCACATCCTCCGGCACCCTCAGCCCGTGCGCGCGCAGCACCCGCAGGGCGCCCGCCGCGGTCAGGTCGTTGGCGGCGAACACCGCGTCCAGGCCGGGGCACCGTTCGAGCAGTTCCCGCATCGCCCGCTCACCTCCGCCCGGGGTGAAGTCCCCCCGGGCGACGAGACCGGGATCGGCGTCGGCCCGCACATCCCGGTACCCGGCGAGCCGGTCGGCGGCGGAGGTCTGGTCCAGGGGGCCGGTGATGTGCGCGATCCGGGTACGGCCGAGCCCGACCAGGTGGCGCACGGCGGTCCGGGCACCGCCGCGGTTGTCGCTGTCCACGTACACCGCGTCGGTGCGGTCACCGCCCCAGCCGGGCCGGCCGCCGAACACGGTGGGCACCCCGGCGCCGCGGATCAGGTCGGGCAGCGGATCGTCCAGGTGCAGGGAGAAGACGAGGGCGCCGTCGACGTGCCCGCCGGCGAGGTAGCGGCCGACCCGGGCGTGGTCCTCGCGGCCCTCGGTGAGCAGCAGGACGAGCTGGTTGTCGTGGGCGGTCAGTTCCTTGCCGATGCCGCGGAGCTGGAGTGCGAAGAAGGGGTCGGCGAAGACCCGGTCCTCGGGCTCGGCGACCACCACCGCGACGGCGTCGTGCCGCCGGGTCACCAGGGAGCGCGCCGCCTGGTTGGGCACGTAACCCATCTCCTCCACCGCACGCCGGACACGTTCGACGAGCGCCTCACGGACACCGGCGGCGCCGTTGACCACACGCGACACGGTGGCCCGGGAGACCCCGGCCCGCGCGGCCACCGCCTCCAGGGTGGGACGCGGTACTGTCTCGCTCACTCGGCGCTCCTCCTCGGCGGCTGCGGGACAGGATAACCGCGGGTCGCCGGGGGAACGGCAGTGCTCAGGCCGGGCAGTCCGGCCGGGGATCTCAGTGGTGGTGGTGACCGGCCCTCTCGCCGGCCGCTTCCTCGGGTTCCTTGGGTTCCTCGGGTTCCTCGGGGGCGGCCTCGGCCGTGGCGCCGCCCCGGGTGCCGTGCGCGCCGTGGTCGTGGGGGTCGTGGCCGGGAATGGTCCCGTCCGTCTTCTTCACCAGGAACAGCCCCACCATCCCCATGTCCGAGTGGCTCTGCACATGGCAGTGGTACATCCACGCCCCCGCGCCCACCCCCTCCCCCGCGATCACCTGGAAACCGAACGAGTCGGCCGGGCCGGTGATCTTGTTGTCGACGACCCGGCTGGGGTCGTCGGGGCCGGTGAGCGTGCCGGTGCGGTTGTCCGCCCAGCGGTGACCGTGCAGGTGGAAGGTGTGGTAGTACTCGCCGTGCGTGATCACGGCGAACTCCACCCGGTCGCCCACCGTGGCCTCGAAGTCCGGGCCGGAGTGGGCGGGCCTGTTGTTGATGAGCATGTCGTTGAAGACGACCGTGTGGGTCGCGTCCGGCAGGACGTCGCCCGCCCGGCGGACGATCACCGCGCCGAAGAGGCCGTTGCGGATGCCGCCGGTGCCGTGTTCCGTGCCGACGACGTGGTCGTGGTAGTGCCAGTAACCCGCGCTGCCCGACCGCCAGGTGCCGTCGGCGCGGCGGCCGGGCACATGGGTGCGCCAGGTGTAGGTACGGGTACCGCCCGGCGGGACGTCGCTCCTGCTGAGCGTGGTGCCGTCGCTGGAGACCTCGTAGTCGAGGCCGTGGACGTGCAGGCTCACCGGCACGTCCATCGTGTTCTCGAAGGCGACGTGCAGGGTGTCGCCCTCGTTCAGTTCGATCAGCGGGCCCGGCACGCTCGCGGTGCCCTTCTCCAGGCCGTAGCCCATCTGCCCGCCGGGCAGCGCCTCGGCGTAGAGCGTGAGGTGTCTGACCTTGCCCCCGGCCGGCGCCGTCCGCGCCGGGGTGGCGGCGACGGCGGTGGCGGACGTCTCCGGCGCCATCGACCACGAGGTCGCGACGGCCGCGCCGCCCAGCAGCACCCGCCGGGTGAAGCCGCGCCTGTCCATGCCGGGCCTGCCGAACATACAGAACTCCCCACCTCGGTACGGAAACTGCGGAGAAGTGGCGGTGCTGAACCGGTGCGACCGTACCGGCCACTCCGCCGTTTATCCACACTCAGGACAAAGTTCGCCGCATCCCGGTCTTACCCCCTTGGCGAACCGGGCAAAGAGGTCTAGCTTCCGTGGCGCCGTTGCTGCGACCGAGGAGGGGTGAGTGACCCCATGCGGTTCACTTCGCACCACAGAATCGAACACCTACGAGGGTGGGGCGCGAGAGGTACATCGAGCACATCGAGGGGAGCGCGCGCCGGGCGCGCGGGCAGGCGGGTCCGGGCGGCGTCCCTGACCGCCGCTCTCCTCGCCGCCGGGTTGCTGTCCGGGCCGGCCGCCGGTGCGCTGCCGGCGCCCGATCCGTCATCGACAACGATGTCGATCACATCGCCGCCGGGCGGCGCGGAGGTCCGGGTCCTGGTCTTCCACGGCTCGGCCGCCCCCGGCGAGGAGTCGCCGGTGGTGAACGCCGGGATCGCGGCGATCGAGGACATCGGGCTCTCCGGACCGGCGGATCAGCGATTCGCCGTCACGGCCACCGGTGACGCCTCGGTCTTCACGAACGAGAAGCGGCTGGGACGTTTCCACGCCGTCGTGTTCCTGACCGGCGGGGGCGATGTCCTCGACCCGGAGCAGGAGGCGGGGCTGGAGGCGTACATGGAGGCCGGCGGCGGTTTCCTCGGCGTCCATGACGCGGCCCGGGCGGAACCGTACTCGGACTGGTTCACCGGTCTGGTCGGGGCCCGCCCCGCCGCCGGTGGACCGGCGACCGCGCAGCGGGCCACCGTGGAGGTCGGGGACCGCCGGCATCCGGCCACCAAGGACCTGCCGGCCCAGTGGAAGCGGCCGGACAAATGGCTGAACTGGCAGGTGAACCCGTCCGGCGACGTGCACACCGTGGCCCGGGTGCGCGAGTCGACGTACCAGCCGGGGTCCGGTGCCAACGGCTGGGACCACCCGATCAGTTGGTGCCGGGACTACGACGGCGGCCGGTCCTTCTACACCGGCATGGGCGGCACGGCCTCCTCCTGGGACGAGGCGGACTTCCGCACCCATCTGCGCGGCGCCCTGCTGTGGACGACCCGCCTGGTACAGGCCGACTGCAAGGCCACCATCACCGGCAACTACCAGGCCGAGCGGCTGACCCGGGCCAACCAGCCCGGGCGCAACGACCAGATCGGCGAGCCGCACGGACTGGTCACCGCGCCCGACGGCCGGGTGCTCTACATCGGCCGGGGCGGCACCGACTCCTCCCTGCCGGTGGTCACCGACTGGAACGACCCGGACGTCGGCAAGGGCAAGGGCGAGATCCACGTCTACGACCCGAGGACGAAGCAGGTCACCCTCGCCGGTGAGCTGACCGTCTTCGGCAACAAGGGCGGCGGCGAGGAGCTGGTCAAGGTCGAGGAGGGGCTGCTCGGCATCGAGATCGACCCGCGCTTCACGACGAACGGCTGGGTGTACCTGCACTACACACCCCACTCGGAGATCGACCGCGGCACGCGTCTGGCCGAGCGCCGCGTCTCCCGCTTCACCCTCGACCCGGCCACCGGCAAGCTGGACCTGAGCAGCGAGAAGGTGCTGCTGAAGTGGCCGGTGCAGATCCACAGTTGCTGCCACGCCGGTGGCGGGCTGGCCTGGGACTCCGACGACAACCTGTACATCGCCACCGGTGACAACAACTCCAGCGGCTTCAGCGACGGCTACTCGGGCAACAACCCGGAGCCAAACTTCAAGGGCGTCTCCTTCGCGGACGCGCGCCGTACCGCCGGCAACACCAACAACCTCAACGGCAAGATCCTGCGCATCCACCCGGAGGCCGACGGCACGTACACGCTGCCGGAGGGGAACCTGTTCACGGGCGAGGAGACCGCCGAGGGCGGTGGCAGGACGCGCGGCGAGATCTATGTGATGGGCGTGCGCAACCCGGCGCGGATCTCCGTCGACAAGGCGACCGACACGCTGTACGCGGGCTGGGTCGGGCCGGACGCGGGTGCCCCGTCGCCGACCTGGGGGCCGGCGAAGTACGACACGTTCGCGGTGATCACCGAGGCGGGCAACCGGGGCTGGCCGTACTGCATGGGCAACAAGCAGCCCTACCGGGACCGCAACCTTCCCGACCCGTCGAAGCCGCTGGGCTGGTACGACTGCGACCACCCGAGGAACGAGTCGCCGAACAACGACGGCCTGGTCGAGCTGCCGCCGGTGACCGGGAACAACATCTGGTACTCGCCGCAGGGCGGCGGCCCGGACTTCCCGCGCGACGCGAACGGCGTCCCCTCGTACCAGGAGGACGAGGCCGTCCACCGGCTGCCGTGGCTCAAGGGCGGCGGCCAGGCCGCGATGAACGGCCCCGTCTACCGCTACGACGCCGCGAGCACGAGCACGGCGAAGTGGCCCGAGTACTGGGACGGGAAGTGGTTCGTCGGCGACTTCTACGACACCGACCAGCCGCGCAACGCGGTGCTGATGGACCCGAAGACGCAAGGGGACGGCGGACTGCCGGTGCACTCGGAGTCACTGAAGGAGATCGTGCCGGTGGGCAACGACGGGATCAAGAACCTGATGGGCTGGACGTTCGGCCCGGACGGCGCGCTGTACGTCCTCGACTACGGCCGCGGCTTCTTCACCTCGGACGACAGGTCGGCCCTGTGGCGGGTCACGTACACCGGCGGCGGCCCGACCCCGGCCGCCGGACAGCTCGTGAGGAGGACGCGGTGACACGGCGGCGAAGAGTCTGGGCCGCGCTGCTTGCCGGTCTGCTCCTGGTGCTCGGCGGGCAGGCGGTGCCCGCCGCCGGGCGGCCCGAGCCGGCGCCCGCCGCGGACCAGGTCCTGACCTGGACGGCGGGCGACGGCATCACCGAGTACACGTCGGCACCCGGGACGGCGGTGGCGGGGGCGGCCACGATCGTGTTCGAGAACAGCGAGGCGACCGGGAACACCACCGGCATGCCGCACACGCTGACCTTCGCCACCGCCGACCCCGCCTACAACAGCGATGTGCAGCTCAACATCCTGGCCAGTCCCTTCGACGCCGAGGGCGGCCGGCACACCGCCGAGGTCACCCTCAGCCCCGGCCGCTACCTCTACCACTGCACGATCCCCGGCCACGGGGAGATGCGGGGCGTACTGGTGGTGACCGAGGGCGGTGGCGGCGAGGACAGCACCGCTCCGGCGACCTCGGCGGACGTGGCGGGCACCCAGAACTCCGAGGGCCAGTACGTCGGTTCGGCGAGCGTGTCGGTCACGGCCACCGACGAGGGCTCCGGCGTGGACCGGGTGGAGTACGCGGTCGGCGCGGACGGCGCCTGGCAGCCGTACACCGCGCCGGTCGTGGTCGACCGGGCCGGTGACCACACGGTCCGCTACCGGGCCTTCGACAAGGCGGGCAACGCGGCGGCGGCGAAAAGCGTGGCGTTCACCGTGGTCCCGCCGCCGACCGAGGACGCGACCGCGCCGCAGACCTCGGCGACGGTCGACGGCGTACGCGACGCGGACGGCACCTATGTCGACATGGCGACGGTGACGGTCACCGCCTCCGACACCGGGTCCGGCGTCAACACGATCGAGTACGCGCTCGGCGACGGCGCCTGGCAGACCTACACCGCGCCGGTGATGGTGCATCAGGCCGGCGACCACACCGTCCGCTACCGCGCCACCGACAAGGCGGGCAACGCCGCCGCCGAGAAGTCGGTCCGGTTCACGGTCGTCGCCGCTCCCCCCGAGGACACCACCGCGCCGGTGACCGGAGCGAGCGTCGAGGGCGACCGGAACGCGGCGGGCGCCTACGTCGGCAGTGCGCGGGTCACCGTCAGCGCCACCGACCACGGCGGCTCGGGCGTCGCGCGCGTCGAGTACTCACTGGACGGCGGACCCTACCTGGCCTACTCGGCACCGGTCCTGGTGGACCGGGCGGGCACCCACAGCGTGGCGTACCGCGCGAGCGACCGGGCCGGGAACACCTCGCCGTCCGCCGGCGTGAGCTTCACGGTGGTGGCGGGCGGCGGGGTGCCGGCGCCGCCCTGCCCGGAGTACGACGAGCGGCGCACGGTGATCGTGGGCACGGTCGACACGGGCGTACCGAACCGGGTCACCGGCAACCGGTGCCGGATCAACGAGAGGATCGAGGACGAGCGGGAGTGGACCTCGCAGCAGCTCTTCCTCAAGCACGTCCGGGCGGTGACGGACGCCCTGCTGGCGGAGGGCGTGGTCGACCGGCGTGAGTACCGGGCCGTCAACCAGGCCGCCCGCCGGTCCGGGATCGGCACGCCCGGCCGGACCGAGGGCTACCGCACGATCATGGACGGCAGCGCGGCGTCGTTGGCGAAGTGGGAGCAGGTGGGCGGCGGTTCGTTCACCGCGAACGGTGACGGGTCGATCACCTCGGGCACCACCCGGGACGGCCTCGGCATGCTGTGGTTCCCCGAGCGCAAGTACGACGACTTCTCGCTGAAGCTCCAGTGGCGGGACGACGCGCCCGGCACCGGGAACGCCAACTCCGGTGTCCTCGTGCGCTTCCCGCAGGTCCACGACCACCCCGAGGAGTCGCGCCCGGAGTGGGTCGCCATCAAGTACGGGCACGAGATCCAGGAGTTCGACAGCCCGAGCGGCGACATGTACAAGACCGGCTCGGTCTACGGCTTCGACCGGGTCGGGCTCGCGGGCGCCGGTGTCACACCCAAGGGCACCTGGAACGACTACGAGATCCGGGTGGTCGGCCAGCACTACTCGGTCCACCGCAACGGCGTGCTGATCAACGAGTTCGACAACACCGGCGGCCAGGAGTTCACACCCCCGCGCGGGGACGACCCGGGCACCGACGGGCGGCGGTTCGCCTCCGGGTACGTCGGGCTCCAGGTGCACGGCACGACCGACGTGGTCTCGTACCGGGACGTGCGGATCATGGACCTCGCCCCCTAAGGGCTGTCCCGCACCGGAAGACTCATGAAGATCTCGGGTTCTGGCCCTGCCGCGTCAGCGGCGGGGCCAGACTCGTGGGGTGGCGATGGGTGTGTGGGCCGGGGAGACGGTCGGACCGGATGGGTGGGAGACCTGCCGGGGTCTGATCCCGGCGGGGAGTGTGTTCGCGTTCCTGGCCGAGCACCGCGGCGAGCTGTTCCCGGCGGCGATGTTCGCGGACATGTATCCGTCGGCGAACGGACGGCCGGGCATGCCGCCGCAGATCCTGGCCGCCGCGATCACCCTGCAGGCTTCGCACGGGCTGTCGGACTTCGAGACGTCCAGGAACTCATCCTCCGGCTCCGCGAACCCAGCCATGATCATGCAGCTTGCGCCCTTCGAAATGCCGTCAACACGTTCGAAATTCCCCTCCTTGACGGAAATTGCCGCATTGGTGTTGAGTCACAGCAAAGAGCAGAAAGTCAGAACTCATGCCGCCGAGGTGACGCGACCATGCCCATCCCTGACTCCTACCTCGACGCCCCGGCGCTCAACGGAACCCCGGAGGCGGCCTACGCCAGCCATGAGGAACGGGCTCTGGGGATCGCTCGCCACTACGCCTACACGCACCCTCTCGGCGAGTTCGACGACCCGGGCGGCAGGGAGTTCAGCGAGGACGCCGCCACCGCGCTCATCGCGCACCTGCACGCCGCGGCTGCGGACCCGGCGTTCGCCGCCCCCGGAGCCGAGGCCAGTCGCACCCTCATCCCCAAGGTGCTGCATCACTGGAATGCCGGAGACGGCGAGGTCGGCACGAAACGCGATTACGACATCGCGCTCAAGGGCCTGATGACGGCCGTCTGCCGCTACCCCGGCCTGTTCGGTCCCGAGGACCACGACTTCATCCTCGACACGCTGGTCCCCTACCATATGACGAGCGGCCACCGCCCGTCGATCGAGTACTACGAGGTGACATTCCTCAACATCGACGTCCCCGAGACCGAGAACCACCTGCTCATGATCGAGAGCTGCCGGTACCTCAACAACCAGCTCTTGCACGACAGGAACCCCTACCCCGCGTACGACAACGTGAAGAACGGGCTGCGCGACTGGCTCCTGGGATATCTGCAGCGCATCGCCAAGCACGACTTCCTGGAATTCAATTCCAGGCCCTACGCCCGTCTCGCGCTGCACTCGTTGTTCAACCTGTACGAGTTCGCGCGAGACGCACAGATGCGCACGGCCGCGCAGGTGTTGCTCGACTACACCATGGTCAAATACGCGGTCTCCAGCAACCGTGCGCGCCGCGTGAGCCCCTTCCGGCGTGTGCAGCACCGGATCAATCACGCCGCGAACGAGCGCAACGACCTGTTCGCCGCCTCCGGCGACCAGGTGACGGGGATGTTCGCCGCCTACACCGGGTACATCGACACCGCCGGAAACCCCGCCCGCTTCCCGGCCTCGCTCACCGACACCGCGCTGATCGCGGCGACGAGTTCCTACCGTCCGCCGGCCGCGGCCTACCTCATCGCGATGGACCGCACCACGCCGCCCTCGTTGCACCGCTTCTTCCACGGCAGCCGTCCTCGCCTCACCACCTCACCCGACGACGCCGACGGCGGCCTGGAAATCTACTACCGCTCGCCGTCCTTCCTGCTGACGGCCGGAGGAAATTTCCTCAACAGCGGCTACGGGCGCGACGAGTTCAACATCGGCGTCAACAGTTGGGAGCAGACCGCCAGGGCCCAGGCCACCACGCTCATCCCGACCGGCGCCGACGTCGCCTACGCCGACCTGCTCAGGTTCGAGTCCTGGCCGGATCCGCCGCACGATCCGTATGTCGTCAACCGATACGACCCCGACGAGGACCCGTACGCCGAGAAGATGTCCGCGGTCAACATCGGGGTCCACCGCGGCATCATGGCCGGCGCGAACCTGCGTCCGGCGGAGAAGCAGATCATCGGGCAGACCAGCTCACACGGGCCGGCGGTGTGCACGCACAAGGACCGTCTGTACGTGGCGTGGAAGGGCTCGGGCAACGAGAACATCAACATCGCGAGGGCGCAGACCACCACGCTGATGGGCATCGACGGCATCGAAGGACTCCAGGACGTCGTCACCTACGCGTTCACGACCGAGACCGCTCCGGCCATCGCGTCCCAGGACGACCTGCTCTACTTGGCCTGGAAGGGTGCCGGGAACAATCAGCTCAACCTCGCCGTCTCCGCCGACGACGGGCGCACGTTCTCCGCCGCCACCACGCTCGGCGACAGCTCCGACATGGCGCCCGCGCTGGCCTCCCACAACGGCCGGGTGTACCTCGCCTGGACGGGCGAGGGCGAACAGCAACTGAACGTGGCCCGCGTCGTGCTGATCGGCAGCACCGCGGGTACGTACGACATCGAGGGCATCGAGCGGAAGGCCGTCCTCGGCGACACCAGCGACGGCGCACCCGCGCTCGTCTCCTGCCTGGGGCGGCTCTTCCTCGGCTGGCGCGGATCCGGCAACGAGGACCTCAACCTCGCTTTCTCGGGCGACGACGGTCTGACGTTCCACGGCAAGCACATTTTCGGCGAGTACAGCGACCGCGGCCCGGCCCTCACCACCCACGACGACCTGCTCCACCTCGGCTGGCGCGGATCCGGGAACGAGGACCTGAACGTCGCCCGCGTCGTCCTGTACGGCAGCACCGCCGGCGACTTCGGTATCGACGGGCTCACGTCCAAGGTCATCCTGCCGGATATCAGCACCGAACCGCCCGCCCTCGGCTCCGCGGCCGGTCTGCTCTATCTCGCGTGGAAGGGCGAGGGCGCCGATCTGCTCAACCTGCGGATCTCTCGTGACGGCTTCTTCACCGCCCCGGGCCCGTGGATCTTCACCGATCTGTCCCACCTCGGCATCCACCTGGCCGTCTACCGTCCTCCTGCCGCGCCGCTCCCGCCGCCGCCCCGGCCCGACCAGCCTCGCCTGCCCCCCGTGGACAATCTGGGGTTCGTCTACGCCGCCGAGGCCTCGGCCCGTACCTTCGACGACTTCCGCAACCGGATCGTGCTGGCCAACAACCATCTGCCGAGCGTCCTGAAGCACGGCTCGACTCACGTGTTCCATGCCCCGGACGGCACCAGCTTCCGCATCTGGTTCAGCCACCAGGACAGCAAGTACCGCGCCCGCATCGAAGACGAACGCGGCGACGTCCCGGACTTGGACACCCTGCCCCTGGTCAGCGGCGAGTTCCTGCGTTCGGACGGCCATACGGGCATGCTGGAGATCCACACCCCGGGCTGTGACGCCCCCCTCGTCCTCGACTACCGGAACCCGCTCGACCCCAAGCGGACCGGCAAACCGGCCTGTTCCGCCTGGTACGGCCGGCTGTGGCCCGCTTACACGGACCTGGCTGTCGACCGCCTCCGCACGGGGCAGACCGCCGCCGCCCTGTCCCTCACCCACGAGATCCTGGACCAATTCCGCCAGGCTCGTCTCGACACCCCCGAACTGGACAGCGCCGGGCTCATCGCCGCCACCGGAAGATTCCACGACATCGCCCGCGCCGCCCACCCCGCCGACATCCCGCTCCAACTGGCCGCAGCCCAGAACGCCTGGCAGCTCTACCAGTTCCTGGCCGCGGAACAGCCCCCCGCACCCGACCTCGCCTCCCGCATCGCCGGCCTGCTGGGCTACCTGGCCTTCGGCGCCGCCGACAGCGCCGACGCCGTCGCGGCAGGGGCCGCGGCCCGGGACCTGTACGCCCGCCTTCCCGGCGACCACCGCCTCGACATCGCCGCCGTCTGGACGAACGAGGCACTCATCCACCACTCGGCGGCCTTCCGTCCGGGCCACCCCGACCCACCCGCCGAACTCGCCCGCCAGCGCGAGGCCGCCGCCGAAGCCCTCGCACTCCTCGGCCCTCTGGTCCAGGCCGCGCCAGCCGCATCGGACCTCAGGCGCATGGCTCCCCTCCTGTCCCGCCTGATCGGGGTGGCCTCCTTCGGCTCACCGGATTCCGGCCCCAGCGTCCACGCCGCCGACCTGCTCCGCCGCGGCTACGCCGCCCTGCCAGGCGACCACGGTCTCGACCTCGCCGAGGCCCTCACCAGCCTGTCCCAGCGCCACCACGAGACCTCGGTCGTCCCCGGCGCTCCCGACCCGGCCGCGGAACGGACCCGCCAACGAGATGCCGCGGCCGAAGCCACCGCGCTGATCCTCGGCCTCGCCGACACCCTCCCCACCGGCCCTCCGGCAGACCGCACCCGCGCCGCCGCTCTCCTCGACCGCCTCATCGGCCTCCTCCTCTTCGGGGCCCCCGCCCCTCCCGACCCCCGCACCCTCGAACTCCGAGCCCTCGCCGACTCCGCCACCAGCCTCCGCGACACCCTCCGCGCCACCACCTGATGCCCTAGCTGGGACCTGTCCGCCGAATGATCACGGCTGGGTTCGCGGAGCCGGAGGACGAATCGGCCGAAACCGGCCCGGGGCACCTTCAGCGCGTCCAGGACCGCCTCGGAAACGGTGGAGTCGTTGATCATCAGACCCTAGGGGTCCCGGTCCTTCCTGGCGCGGCTCGGCTGTACCCGTCTGGGCTCCCCCGGCATCTTCGGATACTCGGGCGGGTACGGCAGATCGCCGAGGCCGTGGTCGTGCTCGTCCTTCGTGGCCAGTTCCAGCAGGGCTTCGAGGGAGTAGGCGTGCTCGTCCATGTCCGCGTGCACATCGCCGAGTTCGGCGAAGCGCGCGGGCATGGTCACGAGGTCGAAGTCGGCCGGGTGGGCGGCACCGACCTCCTCCCAGCGCAGCGGCGCCGAGACCGGGGCGTGGGCGCGGGGGCGCACCGAGTAGGCGGAGGCGATGGTGCGGTCCCGGGCGGTCTGGTTGTAGTCGAGGAAGATGCGCTCGCCGCGCTCCTCCTTCCACCACTTGATGGTGACGTGCTCGGGCATCCGGCGTTCCATCTCCCGCCCGACCGCGATCGCCGCGCGCCGCACCTGGGTGAAGGTCCAGCGCGGTTCGATCGGCACGAAGACGTGCAGACCCCGGCCGCCGGAGGTCTTCGGCCAGCCGCGCAGTCCGCCGAACTCCGCGAGCACGGCGCGCAGTTCGTGGGCGGCTCGGACCGCGTCGTCGTAGTCGGTGCCGGGCTGCGGGTCGAGGTCGATGCGGAGTTCGTCGGGGTGGTCGACGTCGTCGCTCCGCACCGGCCAGGGGTGGAAGGTGAGGGTGCCGTACTGGGCGGCCCACACCGCCGCGGCCGGTTCGGTGGGGCACATCTCGTCGGCGCTGCGTCCGCTGGGGAAGGTGATGTGCGCCGTCGGGATCCAGTCGGGCATGCTCTTGGGCGCGCGCTTCTGGTAGAACCACTCGCCGGTGACGCCGTCCGGGTAGCGCTGGAGGGTGGTGGGCCGGTCGCGCAGGGCGCGCAGCAGGCCGGGGGCGACGGCCTGGTAGTAACGGGCGAGGTCGAGCTTGGTGTAGCCGCGCTCCGGGAAGAAGATCTTGCCCGGGTTGGACAGCCGCACGGTCCGGCCGGCCACCTCAAGCTCCACCGCTTCGCCCATGGCAGCCACGGTAGGCGCACCGCGCACACCTCGCACATCAGGCGGTACGGGTACGGGACGGTCAGAATCGGTTCCATGGACCTGCCCGTGATGCCGCCCGTGAAGCCGATGCTCGCCAAGTCCGTGGCGATGATCCCGCCGGGCATGAGTTACGAGGCGAAGTGGGACGGGTTCCGGGCGATCGTGTTCCGCGACGGCGCCGACGTGGAGTTCGGCAGCCGCACCGGCAAGCCGCTGACCAGGTACTTTCCCGAGCTGGTGGGGGCGGTGCGGGAGCGGTTGCCACGGCGGTGCGTGGTCGACGGGGAGATCGTCGTCGCCCGGGAGGGGCACCTGGACTTCGACGCGCTCAGCGAGCGCATCCATCCGGCGGACTCCCGGGTGCGGACGCTGGCGGAGCGGACGCCGGCCTCCCTCGTCGTCTTCGACCTGCTGGCCCTGGAGGAGCAGTCGCTGCTGGACGTACCGCTGTCCGATCGCCGGGCTCTGCTGCTGCGGGCGCTGGAGGGGGTGAGCGCGCCGGTGCACGTGGCGCCGGCGACGACGGACATCGAGGTGGCACGGCAGTGGTTCGTGCGGTACGAGGGGGCGGGGCTCGACGGGATCGTGGCCAAACCGCTGGACCTGCGCTACCGCCCGGACGAGCGGGCGATGTTCAAGGTCAAGCACGAGCGGACGGCGGACGTGGTGGTGGCCGGCTACCGCCTGCACAAGAGCGGCCCGGTGGTCGGTTCGCTGCTGCTGGGCCTCCACGACGACCGGGGCGTCCTCCAGCACGTCGGGGTCTGCGCCGCCTTCACGATGAAGCGGCGGGCGGAGCTGGTGGCGGAGCTGGAGCCGCTGCGGATGGCGGACGTCTCCGGGCATCCGTGGGCGGCGTGGGGCGACGGGACGGCGCACGAGGGCGCCCGGCTGCCGGGCGCCCCGAGCCGCTGGTCGGGCAAGAAGGACCTGTCCTGGGTGCCGCTGCGCCCCGAACGGGTGGCGGAGGTGGCGTACGACCACATGGAGAACGGGGCGAGGTTCCGGCACACCGCGCGCTTTCGGCGCTGGCGGCCGGACCGCACCCCGCGGAGCTGCACGTACGCGCAACTGGAGGAGCCGGTCCGCTACGACCTGGCGGAGATCTTCGCCCCGCCGCAGAACCCGCCCCGGAACCAAGCCGGCTGAGCCGGGCCGGGCCGGGCCGGGTCGGGTCGGGGCCACGGGCGCGGCGGCGCCGCGTCAGGGCTGCATGAGCACCTTGACCGCGCCGTCCTGCTTCTTCTGGAACATCTCGTACGCGTGCGGCGCGTCGGCGAGCGGCACCCGGTGGGTGGCGAAGTCCTGCACACCGAGCGGGTCCTCGTCGGTCAGATAGGTGAGGATGTCGTCGCTCCAGCGGCGTACGTTGGCCTGTCCCATCCGCATCTGGATCTGCTTGTCGAACATGGTCAGCAACGGCATCGGGTCGGCCATGCCGCCGTAGACGCCGACGAGGGAGATCGTGCCGCCGCGGCGGACCAGGTCGATGGCGGTGTACAGGGCGGCGAGCCGGTCGACGCTGAAACGCTCCGCCATGGGGCCGCTGAGCTTGCGCGGCAGCAGTGCGGCGCCCTGCTGGACCAGCTTGGCGATCGCGCCGCCGTGCGCCTCGGTGCCGACGGCGTCGATCACGGCGTCCGGGCCGCGGCCGCCGGTCTCCTCCTGGATGGCGGCGACCAGTTCCTTCTCGTTGTCGAAGGCGCGCAGGTCGAAGGTCTCCACGCCCCGCTCCCGCGCCCTGCGCAGCCGCTCCGGCACGAGGTCCACGCCGAAGACCCGCCCGGCGCCCTTGGCCCGCGCGACCCGGCAGGCCATGTCGCCGATGGGGCCGAGGCCGAGCACGGCCACGCTGCCGCCGCGCGGCACCTCGGCGTACATGACCGCCTGCCAGGCGGTCGGCAGCACGTCGGAGAGGTAGACGAACCGGTCGTCCGGCGGACCCTCGGGCACCTTGATCGGGCCGTAGTGGGCCTGCGGGACCCGGAGGTACTCGGCCTGCCCGCCGGGCACCGCGCCGTACAGGCGGGTGTAGCCGAACAGGGCGGCGCCCATGCCCTCGCCGGTGACCTGGGTGGTCTCGCACTGGGTCGGCAGCCCGTTGTCGCACATGTAGCAGTGGCCGCAGGCGATCTGGAACGGCACCACGACCCGGTCGCCGGGCTTGAGGCCGGGCACCTGGGCGCCGACCTCCTCGACGACGCCCATCGGTTCGTGGCCGAGGATGTCGCCGGGTGTCATGAACGGTGTGAGCACCTCGTACAGATGCAGGTCGGAGCCGCACAGTCCGGTGGAGGTGACGCGGATGATCGCGTCCGTGGGTTCCTGGATTCTCGGATCGGGCACCTCCTCGACCCGCACGTCCCGCTTGCCCTGCCAGGTCACAGCCTTCATGGTCTCGCGCTCCCTTGTGTCACCCGTGCCCTTTTCGTCCTCACTGTGGCGCCCGGGTACCCGGCCCCTCACCCGCGAACCGTGACCGGTCACTGGTCCGATCAGCCCATTGTCCGCGCCAAGTCAGAAGAAGTCGGGTATGGCCATGGATGCACATAAAACGCACACCAAGTGACAGAGGAAGGCGGACGGGTGGTCGGAATGCGACAAGAGCCGTGCACGCGGAGCACCGCGGCGCGGACCCTGCTGACGGCGGCGACGGTGGCGCTGCTGGCGGCGGGCTGTACGGCACGGACCGGACCGGACGACGACGGGCGCGGCCCCGGCCCCCGGACCGCGCAGGGCACACACGACACGCGGGACGCCGGGGGCGGCGGGGACACGGGCGGCACGGGAGACCGGGGAGACCAGGGCGGCAAGGGCGGCAAGGGAGACACCGGCGAGGCGGGCAACCGTGCGGTGTCCCCCTTGGCCGTGAAGATCGACAACGTGCCCGCGGCCCGTCCGCAGACCGGGCTGGACGCCGCGGACGTCGTCTACGTCGAGCCGGTCGAGGGCGGGCTGAGCCGGCTGATGGCCGTGTACGCGACCAGGCTGCCGGAGTCGGTCGGCCCGGTGCGCAGCGCCCGGGAGTCCGACCTGGACCTGCTGGCCCAGTTCCACCGGCCGACGCTCGCCTTCTCCGGCGCCCAGCGCAAGCTGCTGCCGCTCATCGGCAAGGCGCCGGTACGGGCCGAGCAGCCGGGCGGGGCGGCCGGCGCCTACGTCCGCGACAGCGCCCGGCCCGCCCCGCACAACCTCTACGCGCGTCCCGGCAAGCTGCTGCCCACGGCGCCCGGCAAGGCGGCCCTGACGACCGGGTTCCGCTTCGGCGCGGCACCCGCCGACGGCCGGGCCCAGTCCTCGCACACGGTCCGCTACCCGGCGGCCCGCTTCACCTTCACCTGGTCGCCGAGCCGGGACAAGTGGCTCGTCACCATGGACGGCGACCCGGCCGTCACGTCCGACGGCAAGCGGCTGACGCCCTCGACCGTCGTCGTGCAGTACGTGAAGGTGCGCGAGTCCTCCTTCCACGACTCCCGGGGCAACCACACGCCCTACGTCGAGACCGTCGGCACCGGCCGCGCGGAGGTGCTGCGCGACGGACGGACGCACGCCGCGGCCTGGCGGCGCGAGGCGGCGACGCGGGGTACGGCGTTCACCGCGGCGGACGGCTCGCCGCTGCGGTTCGCCGACGGCCAGGTGTGGGTGGTGTTCGCGGAGGCGACCTGAGACCTGAGCCCGGTGCCGGCCAGTGAGGGGCCGGCCAAAGAGGGTCCGGCCAGTGAGGAGCCGGTCAGCGGGGGGCCGGCACCGGCTCGGCCGGGTGGCGCAGCCCCTCGGCCGCGTCCGAGACCCGCTGGATGAGAGCGAAGAAGAGCGACTGCTCCTCGGCGGAGAGCGGCGCGAGGAACACCTGGTTCATCCTGGCCGTGCGCACGGCCAGCTTGCGGTGGGTGCGCAGCCCCTCGTCCGTCGGCCGCAGCAGCGCACGGCGGCCGTCCTGCGGGTCCCGGACCTTGTCCAGGAGCCCGCGGCGGCTCAGCCGGGTGATCACCTCGGCGATCGTCGACCGGTCGAGCCCCACCCGCTCCCCCACCGTGCGCTGGTCCAGGCCCGGCTGGTCGACCAGCGCGTTGAGGACGGCGAACTGCGGCGAGGTGATCTCCTCGGAGACCATCGCGTTCCACAGCAGGTAGTGCGCCTGCTGCAGCCGCCGGGCGAGGTGCCCGGGATGGGTGGTGAGATCCACCGCGGCCATGTGCGCTCCCGTGATCACGTTCGTTGGTGCACTGAACGATACCCGGAGTTCCGGAGCCCTGTCAGTGACGGCACACATCACAAAGTGCTCGTCAACGAGGGTCTTGACGCTCGTGGACTCCCGGTGGCAGCGTGTGGCACACCTCGCTGAAATACTCAGTGCCCTGACTAATTCGATGCTCGGGCGCCTGGAAGAGATGGGGCTTATCGGATGGACAAGGTGGTGGCCACGGCCGCCGAGGCGGTGGCGGACGTGCCGGAGGGCGCGTCGCTGGCCGTCGGCGGTTTCGGGCTGAGCGGTGTGCCGAACGTACTGATCCAGGCGCTGTACGAGCATGGGGTGGCCGGCCTGTCGGTGGTGTCGAACAACTGCGGGGCGATGGAGTCGGGCCTCGCGGTGCTGCTCGCCGCCGGGCGGATCGCCCGGGTGACGGGGTCGTACATCGGCGCCAACAAGGAGTTCGCCCGCCAGTACCTGGGCGGTGAACTGGAGGTGGAGATGATCCCGCAGGGCACGCTGGCCGAGCGGCTGCGGGCCGGCGGGGCCGGCATACCGGCGTTCTACACCCCGGCGGGTGTGGGGACCCAGGTCGCCGACGGCGGGCTGCCCTGGCGGTACGACGGCTCCGGCGGGGTGGCGCTGGCGTCGCCGCCCAAGGAGGTGCGGGAGTTCGACGGCACCGAGTACGTCCTGGAGCGCGGCATCCGCACCGACTTCGCGCTGGTGCGGGCCTGGAGGGGCGACCGGCACGGGAACCTCGTCTTCAACAAGGCCGCCCGCAACTTCAACCCCCTCGCGGCGACGGCGGGACGGGTGACCGTCGCCGAGGTGGAGGAGCTGGTCGAGCCCGGCGAGATCGAGCCGGACGCCGTGCACCTGCCGGGGATCTTCGTGCAGCGGGTGGTGGCCCTCACCGCCGGGCAGGCCGGCGAGAAGAAGATAGAGCGGCGCACGGTCTCCGCGCCGTCGGCACGAGGCACGGTGGGTTCCTGATGGCCTGGACGCGTGAACAGATGGCGGCGCGGGCGGCGCGGGAGCTGGCGGACGGGCAGTACGTCAATCTCGGCATCGGTCTGCCGACCCTGATCCCCAACTACCTCCCCGAAGGCGTCGAGGTCACCCTCGAATCCGAGAACGGCATCCTCGGCACCGGCCCGTATCCGGCCGAGGACCAGGTCGACCCCGACCTGATCAACGCGGGCAAGGAGACCGTGACGGTGCTGCCCGGCGCCTCCTTCTTCGACTCCGCCCTCTCCTTCGGGATGATCCGGGGCGGTCACATCGACGTCGCGGTGCTGGGCGCGATGCAGGTCTCGGCCGGCGGGGATCTGGCGAACTGGGCGATCCCGGGCAAGATGATCACCGGGATCGGCGGGGCGATGGATTTGGTCCACGGCGCCCGCACGGTCATCGTCGTGATGACCCACACCGCGAAGGACGGCTCGCCGAAGATCCTGGCCGAGTGCGCGCTGCCGCTGACCGGCAAGGCGTGTGTGAACCGGATCATCACCGACCTCGGCGTCCTGGACGTCACCGACCACGGCCTGCTGCTCGTCGAGACCGCGCCCGGGGTGGGCGTGGAGGAGATCGCCGCGAAGACCGATGCCGACCTGACCGTCGCGGAGGGCCTGAAGTGAAGACCGTCTACCTCGTCGACGCCGTGCGCACGCCGATCGGCAAGTACAACGGCGCTCTCGCGGGCGTCCGCCCGGACGACCTGGCCGCGCACGCCGTCCGGGAACTCCTGGCCCGCACCCCGGCCCTCGACCCCGCCCGGATCGAGGACGTCTACTTCGGCAACGCCAACGGCGCCGGCGAGGAGAACCGCAACGTCGGCCGGATGGCCGCCCTGCTCGCCGGACTGCCGACCTCCGTGCCGGGCGTCACCGTCAACCGCCTGTGCGCCTCCGGACTGGAGGCGGTGATCCAGGCGGCCCGCGCGATCGCCGTCGGCGACGCCTCGATCGCCCTGGCGGGCGGCGTGGAGTCGATGACCCGCGCCCCCTACGTCCTGCCCAAGAGCGACCGGCCGTTCCCGGCCGGGCACGCGGAGCTGTACTCCACCACCCTGGGCTGGCGCATGGTCAACCCGGAGATGGACCCGCAGTGGACCGTCGCGCTGGGCGAGTCCGCCGAACTCATCGCGGACAAGCACGGGATCAGCCGCGAGCAGCAGGACGAGTACGCCCTCGGCAGCCACCGCAAGGCCGCGCGCGCCCAGGCCGAGGGGCTGTTCGAGACCGAACTCGCCCCCGTCACCCTGCCGCGGCGCAAGGGCGACCCGGTCGTCTTCGGCGCCGACGAGAGTGTCCGGGCGAGCGCCTCGCCGGAGGCGATGGCGGGGCTCAAGCCGTCCTTCCGCCGCGAGGGCGGGACGGTCACCCCGGGCAACGCCTCGCCCCTCAACGACGGCGCCGCCGCCCTGCTCCTGGTCGACGAGGAGGGACTGAAGGCCACCGGCCGCGAGCCGCTCGCCCGGATCTCCGCCACCGGCGTCAGCGCGATCGACCCGCAGTACTTCGGGCTCGCCCCGGTCGAGGCCGTGCACCGCGCGCTCGCCAAGGCCGGCCGGACCTTCGCCGACCTCGACGTACTCGAACTGAACGAGGCGTTCGCCGCCCAGGTCCTCGGCTGTCTGGCCGAGTGGCCCGAGTTCGACCCGGCGGTCCTCAACCCGCAGGGCGGCGCCATCGCCCTCGGCCACCCCCTCGGTGCCTCCGGTGCCCGGCTCGCCGGGACCGTCGCCCACCAGCTCGCCCGCAAGGGCTCCGGCACCGGCATCGCCACCCTCTGCATCGGCGTCGGACAGGGCCTCGCCCTGGTCCTCGAACGATAGGAACCCGGGATTCCCATGACCCTCACCCAGCACGACATGGACGCCGAGATCACGGCCGAGCGGGCCGCGTACGAGAAGCGGCTCGCCGGGGGCGCGCCGGTCGAGCACCACCCGCGCCGTGACTACGCCCCGTACCGGTCCTCGGTGCTGCGCCACCCGAAACAGCCGCCGGTCGCCATCGACGTCACGAAGGACCCGGAGCTGGTGGAGCTGTCCTCGCCCGCCTTCGGGGAGCGGGACATCACCGGTATCGACAACGACCTGACCCGGCAGCACACCGGCGAGCCGGTCGGTGAGCGCATCACCGTCTCCGGGCGGCTCCTCGACCGCGCCGGGCGGCCGGTGCGCGGCCAGCTCGTGGAGATCTGGCAGGCCAACTCGGCCGGCCGCTACGCCCACCAGCGCGAGCAGCACGACGCCCCGCTGGACCCGAACTTCACCGGCTTCGGCCGCACCCTCTCGGACGACGACGGTTTCTACCGGTTCACCACCGTCCAGCCGGGCCCGTACCCGTGGCGCAACCACGTCAACGCCTGGCGCCCGGCCCACATCCACTTCTCGGTCTTCGGCTCGGCGTTCACCCAGCGGCTGGTGACGCAGATGTACTTCCCGAACGACCCGCTGTTCCCGTACGACCCGATCCTGCAGTCGGTGACGGACGACGCCGCCCGGCGGCGGCTGATCGCCACCTACGACCACGAGCTGTCGGTGCCGGAGTTCTCGCTCGGCTACCACTGGGACATCGTCCTCGACGGCCCGGCCGCCACCTGGCTCGAAGAAGGGCGCTGAGCTGCCATGACGAAGATCGACACCAGCAGGCCGGAGAGCGTGCTGCCCACCCCGTCGCACACGGTCGGACCGTTCTACGGGTACGCGCTGCCGTTCCGCGGCGGTGAGGAGATAGCCCCGCTCGGGCACCCGGACACGGTCACCGTGCACGGGTACGTGCGCGACGGCGAGGGCGGGCCGCTGCCGGACGCGCTCGTCGAGCTGTGGGGGCCCGACCCCGAGGGCAGGCTGCCGACGACCGACGGTTCGATGCGCAGGGACCCGGCGACCGGGGACTACCTCGGGCGCAACGGGGTGGAGTTCACCGGGTTCGGGCGGATCCAGACCGACGCCGACGGGCACTGGTACGCGCGGACGCTGCGGCCGGGCGCGCGCGGCGGGAACGCCCCCTACCTCAGCGTCTGCGTCTTCGCGCGAGGTCTGCTCGTACACCTGTTCACGCGGATCTATCTGCCGGGCGACGAGGCGGCCCTCGCCGCCGACCCGCTGCTGTCCCGGGTCCCCGAAGAGCGGCGCGACACGCTGATCGCGGCGGCGGAGGGCGGGTCCACGTACCGTTTCGACATCCGCCTTCAGGGCGAGGGCGAGACGGTCTTCCTGGAGTTCCAGTGACATCAGCTTGTGACCCGAGCCTGCTCGCCCCCGGGTGGGCGGGCTCCCCGGCCGCCGACGCGACGGACGAGCGCGCGTATCTGCGGGCGCTGCTCGACGCGGAGACCGCGCTGACCCGCGCCCAGGCGGCCCTGGGACTCGCTCCGCCCGAGGCGGTGGCGGCGGTGGCCGCGGCCGCCGACGCGGACCGCTTCGACGCGCGGGCGCTCGCCGAGCGGGCGCGCGGCGGTGGCAACCCCGTCATCCCGCTGGTCGCCGACCTCACGGAGGCGGTCGGGCAGGAGTACGGCCCGTACGTCCACCGGGGCGCGACCAGCCAGGACATCCTGGACACGGCGTCGATGCTGGTCGCCGCCCGCGCCCTGGGCCCGGTCCTGGCCGACCTCGCCCGCACCGGGCGGGCGCTGGCCCGGCTCGCCGCCGCGCACCGGGACACCGCGCTGCCGGGGCGGACGCTGACCCAGCACGCCGTTCCGACGACCTTCGGGCTGAAGGCGGCCGGCTGGCGCTCCCTGGTCCTGGACGCCCGGGACCGCATCACCCTCGTCCGGGCGAGCCTGCCCGCCCAACTGGGCGGCGCGGCCGGCACCCTGGCGGCGTTCGGCGCGTACGGCGCCGAGGACCCGACCGCGCTGCCGGGTGCGTACGCCCGGGAACTGGGTCTGGCCGCACCGCTGCTGCCCTGGCACACCCTGCGCACGCCGGTCGCCGACCTGGCCGGCTGCCTGGCGCTGGCGGCCGGGGCGCTCGGCAAGCTCGCCGCGGACGTGCTCACGCTCGCCCGGACCGAGATCGGCGAGCTGGCGGAGGGCGGCGGCGGGGGGTCCTCGGCGATGCCGCACAAGGCCAATCCGGTACGGGCCACGCTGATCGCGGCGGCGGCCCGGCGCGCGCCGCAGCTCGCGGCGACGCTGTACGGGTCGCTGGTCGCGGAGGACGAGCGGCCGGCCGGGGCCTGGCACGCCGAGTGGGAGCCGCTGCGCGACCTGCTCCGGCTGGTCGGCGGCGCCGCCCGGGACGCCGCGGAGCTGACCGAGGGGCTGCGGGTGGACCCGGAGGCGATGCGCGCGCACCTGGACCTGACCCACGGGCTGATCGTCTCCGAGCGGCTCGCCGCCGAACTGTCCCCGCTGCTCGGCAGGTCCCGGGCGAAGTCCCTGCTCACCGAGGTGGCCCGGCGCGCCTGGACCGAGGGCCGCGGCCTGAGCGAACTCCTCGCCGAGGTACCGGAGCTGAAAGAGGTCGACCTGACGGCCCTCACCGATCCCGCCCGTTACACCGGCAGCGCCGCTGCCCTGACCGACCGCGCCTTGGAGCGACGTTGAACGACACCCTCCTCCACCACCGTGCGGAGGGCCCCGCCTCCGCTCCCCCGCTGCTGCTCGGCCCCTCGCTCGGCACCTCGTACGCCCTGTGGGACGCGGTGGCGCCCGAACTGTCCGCCGGGCACCGGGTGATCCGCTGGGACCTGCCGGGGCACGGCGGTTCGGCGGCCGGGCTGCTCGCCGCCGGCGGCACGGTCGGTGACCTGGCCGGCCTGGTGCTGGCGCTCGCCGACTCGCTCGGCGTGGCGCGGTTCGCCTACGCGGGGGTGTCGCTGGGCGGCGCGGTCGGCCTGCACCTGGCCGTGCACCACCCGGAGCGGGTGTCGTCGCTGGCCGTGATCTGCTCGTCGGCGCACTTCAACGGGGCGAAGCCGTGGCGGGACCGGGCCGCGCTGGTGCGCCGCGAGGGGCTGGCGGGGCTCGCCGAGGGCGCGGACGCCCGCTGGTTCACGCCCGGGTTCACCGTGGAACGGCTGGTCCAGGACCACCGGGACGCCGATCCGGCGGCGTACGCGGCCTGCTGCGACGCGCTGGCCGCCTTCGATCTGCGGGACGTTCTCGACCGGATCTCCGTACCGACACTGCTGGTCGCGGGCCGCGCGGACCCGGCCACGCCCCCCGCGCACCTGCGGGAGATCGCCGACGCGGTGCCGGACGCCGCCCTGGTGGAGATCCCGGGCGCCTCGCACCTGGCGCCCGCCGAACGTCCCGAGGCCGTGCTCACCGCGCTCCGCGGCCACCTGGACGCGGGCGCGAAGCGGGGCATGGCCGTGCGGCGCGAGGTGCTGGGGGACGCGCACGTGGACCGGGCGCAGGCCCGGCAGACCCCGTTCACGGCCCCGTTCCAGGACTTCATCTCGCGCTACGCCTGGGGCGAGGTGTGGACCGACACCACGCTGTCGCGCCGCGAGCGCAGCATGATCACCATGACCGCGCTGGTCGCGCACGGCCACTACGAGGAACTGGCCATGCACGTACGGGCGGCGCGCCGCAACGGACTCACGCCGGACGAGATCGGCGCGGTCCTGCTCCAGACGGCCGTCTACTGCGGAGTGCCGGCGGCGAACTCGGCCTTCGCCACGGCCCAGCGGGTGCTGGCGGAGGAGAGCGCGGGCGAGTGACGCGGGACGGGGGCGCCCGCCATGATGTGCTGGTGAACGAGAACAGCAGGGACGAACTCCTCGCCGCGGCGGTGCGGCTGCGCGAGCGGCACCCTGCTCGCCGCCACCAGCGAGGACCCCGAGGTGCGCCGGTACCGCGGCGCCATCGAGTACTACGCCCAGGATCTCGACGCCACCGTCCGGTGACCGGGACGTCCGTGTCAGGTCCGGGCGGGGCCCGCGACCGACGCGAGCATTCCCTCCGCCTGTGCCGCGAGGCCGTCCGCGCCGCACGCGCGGGCCAGGTCCAGGCCGCGTTCCAGTTCGGCGGCCGAGCGGGCCGCGATGCCGTACTCGACCCGGGCCGCGGCGTGTTCGTACCGGCAGGGCGAGGACTCCAGGTAGGCCGCCGCCTGCGCGGTGAGCCGGACCGCGCGCCGGCCGGTCTCCAGCGCGGCGGCGCAGCGCAGCGCCTCCCCTATGGCGGTGTCGGTGCCCAGCCGCTCGGCCCGGCGGCGGGCGCCGGAGGCGAGCCGGGCGGCGCGGCCGGGGTCCTCGGCGGCGAGGGCGCGGGCGAGGTCGACCGCCCAGGGCGCCACCACCGGGTTGTGGTGGCCGCGGGCCGCGGCGGCCTTCTCCGCGCCCTCCAGTTCGTCGACACCGTCCTCGGTGCGGCCCACGGCGAGCAGCAGCCGGCCGCGTACGGAGCGCGGGTCGGGCAGCACGATCGTGGTCGGGTAGGGCGGGGCGAAGTCGTACTGCTCGGCGACCGCCCAGGCCTCGTCGACGTGGCCGCGGGCGAGGAGGGTGTCGACCAGGTTGCACGTGGCCGACCAGTACAGCGGCAGTCCGCGGCCGACCCGTTCGGCCAGGCGCAGCGACTCGCGCAGGGACGCCTCGGCCTCCCGCAGCCGGCCGCGCCTGCGGTGGCCGAGACCGACGTAGGCGTGGGCGAGAGCGAGATGGCCGCCGCTCCAGCCGGCCGTCTCGTAGGCGCGCAGGGCCTCGGTGAACAGCGCCTCGGCGCGGTCCAGGCGGTCGGTGTAGACGTACGCGCTGGCCAGCATCATCAGCAGTTCCAGGCCCCACTCGGTGTCGGTCCAGCCGAGACCGGGCGCGAGGCGGCCGTTGACGAGGGCGCGGTCGCAGACCTCGGCGACCTCTTCGGCGCTCTCGCCGTGGGTCATGGCGTCGAAGCCGCGCAGGATGAGCAGCGCGCGTTCGGCGTTGTCGCGTCCCGCGCAGGTCCGGGCGAGGCCGGCCAGGCGTGCGGAGCGGCCCGGCGCGGCGGTCTCGCCGGCGTGGATGCCCTCCCACATGTACTGGACGGCCTGGAGCCGCAGTCTGGCGGGGCCTTCGGGGAGGCGGGCCGCCTCCGTCTCGACGGTGCGGACCGCCTCCTCCAACTGGTTGTTGTGGAGCAGGGCCTGGGAGAGTCGGAAGACGGCGTCGACGCGGGCGCCGCCGTCCAGGCCGGGCATGCCGAGGGCCGCGCGCAGATGGGCGATGGTCCGGGCGGGCGCGGTGAGCAGGGTGGCGCAGCCCAGTTCGTACAGGACGCGCGCGTGGCTCTCGGGCGCGGGCGGTTCCGCCAGGGCGCGTTCCAGGCAGTGGCGGGCCGCGTCGGGGGCGCCGACGGCGAGGTGTTCGCGGGCGGCCTCGCGGAGCTGCCCGACCAGTTCCTCGTCGTCGTCCGGGTGGACCTCGACGAGGTGGCGGGAGGCGGCCGCGGCGCCGAGACCGGAGTCGGTGACGAGCTGGGCGGCGATGCCGTGCATGGCGCGGCGCAACGCGTCCGGAATGGATTTGTAGACGGCGGTGGCGATCAGCGGGTGGACGAACTCCAGGTCGCCGTCGGCGGTGCGGCCGGTGCCGGACTCGGGTTCGGTGAGGATGCGGGCGTCGCGCAGCAGTTCGGCGCTGAGTGCGGCGTCCTGGCGGTCGAGGGTGGCGAGCCGGGCCACCATGTCGACGGTGATGCCGGTGCCGAGGATGGCGGCGGCCCAGGCGAACTTGGTGGCGTGGATGCCGAGTTGTTCCAGGCGGGCGACGAGGCCGCCACCGCGGGCGGCGCGGTTCAGGGCCCGCAGTTCGGCGGCGTGCGACTCGACCGGCCGCAGGTCGCTGTCCTGGACCTTGGCGAGGAGTTCGACGGTCTCGTAGGGGTTGCCGCCGGTGACGGCCCACACCTCGCGGCAGAACGGGTTGTCGGCCTCGGGGCCGAGGGTGGCGCGGGTGAGTCCGGCCGTCGCGTCCGGGGTGAGGGCGCTCAGCGTGGCCGGGGCGGACGCGGCGGCGGCGACCGCGGCCAGGTGGCGGGCGCTCGCGCCGGTGGCGTCGTCGGCCCGGTAGGCGACCACGACGAGGACCGGGAGTTCGTCGAGGCGTTCGGTGAACGCGGCGAGCCAGCGCAGGGTCTCCTGGTCGGCCCAGTGCACGTCGTCGAGGAGCAGGACCAGCGGCCAGTCGCGGCGGGCCAGCCGGCGCACCGCGACGACCAGTCCGTCGCACACGCCCTGCGGGTCGGCCTGCCGCTCGCCGGGGTCCGTTATGCCGAGGGCGGGGCCCGCGATGCCGTACCAGTCGCCTAGGTACTCGCGCGCCTCCTCGGGGAGCATCGACACCAGCGCGGGCTGCAGCAACTGCCGTACGACGTTGAAGGGGACGGATCTCAGGGTCTCGCCGCCGCGTGCGGACCAGACGGCGCAGCCGCGGCTCTCGGCGATCCGGCGGGTCTCCGCCAGCAGGGCGGTCTTGCCGAACCCGGCGTCGCCCCGGAACACCAGCAGGGTGCCGCCGGACGCCCGGTCCGCGCACAGGGCGTCGACCGCCCGTGCCACGGCGGCGACCTCCTCGTCGCGCTCCCACAGGGAGGCCGGGGCCGCGACCCTGGGCCGTACCTCCGTCATCCCGCTACCTCCCCGCATCGGCCGAATGACGTACACGGCTTGAGCCTAGCCGTCCGGGTGCCCCGGCGGCTCGTGCTCACGCGGGCTGTTGCCCTCGCGGGTGACTTCGGGTAACGGCTCCCGGCGAGAAGCGGACGGACCGACTCCCGCCCCTCTCATACGACTTTCACCGACGCCTCATACGGTGGGGACATGACGCAGGAGACTCCTCCCGGGTGGTACCCGGACCCCGGGCAGACAAGTGACGGTCCCGCCACCGAGCGCTGGTGGGACGGCAAGGTGTGGACGGACCGGATCCGTCCTGTGGGAGATTCCCCGGAGCGGGCGCCCGAGGACGGCGCGGCGGGCGCGGGGACGGCGGGCGCGGTCGGCGCGGTGGAGGGCGCGGTGGGCGAACGGCCCGCCGGGGCGCCCGAGCCCGCCGGGTCCGCGGCGCCCGTGCCCGGGTATCCCGGTGGCCCGTCGGCGCACCCGGTGTACCCCGGGTATCCCGTGCATCCGGGATACCCGGGGTACCCGGTGCAGCCGCCGCCCCCGCGCCGGCGCGGGCTGCGCACCGGCATAGCCGTGGCCGTCGCGGCGGCGGTGCTGGCCGGCATCGGGGTGGGCGTGTACGCGCTGGCCGGCGACGGGGGTTCGGGCAACGGCGACACGGCCGGCACCCAGCAGCGGCCCGGCCCGCGCGGGCAGGACGGCGAGGGCATGCCGCAGGACCCGTTCGGCGGGTCGGGCGGCGCGTCCGGCGGCGGATCGGGCGGGTCCGGCGGCTCGGGCGGCTCGGGCGGGTCCGGCGGGCAGTCGCCGGCGCCGGAGGGCTCCGAGGCGCCCAGGATCGAGAGCGGGTCGGTGCCGGACGCGGTGAGCGGTATCAGCATCCCCGTCCCGGAGGGCTGGTACGGCCAGGAGCTGACGGTCGGCGCGCAGGTCTCCTCGGACGACTCGTACAAGTGCCCCGGGGACACCTCGGCGACGTGCACCAAGGGCGGCGCCTACTCGGCGCCCGCGATGGTGCTGGGCACCAAGGGCAGCACCGCGGAGGAGATCGCCAAGGCGGACATCTCGGCCAACGCCGAGGAGTCCTACGGCGGCAAGAGCTACGGCTCGATCACCTCCCACGACGTGCTGTCCTCCAAGGCGGTCACGGTGGCCGGGCAGAAGGGCTACCAGGTCCGCTGGAAGGCGGTCACGAGCAAGGGCTCCGACGGGTACGTCCAGTCGCTGGCCTTCCCCTCCCCCGCCAACCCGCAGCAGATCGTCGTGGTCCGCTTCGGCGTCGACGTCGGGGAGGAGCAGTCCGTCCTCGACGAGATCACCGAGGGCATCAAGGTGTCGACGGGCGGCGGCAGCGGCCAGGACGTGTGACAGCCGGGTCCCGGTGACCGGCGGGCCGGTCACCGGGACCCGGCCAGTACGTGTGCCGGCCGGGTGGGACGCCCTTCCGCTCAGAGGGCGGCCCACCCGGCCGGGGGTGCGCGCCGCCCCCGTCCCCACGGTGCGGCGCGGACAGACCGCCGTCCAGTCATCCCACGGACGGCGGCCTGGGTCTTCAGGTCAGGCCCAGCGCGGGCAGCACCACGGCCTCCACGAATCCGGCGAGGTACTCCGCGTCGGCCTGCTCGCCCTCCACCATGGGCCGGGTCCGCAGCATGCCGAACATCTGGGCGGGCACGTACGGCAGGGCCGGGTGGTCGGCGGCGATGTCGCCCCGGGCGACCCCGCGGTCCAGGATCTCCCGCAGCGCGGCGATCTCCGGGTCGACCAGCGCCTCGCGCAGCGCCAGCTTCAGCTCCGGGTCCTGCATGATCGCGTGGCCGAGCGCCTGGAGCAGTCCGATGTCCTGGTCCGACCACTCGCCGGTGGCCCGCGCCGCCTGGCGCAGGTCATCGGCGAGCGAACCGGTGTCGATACCGGCGAACCGCACCCGCCGGTGCGAGCGCAGGGCCGCCGCCACGAACTGCGGCTTCGTCTTCCACTGCCGGTAGAGCGTGGACTTGCTGCACCGGGTGGTGGCGGCGACACCGTCCATCGTGACGGCGTCGTACCCGCACTGGCGGATCTGCTCGACGACCGCGTCGAAGAACTCCTGCTCACGCTCGGGCGTGAGCTTGGAGCGGCGTGAGGCGCCGACCGTTTCCGGTCCCTCCGCGGCCTGCGGCGTCATCGGTGCTGCTCCTCGCTCGGTTCCGTGGTGTCCATTGTCTCGTCAAGCCATCGATACGCCAGTGTACCGGTACTCGACCGTATCGGTACACTGGCGTATCGGAACGAGATCGTATCGATGAGACGAAGGGGGCGGGGATGAACGCCCGCACCGCGCCGGCGGACGCCGGGCCGGAGATACCGGCCAGGCCGCCGCTGGTCCGTGAGCTGCTGCTGGTCGCGGGGCTCTTCCTCGTCTACAAACTCGGGCGGCGACTCGCCACGGGTCATACCGGCGAGGCGTTCGGCAACGCGCACCGCGTCTGGGACCTGGAACGGTGGTTCCGGCTGCCCGACGAGGGCCTGGTCCAGTCGCTGCTGCTGCACGGCGACGCCGTGGTGGGGGTGGCGAACACCTACTACGCCACGGTCCACTTCCCGGCCACCGTCGCCTTCCTCGGCTGGCTCTACCTGCGGCGGCCCGCGCACTACGTGTGGGCCCGCCGGGTGCTGGCCGCGGTGACCGGCGCGGCGCTGGTGCTGCACCTGGTGTTCCCGCTGGCCCCGCCGCGCATGCTGGCCGCGACCGGCCTGGTGGACACCGCCCGGGTGTACGGGCCGTCGGTGTACGGCCCGCCGCAGGCCGACGGACTCTCGAACCAGTTCGCCGCGATGCCGTCCCTGCACTTCGGCTGGGCGCTGATGGTGGCGGTCGGCCTGATCGCCGCCACCCGGTCGCGGGCCCGGTGGCTGTGGCTGCTGCACCCGGCGCTGACGCTGCTGGTGATCGTGGGCACCGCCAACCACTACTGGCTGGACGTCCTCGTCGCGGCGGCGCTGCTGGGTCTCGCGCTCGCGGTGATCCGCGTGCCGCGCTCCCGGCCGGTGCCGACCGCGCCGGTGCGGGCGGCGCCGGTCCTGGTCGGAGCGGGCCGGTGAACGCCGCGCTGGTCGCCGTGGTCCTGTCGCTGGTCTCCGCCGTCGCCTACGCCGCCGCGGCCGTCGCCCAGGAACGGCTCGCCTCGCGCAGCCGGGGCACGGGGGTACTGCGGCTGCTCGGCAGCGGCGCGTGGTGGTGGTCGGTCACACTGAACGCGGCGGCCGCGCTGCTGCACGTCGTGGCGTTGAAGTACGGCCCGCTCACCGTCGTCCAGCCGCTCGGCGCGCTCACCCTGGTCGCGGCGGTGCCCCTGGGGGCGCGGCTGGCGGGCCGGCGGGTCAGCTCGGTCGAGTGGCGGGGCACCGGACTGACCCTGCTCGGGCTGGGCGCGCTGCTCCTGACGGCCTCCGGTCCCGCGCCTGAGGACGTACTGAGCGTGCCGGAGGCGCTCACGGTGGCGGGTGCGACGGCGGCGCTGATCGGTGTGCTGTCCCGGCCGGGCACCCGGCCGGGGCTGCGGCACGCGAGCGCGTCGGGCATCGCCTCGGGGGTCGCCTCCGCGCTCACGCAGACGGTCACGGTCGCCGCCACGGACCGCTCCGGGCCGCTGCTCAGCGGCCAGGTGATCGGGGTGGCGGTGCTGGTGGCGGCCTTCGCGGTGGGCGGGCTGATGCTGTCGCAGACGGCGTACCGGGGCGGCCTGGGGGCGCCGCTCGCGGTGGTGACCCTGGCCAATCCGGTGGCCGCCGCGGTGATCGGCGTCAGCCTCCTCGGTGAGCGCCTCAGGGGCGGCGCGACCGGTCTGCTGCTCGCCCTGACGGGCGCGGCGCTGGCGGCCTGGGGCGTACTGCTGCTGACCCGCGCGACGCCGGCACCGGTGTCCGCGCCGCCCCCGCCGGCGTCGGCACCGGCGGGGACCGGACCAGGACCGGCGGTCTCGCCCGGCTCCCCGGTCCCCGGCTCCCCGGTCCCCGGCGTGCCGGTGCCCCGGCAGCCGCAACAGCGATCACAACCGCAGCCGCAGCCGGGGCCGGGGCACCTCACGGCGCTCTGAGGAGCCGGGCGGCGGCTCAGTCGGTGACGAGGGCCGGGTCGCTCACTCCCGCCCGGCCGTTCTCGACGTGCCCGGCGAAGCGCCGCCGGAACGCCGGGTCGGCCTCGGAGGTGACCGTCAGGTCGTACCAGCGGCGGCTGGCCGTGAGGTCGACGGTGTGCCGGACGGTGGCGCCCGGGCGGACGGAGAGGGTCCGGGGGCGGCGGCCGTAGGCGTCGGTGAGCCGCAGCCGGACGGTGCCGGAACCGCGGTTGGTGAGGGTCAGCTCGACGTCGTCCCGGACGTGGCGCGCGGTGACCTCGGGACCGGCGGTGCCGGCGGCACCCCGGAAGACCCGCAGGAAACCGTTGGGCCCGTGCACGGTCAGGTCGTGCTCACCGCCCGAGTACGCCGCGTTCCAGGTGTCCGAGAGGCGCTTCCCGGCCTCCGTGGTGTACGTCCAGGGCCCGTCGGTGCGGTTGCCGGACGTGACGAGGAAGGCGGCGCCGGCCTCGCGGCCGGAGGCGAAGGTGAGCGCGAGCGTCCCGGCCGCCGGGTCGGCCGAGGCGTCGACCAGCGGCGCGTACCGCAGCGGACGGGCGGGACGCGAACCGCGCTCCTGGCGGGGCATGCCGGGCTCCGCCGGGGGCGTCGGACGGTAGTCGGGGTGCCGGTCGCGGTCCTGCGGCTCGTAGTCGTCGGTGTCGGGCAGCCGGGCCGGGCGGCTGTTCTCCCGGGAGAAGTCGAAGGCGGCGGTCAGGTCACCGCAGATGGCCCGCCGCCAGGGCGAGATGTTCGGTTCGCGGACGCCGAAGCGGCGCTCCATGAACCGCAGGATCGAGGTGTGGTCGAAGGTCTCGGAGCAGACGTAGCCGCCGGTGCTCCAGGGCGAGACGACCAGCATCGGCACCCGCGGGCCGAGCCCGTAGTGGCCCTCGGCGTACCGGGTGCTGCCCGGGAAGACGTCGAGGGAGACGTCGACGGTGGAGCGGCCCTGCGCGGCGGACTTCGGCGGCAGCGGCGGCACCAGGTGGTCGAAGAAGCCGTCGTTCTCGTCGTAGGTGATGAACAAAGCCGTCTTCGCCCACACCTTCGGGTTGGCGGTGAGCGCGTCCAGGACCTGGGAGATGTACCAGGCACCGTAGTTCGACGGCCAGTTGGAGTGCTCGCTGAACGCCTCCGGGGCGGCGATCCAGGACACCTGCGGCAGCCGGCCGGCCTTGACGTCGGCCCGCAGCAGGTCGAAGTAGCCGTCGCCGTTCTTGACGTCGGTGCCGGTGCGGGCCTTGTCGTACCAGGGGTCGCCCGGCTTTGCGTCACGGTACTTGTTGAAGTAGAGGAGCGAGTTGTCGCCGTAGTTGCCGCGGTAGGCGTCGCTGATCCAGCCCCAGGAGCCGGCCGCGTCGAGGCCGTCGCCGATGTCCTGGTAGACCTTCCAGGAGATCCCGGCCTCTTCGAGGCGCTCGGGGTACGTCGTCCAGTCGTAGCCGAGTTCGTCGTTGCCGAGGACCGGGCCGCCGCCCTTGCCGTCGTTGCCGGTGTGGCCCGACCACATGTAGTAGCGGTTGGGGTCGGTGGAGCCGATGAACGAGCAGTGGTAGGCGTCGCAGACGGTGAAGGTGTCGGCGAGGGCGTAGTGGAAGGGGATGTCCTCGCGGGTCAGGTGCGCCATCGTGGTGGTGCCCTTCGCGGGCAGCCACCGGTCGTACTTGCCGTCGCGGTACGCCTGCTGGCCGTCGGGCCAACTGTGCGGCAGGCCCTCCAGGAACCGCATGCCGAGGTCGTCGACGTCCGGGCGGAAGGGCAGCACCTCCTTGCCGTCCTTCGCCTGGTGCCAGACCGACTTGCCGTTGTCCAGGGTGACCGGGTGCGGGTCGCCGAAGCCGCGGACGCCTCGCAGGGCACCGAAGTAATGGTCGAAGGAACGGTTCTCCTGCATGAGGACGACGACGTGCTCGACGTCCTCGATCGACCCCGTCCGGTGGTTCGCCGGGAGCGCGGCGGCCCGCTGGATGCTCGCGGACAGCGCGCTGAACGCCGTGGTGGCGCCCGCTAGCTGAAGGAATCGGCGCCTGTTGACTTCGGACATGGGGTATGGAGCCTCTCGCCTTGGGGGGTGCTCGGCCACCCGGATCGTGAGGTGACGTGCGCGCTGAGAGTTTTCCAGGGGCACCGAACGAGAGGGAAGGGTGCGATGGCGCGCGTGTGAAGGTCGGCGGTACGGGCGGGGTGCGGGCGGTGCCGGGGCGCGCCGCGCGCCTGTCAGGCGTCCCGCGGCACATTTCGCGCCTCCCCCGCCACACACCCCGCGTCCAGGCGCAGTCGCCACGTGTTGCGGCGGTGCGCGGCCTCGAACTCCGCCTGAAGCGGTGAGGGCGGTACGGCGAGGACCGGACGGACGGCATGGGCGACGCAGTAACGACTCGTGGAGGGCCACAGTGCCCGATGCAGCCGGCTTCGCCGTCCGGTGCCGACGACGAGCACATCGCCTTCCTCGCGGGCGAGGGCGACCAGAGCCGGTCCGGGGGCGCCCCGGGCCACCAGAGCCCGCACCGGCACCTCGCGGCGGTATGGGCCGAGGACGTCGTCCAGCGCCTTGAGCAGCCGCTCGCCCGCCAGCCGCTCCCACTCCTCGGTCAGGACGGGCGCGCCCGGTGACCGGCGCGAGGTGAGTTCACCGCCGGGGGGCTGCCAGGCCAGCACCGGCCACAGCTCCGCGCCCCGGCAGCGCGCCTCGTCGGCGGCCCGGGCCAGAGCGGTCAGACTCCCCAGGGAGCCGCTCACCCCGACCACGACCCGAGCGGCGGTGCCTGGATGGGACCGGGACATCGCTTCCCCGTTCTGTGCTGCCGCCGCGAACCGTTCCCCGGTCGGCGGACCTCTGTCGGAACCCGTCCATCACACCTCCCCGCCCGGGTCGCCGGAAGCCGTCCCGACGGTTCTTGGCGCGCTTCTGACGGCCGGTCCCCCGCCGTGCCGGCACCGGCCGTCAACGTCCCGTCAACATCGTCAGCATCCCGTCAACATCGTCCGCGGCGTCGTCAGCGTCCCGTCAAGAAGCGCCCCGGACACCGGGGCGACGGGCATAGCGTCGAGGACGTGCCCCGGTCCGCCTCCCCGGGCCGGGGCCTCAGACACCCGTCCACGTCCCTGCGCACACCGCAGGCTCCGGGAGTACCCATGACAGACCCGCTGTACGGCGAGGACCCCGAGCCCTCCGAACTCTCCCCGGCCGGACTCCTGTACGTCCCGGTCCGGCCGGGCCCCTCCGCACGCGCGACCCGGCTCTTCCGTACGCCGCTGGGCCGGCGTACGGCCGTCGGCTTCACCTCCGAGCGCCGGCTCGTCGCCACCCTCGGCTCCGAGCAGGCGTGGATCCGGCTGGCCGAGCCCGCCCTGCGCGCACTGACCGCGCCCCTGGGCGTCACCACCGTCACGGTGAATCCGCAGTTCACCGCCCCGGCACCCGCGCCGGTCGGGGCCACACCCGCCGAACCGGTGCCCGCCCCCGCGCTACGGGCCGGCTGAGAAGGGACGCACGCATGACCACCGTCCGCATACCCACGCCCCGGCCCACCGCCGCCGACCTCTCGGTGTGGCCCGCGTCCACCAGCGAGTCCGCCCACGGCGACCTCGCCGTGGGCGGCGTACCTCTCACCGAGATCGCCGGCCGCTTCGGCACCCCCGTCTACGTCCTCGACGAGGCAGAGGTCCGCGAACGCTGCCGCACCTACCGCGACGCGTTCCCCGAGGCCGAGGTCCTCTACGCCGCCAAGGCGTTCCTGTGCCGGGCCATGGCCCACTGGATCGACGAGGAGGGGCTCGGTCTCGACGTCTGCTCCGCCGGCGAACTGGAACTCGCCGTCACCACCGGTTTCCCGCCCGAACGGATCGTGCTGCACGGCAACGCCAAGTCCCCGCGCGACCTCGACACCGCCCTGCGCCTGGGGGTGGGGCGCATCGTCATCGACAGCCCCTCGGAGATCGCGCGGCTGGCCGCCGCCGTGGGCCCGGACGGCCACCAGAAGGTGATGGTCCGGGTGGTGCCCGGCATCAGCGCCGGCGGCCACGAGAAGATCCGCACCGGCACCGACGACCAGAAGTTCGGCCTGTCCATCGCCGACGGATACGCCCAGCACGCCATCGCCCGCATCCTCGACCAGCCCCGGCTCGAACTGACCGGCCTGCACTGCCACCTGGGCTCCCAGATCACCAGTGTCAAGCCCTACCTCGTCGCCGTACGGCGGATGGTCGGCCTGATGAGGCGCCTGCGCGAGCAGTACGGCCTGGTCCTGCCCGAGCTCGACCTCGGCGGCGGCCACGGCATCGCCTACCGCCCCGGCGAGCAGGCCCTCGACCTGACGACCCTGGCCCGCAGGGTCCGGGCGGAACTGGCCGACGCCTGCGCCACGGCCGGACTGCCCGAGCCGCGCCTGCTCATCGAACCGGGCCGGGCCATCGCCGGCCCGGCGGGCGTCGCCGTCTACCACGTGCTGGCCGTCAAGCACACGGGCGACCACGTGTTCGTGGCGGTGGACGGCGGCATGAGCGACAACCCGCGCCCCGCCCTGTACGGCGTCCGCTACGCGCCCCGCCTCGTCGGCCGGCGCAGCACCGCGGCGCCGGCCCGGGTGACCGTGGTGGGCCGGCACTGCGAGGCGGGTGACGTGCTGGCGTCCGACGTGGACCTGCCCGGCGACGTACGCCCGGGGGATCTGCTCGCCGTACCCGTGGCCGGCGCGTACCACCTGTCCATGGCCTCCGGTTACAACCTGGTCGGCCGCCCGCCCCTGATCGCCGTACGCGACGGACACGCCCGCCTCCTGGTCCGGCGGGAGTCCCTGGAGGACATCCGCAACCGCGACGTGGGCCTGTAGCCTTCCGCCTTCCGCGGGGCGGAAGACGCGTAGCCACCCCGTGCCCCTCTCCCGCACGATGCGAGGACCACCCCGCGAGCACCACGGGACGAGCGGGCCGGGACCCGCACCACGACGGGAGCCGCATCCATGCCGCACGCCACCGCCTTCGCCCGGAACCAGTGGTACGTCGCCGCCCACGCGCACGAGGTCGGGCGGGAGGTGCTCGGCCGGACCGTGCTCGGCGAGCCGCTCGTCCTCTACCGCGCCGAGCGGGACGGCCGCCCGGTCGTCCTGTACGACCGCTGCGTGCACCGCCGCTTCCCGCTCTCCGCGGCCCCCAGCCGGCTGGACGGCGACCGGATCGTCTGCGGCTACCACGGGTTCACCTACGACACCACCGGCACCTGCGTCCAGGTGCCGGGCCGGCGAAGGGTCCCGCGCACCGCGCGGGTCGCCTCCTACCCGGTGGCCGAGCGGGACTCCCTGGTGTGGGTGTGGATCGGTGATCCGGCCCGCGCCGACCCGGACACCGTCCCGCGCGCCCGGCACCTCGACTCCCCCGGCTGGGTCACGGTCCGGGGCATGGAGGTGATCGACGCCGACCACGGGCTGCTGGTCGACAACCTCCTCGACCTGTCCCACGAGACCTATCTGCACGGCGGGTACATCGGCACCCCCGAGGTCGCCGGGACGCCGATCACCACGGAGGTCGACGAGGCCGCCGGCGTCGTACGGGTGAGCCGGCACATGGACGACGCCGAGTGCCCGCCGTTCTACGCGAAGTCGACCGGCGTCCGGGGCCGGATCGACCGGTGGCAGGACATCGAGTACCACGCCCCCTGCCTGTACCTGCTGCACAGCCGGGTCGCCCCCACCGGCGTGGTCCCGGCGCCCGACGGCGGCGACCCGCGCGCCTTCCACACCGAGATCACGTACGCCATCACCCCCTCCGACCACGGCAGGGTGTACGACTTCTGGGCGGTCTCCCGGGACTGGGCGAGGGAGGACGCCGAGATCACCGAGTTCCTGCGGCACAACAACCACACGGTGGTGCTGCAGGACGTCGACGCGCTCAACCTGCTCCAGCGCGCGCTCGGCTGCGAACGCGACGGCTTCCAGGAGCTGAGCGTCGGCATCGACGCCGGGGGCCTCGCCGCCCGCCGCATCCTGGCCCGGCTGGCCGAGGAGGGCGACTCGCCGCGGGGGAACGGTTCATGAGCCCGTACGAGACCGGACTCGTCGTCGCGGGCCTCGACCGCGTCGCCGAGGACGTGCTCGTGCTGACCCTGCGCCATCCGCTCGGCGAGCCGCTGCCCGCCTGGGAACCCGGCGCCCACGTCGACCTGGTCCTCGGCCCCGGCCTGGAGCGGCAGTACTCGCTGTGCGGGGACCCGGCCGACCGGCGGACCTGGCGGGTGGCGGTGGCGCGCGAGCGCGCCGGGCGGGGAGGTTCCGCCCAGGTGCACGAGCGGGTCGGACCGGGCGACCGGGTGCGGGTGCGCGGGCCCCGCAACCACTTCCGGCTGGAGCCGGCCGCGCGCTACCGCTTCGTGGCCGGCGGCATCGGCATCACCCCGGTCCTGCCCATGCTGGCCGCCGCGCAGGAGGCGGGCGCCGACTGGACGTTGCTGTACGGCGGGCGCACCCGGCGGTCCATGGCGTTCACCGGGGAGCTGAGCCGGTACGGCGCCCGGGTCACCCTCGCGCCCGAGGACGAGACGGGGCCGCTGGACCTCGCCCCGGTCCTCGCCGACGTGTCCGAGGGCACCCTCGTCTACGCCTGCGGTCCGGGGCCGCTGCTGGACGCGGTGGAGCGGCGGTGCCCGCGAGGCCGGCTGCGGCTGGAGCGGTTCCGGCCCGCGGCGCGGGCGCCGGCCGGTGCGGCGGAGTTCGAGGTGGTGCTCGCCCGCAGCGGCCGCACGGTCCCGGTGGCGCCGGACGTCTCGGTACTGGACGCCGTCCGGGCCGCCGGCGCCGAGGTGCTCTGGTCCTGTGCGGAGGGCACCTGCGGCACCTGTGAGACCGATGTCGTCGAGGGCACCCCGGACCACCGCGACTCGGTGCTCACGGACGAGGAACGGGCCGCCGGGGAGACCATGCTCATCTGTGTCTCCCGGTGCCGGGGGAAGCGGCTCGTCCTGGATCTGTGACGCCCGCGCACCCCCGCACGGGCATTGACCATTACTTCACCTGGGCCCTACGTTCCCGCTACGCACCTTCGTGCGGTTCGCGCACCGCCTCTCGGAGCACCTGATCCGGTCCACAGGGGGAGTCATGCGTCGTCTGTTCGTCGGCCTCACGGCCGTATCCGTCCTGGTCGTCGCCACGGCCTGCGGCTCGTCCGGCTCCGGGGGGCCGGACGGCACCGGCTCCTCCGGAGGCCTCACCACCGTCAAGGTCGGCCTCATTCCCATCGTCGACGTCGCGCCCCTGTATCTCGGCCGGCAGAAGGGCTTCTTCGAGAAGCACGGCCTGAAGCTGTCGCTGTCCAACGCGCAGGGCGGCGCGGCCATCGTGCCGGGCGTGACCGCCGGCCAGTTCCAGTTCGGTTTCAGCAACACCACGTCCTTGATGATCGCGCAGTCCCACAACGTGCCCGTGCGGGCGGTGGCCAACGGCATCGCCTCCACCGGGGAGCAGGGCAAGGACTTCGGCGCGATCACCGTCAAGGGTGACAGTCCGGTGCGGTCGCCGAAGGAGCTGGAGGGCAAGAAGGTCGCCATCAACACGCTGAAGAACATCAACGAGACCGCCGTACGGGCCTCGGTGCGCAAGGCGGGCGGCGACCCCGACCAAGTCGACTTCGTGGAGCTGGCCTTCGACCAGATGCCGGCCGCGCTCGACGGCGGGCGGATCGACGCGGCGATGGCGGTCGAACCGGCGCTGGCCACGATCAAGAACCAGGGCGGCCGGGAGATCGCCTCCGCCATGGTGGACATCGCGCCGAAGCTGACCGTCGCCCTGTACTTCACCTCCACCCGGTACGCGCAGCAGAACCCGGACGTGGTGAAGAGGTTCCAGGAGGCCACCGCCGAGTCGCTCGCCTACGCCGACAGCCACCCCGACGAGGTCCGCGCGGTCGTCACCTCGTACACCAAGATCCCGCCGGAGGTGCTGGCGAAGGTCACCCTGCCGAAGTGGCCGGCCGAGCCGAACCGCTCCTCCATCGAGGCGCTGGCCAGGCTCGGCGAGGCGGACGGCCTGTTCAAGCAGGCGCCGGACCTGGACGCGCTGCTGCCGTGAGAGGCGAGAACGCGGTACTGGGCGCGGCCGGACTCGCGGCCTTCCTCGCCGCGGGCGAGGCGGTGCCGCGGCTCGGCCTGGTCAAGGAGGAGTACTTCCCGCCGACCAGCCGGATCGCCGACGCCCTGGTCACGGAGGCCGGGGACGGCACCTTCTGGGCCGCGCTCGGCTCCACGCTCACCGGCTGGGCACTGGGCCTCGCGCTCGCGGCCGGCGCGGGGATCGTCGCCGGAGTGCTCCTGTCGGTGGTGCCGTATCTGCGCGAGGCCACCGCCTCCACCGTCGAGTTCCTCCGCCCGATCCCCTCGGTCGCCCTGATCCCGCTCGCCGTCCTCCTCTACGGCACCGAACTCCGCTCGGTCCTGCTGCTCGTCGTCTACGCCGCCTTCTGGCAGGTACTGATCCAGGTGCTGTACGGCGTCCAGGACGTCGACCCGGTGGCGGAGGAGACGGCGCGCTCGTACGGTCTCGGCGGCTGGGCCCGGGTCCGGTACGTGCTGTGGCCGACCGCGCTGCCGTACGTGATGACCGGGGTGCGGCTCGCGGCGGCCGTGGCGCTGATCCTCGCCGTCACCGCCGAACTCGTCATCGGCGCCCCCGGGCTCGGCGCCCGGATCGCGGTGGCGCAGACCTCGCAGGCGGTGCCGGAGATGTACGCGCTGATCGTGGTGACCGGCCTGCTGGGGCTGCTGATCAACGTCGGCGCCCGGTCGGTGGAGCGGCGGGCGCTGGCCTGGCACCAGTCGGTGCGCGGGGAGGTGGCGGTGTGAGGGCCCTGCTGCGGAACCTGCTGTTCACGCTCGCGCTGCCCGCGGTGCTGGTGGCCACGTGGTGGGTGGCCTCCGACGGCAGCCGGGACGTGTACTGGCCGCCGCTGCGGACCGTCCTGACCGCGTTCCCGGACGTGTGGACGGGCGAACGGCTGCGCGGGGACGTCTGGCCCAGCCTGTGGCGGCTGACGGCGGGGTACGCCCTGGCGGCCGTCGTGGGCGTGGCGCTCGGCACGCTCATCGGCTCCCACCGGCGGGTGCGGGCGGTGTGCGAACCGGTGCTCGAATTCCTGCGGGCGGTGCCGCCGCCCGTGCTCGTCCCGGTGCTCATGCTGTTCGCGGGGATCGGCGACACCATGAAGATCCTGGTCATCGCGGGCGGCTGCGTCTGGCCGGTCCTGCTCAACACGGTGGAGGGCGTCCGGGCGGTCGACGCGGTGATGGCGGAGACGGCCCGCTCCTACGGTGTCACGGGCGCGGCCCGGCTGCGGTACGTGGTGCTGCCCGCCGCGAGCCCGCAGATCTTCGCGGGGCTGCGCCAGGCCCTGTCGATCGGCATCATCCTCATGGTGATCAGCGAGATGTTCGCCGCCAGCAACGGTCTCGGCTTCACCGTCGTGCAGTTCCAGCGCTCCTTCGCCATCCCCGACATGTGGACCGGCATCCTCCTGCTCGGTCTGCTCGGTTTCGTGCTCTCGGTCCTCTTCCGGCTGGTCGAGCGGCGTGCGCTCGGCTGGTACCACGGCCGGCGCGCCGCCTCCCGGCGGTCCTGAGCCAAGCTCCTGAAAGGGCGTTCCATGCTCGACGTGCGCGGTCTGCGGAAGGTGTACGAGGGGTCCGGGCGCCGGATCGAGGCGGTGCGCGATCTGACGTTCAGCGTCGGGGCCGGTGAACTGGTCTGCCTGGTCGGGCCGTCCGGCTGCGGGAAGACGACCCTGCTGAAGTGCGTGGGCGGGCTGCTCGCACCGACCGGCGGTGAGGTGGCGCTGGGCGGGCGCGTGGTGGACGGCCCGCCGCCCGGGATGGCGTTCGTCTTCCAGGAGTACGGGCGCAGCCTCTTCCCGTGGCTGCGGGTCGGCGCCAACGTCGAACTGCCGCTGAAGCAGAAGGGCCTGAGTCCGGCACGCCGTGGGGAGCTGGTCGCCGACGCGCTCGCCTCGGTGGGGCTGGCGGACGCCGCCGGGGCCTATCCGTGGCAGCTCTCCGGCGGCATGCAGCAGCGCGTCGCCATCGCACGGGCCCTGGCCTACGAGCCGGAGGTACTGCTGATGGACGAGCCGTTCGCGGCGGTCGACGCGCAGACCCGGGCCGATCTGGAGGACCTGGTGCGGCGGCTGTGGCGGCAGCGCGGGATCACCATCCTGTTCGTCACCCATGACATCGACGAGGCGGTGTACCTGGGCGAGCGGGTGGTGGTGCTGTCCGCCTCGCCCACCGTGGTGCGCGAACAGCTCACGGTGGATCTGCCGGCCGAACGCGACCAGGCGCGCACCCGCGCCGCCCCGCGCTTCACCGAACTGCGGACCCATGTGTACGAGCAGATCCAGGCGGCGAAGCGCGGGGAGGCGGCCGGTCAGGGGGCGGCGGTCACGAAAGGTACGCCTCCACTTCGCTGAACTGGGCGGCCGGCCAGCCGGTGTTGCCGGTGACGTGCAGCCGCAGATGGCGGATGTGCGCGTTCAGCGCGACGGTGACCGTGTTGCCGGCGGCCGGGTCGAAGCGGTACTCCTTCGAGGCGGCCAGCGTCGCGTAGGCGGAGCCGTCGGTGCTGCCCTGGACGGACAGGGTCTGGGTGCGGGCGCCCCACGCCGGGGACGGCGGCAGCTTCAGCACCAGCCTGCGCACGGCCTGGGCCGAGCCCAGGTCGACCGTGAGGGACTGCGGGAAGGCGTTGTTCGCCGACTCCCAGTAGCTGTTCGGGTCACCGTCGACGGCCCGGCCGGCGGAGTGGACGTCCTGCTGGCCGGTGGCGGTGGCGGGGCGGCCCTTCGCCAGGTTGCGGTTCGGGTCGGGGCCGGGATTGCCCTGGCCGGGGGCGGGCCAGGTGGAGCAGTCCGCCCAGGTGGAGTTCCAGCCGGAGTTGCCGCCGCCGTCGGTCAGGGTGAAGGTGCCGGAGCCGGCCGGGTAGGGGCAGTTGTAGATGCCGGCCGAGCCGACGCCGGTGGCCGTCACGCCCCGGAAGGTGGCGGCGCCCGGGGTCTCGGCCTGGACGACGACCGTGCCCACTGCGGTCACCGTGGCGCCGTCCACGGTGATGTTCTTCGCGGCGAAGCCGCGTCCGCTGCCGGAGACGAACTCGAAGGCGCTGTAGGGGCTGTCGGTGACGGTGGTGCCGGTGATCCTGACCTGGGCCTCGATGGCGCTGTCGTAGGAGTCGACCCGCAGGGCGCCCATGGGGTGGTTCCAGTTGGGGTTCATGGCGCCGGCGCGCACGAGGGTGTTGCCGGCGACGGTGATGGTTCCGGCCAGGGGGTGGAACGGGTCGAGGAACTTCTGGTTGGAGATCGCGATGCCGCTGCCGAGCGCGTTGGTGTCGGAGATCAGGTTGTCCGCGACGGTGATGTCGGTGCCGCCGTAGATCGCGATCCCGTTGGCCAGGTTGGGCTGGCTGATGGTGTTGTTGGTGAAGCCGCTGTTCACGTCGGGTGAGTTCAGCGACCACATGGCGAGGGCGTCGTCGCCCTGGTTGCGCAGGAAGTTGTGGCGCACCCGCACGTTCCGTGCGCCGCCGTTGAGGTTGAGTCCGTCGGCGGTGGTGTCCAGGACGCGGTTGTTCTCCACCACCAGGTTGTCGTTGTTCCCGGTCAGCCAGAGCCCCACCTTGAGGTGCTGGAGCCACATCCCGGAGACGGTGCTGTCCGGGCCGAGCGAGCCGTTGACGAAGTTGTCGGGGCTGGTGTCGACGCGTTCGGTGACCTCGCCGATGACCGCGAAGTCCTTGAGGTGGACGCCGCCCGAGGAGCTGGACTGGTCGATGAAGCGGGAGCCGCGCACGACCGAGTGCCAGGGCCCGGCGCCCTGGATCGTGACGTTCTGGACGCCGTTGAGGGAGGAGGTGAGGCGGTACTCCCCGGGCGGTATCCACACCGTGCCGCCCCGCGCCGCGGCGATCGCGTCGCGGAACGCCTGGGTGGAGTCGCCCTGGCCGCCGGGGTCGGCGCCCCGGTCGGTGACGGAGATCGAACCGGCGGGTCTGCTCGCCGCCGCGGCCACCTGCTCGAAGTCGGCGACGTCCACGGTGACCTGGACGTTCGTCGCCTGGAAGGCCACCTTGTCACCGGCCTGGACGTGCTGCCCGAGGAGCAGGCGGCCGTTGTCGTAGAGGTGGTGGGTCTTGGCGCCGGCGATCCAGGGGGTGTCGACGTAGGAGTACTTCGAGGTGACCGGGAGCGTCCTGGCGAGCCTCTGGCCGTTGACGTAGACGTCGAGGGAGCCGGACTGGCCGTCGGGGACGCTGTAGGCGACGTTCACGGCGTTGGCGGCGCGGGGTGCCGTGAACTCGACGCGCTGACCGGTGTTCAGCCGGACCGCCTGCCGTCCGGAGGCTTCCGAGGCGAGGGTGCCCTGGGTGTGGTCGGGGCCGATCCTGGTGCCGGTGGAGGTGGCGGACTCCGCCTCGACGGAGGTGAACGGGAGGCTGGCGCCGGGGGCGGCCTGGGCGGTGCCGCTGGCGAGGGTGACGAGGGTGCCGGCGGCGAGGGCGACGGCGGTGGCGACAGCCGGCAGACGCCGGGCCCGTCTCATGGCGTGCGGGTGCGGGTGCATGGGTCGATCCCTTCTGAGTGGGGCAGGGGAACGCGGTGCAGGCGGGGAAACGCGGGGAAACACGGGAAAATACAGGGAAAGGGGCCTCGTGGTCCGGAGCCGGCCGCCGCAGGGCGGTGTCAGTGGCGCAGCCAGACCGCGGTGTCCTTGGGCAGCCGTCCGTCGGGGTCCAGCGGGCCGCTGGCGAGGAGCGTGCGGGTGTGCGGGGGGAGCGTGGCGGGCGGGTCGGCGAGGTTGACCACGCAGGTCGCGCCGGACCCGGCCCGGGTGAAGGCGAGGACGCCGTCGGGGGCGGGCAGCCAGGTGAGGGGCCCGACGCCGAAGAGCGGGCGCAGGCGGATCGCCTCGCGGTACAGGGAGAGCGTCGAGCCGGGGTCGGCGGCCTGGCGGTCGGCGGCGTACCCGGCCCAGTTCGCGGGCTGCGGCAGCCAGGGCTCCCCGCGGGAGCCGAACCCCGCGTGCGGCGCGTCCGCCGTCCACGGCAGCGGTACCCGGCAGCCGTCGCGGCCGGGGTCGGTGCCGCCGGAGCGGGCGTGCATCGGGTCCTCGATGCGCTCGCGCGGGATGTCGGCCTCGGGCAGGCCGAGTTCCTCGCCCTGGTAGAGGTAGACGGCTCCCGGCAGGGCCAGCGAGAGCAGGGCGGCGGCGCGGGCGCGGCGGGTGCCGAGGGCCAGGTCGGTGGGGGTGTCGAAGACCTTGGCGGCGAAGTCGAAGCCGGTGTCGGCGCGGCCGTAGCGGGTGACGGTGCGGGTGACGTCGTGGTTGCAGAGCACCCAGGTGGCGGGGGCGCCGACGGGGGCGTGTTCGGCGAGGGTGCCGTCGATGGAGGTGCGCAGCCGGGCCGCGTCCCAGGGGCAGGTGAGGAAGGAGAAGTTGAAGGCGGTGTGCAGTTCGTCGGGGCGCAGATAGCGGGCGAAGCGCTCGGTGTCCGGCAGCCACACCTCGCCGACGAAGATGCCCCCGTACTCGTCGGCGACGGCCCGCCAGCCCCGGTAGACGTCGTGCAGTTCGTCGCGGTCGACGTACGGGTGCGGGTCGCGGCCCGCGGTGAAGTCGGGCAGCAGCGGGTCCTTGGCCAGCAGGGCGGCGGAGTCGACGCGGACGCCGGCGACGCCGCGCTCGAACCAGAAGCGCAGGATGTCCTCGTGCTCCTGGCGGACGGCCGGGTGGGCCCAGTTCAGGTCGGGCTGCTCGGGGGCGAACAGGTGCAGGTACCAGTCGCCGTCGGGCAGCCGGGTCCAGGCGGTGCCGCCGAACTCCGACTGCCAGTCGTTGGGCGGGAGTTCGCCCTGCTCGCCGCGGCCGGGGCGGAAGTGGAACAGTTCCCGCTCGGCTCCGCCGGCCAGCGCCGCCCGGAACCAGGGGTGCTGGTCGGAGACGTGGTTGGGGACGATGTCGACGAGGGTGCGGATGCCCAGCTCGCGGGCCTCGGCGATCAGCTTCTCCGCCTCGGCGAGGGTGCCGAAGGCCGGGTCGACGACGCGGTAGTCGGCGACGTCGTAGCCGCCGTCCTTCATCGGTGAGAGGTACCAGGGGGTGAACCAGAGGGCGTCCACGCCGAGGCCGGCGAGGTAGGGGAGTTTCGCCCGGACGCCCGCGAGGTCGCCGGTGCCGTCGCCGTCGCCGTCCGCGAAGCTGCGGACGTACACCTGGTAGAGGACACCGGAGCGCCACCAGTCGGCGTCGGCGGGGTGCTGGGCAGGGGTGGGCTGTCCCACTGGGCGTGCCTTTCTCTGCGAAGGGAGGGCGCGTCAGCCCTTGGTGCCGCCCGCGCTGATCCCGGCGATGATGTGCCGCTGGAAGACGAGGAACATCGCGACCATGGGAATGCTGGCGATCACCATCGAGGCGATGAGCACGGTCAGCGGGAGGTTCTGCGAGAGCTGGACGAGGGCCACGCTGATCGGCTGCTTCCCGGTGTCGGAGAAGACCATCAGCGGCCACAGGAAGTCCTGCCAGACGGCGACCAGGGCGAAGATGGAGACGACGCCGAGCACCGGCCGTGACATGGGCAGCACGAGGGACCACAGGACCCGCAGCTTCCCGGCGCCGTCGATCTCGGCGGCCTCCAGCACGTCCGCCGGGATCTGGTCGAAGAACCGTTTGAGCAGGTACAGGTTGAAGGCGTTGGCGACGGCCGGCAGCCAGATCGCCAGCGGATCGTTGAGGAGGCCGAGGTCGGCGACGGTCAGGTACTTGGGCACGACCAGGGCCTGGGCCGGGACCATCAGGGTGGCGAGGATGCCGCCGAGGATCACCTTGCCGAAGGCGGGCCTGAGTCTGGACAGGGCGTAGGCGGCGGCCGTGCACAGGACGAGCTGGCACAGCCAGGCGCCGGCCGCCTGCACCACCGTGTTCCACAGGTGGGTGGGCAGCTCCATCATGTCCCAGGCGTCGGTGTAGCCGCTGACCCGCCATGTCTCGGGGACGACGGTGGGCGGGGTACGGGCCACCTCGTCCGGTGACTTCAGCGCGCCGGTCACCATCCAGTAGACCGGGAAGAGGAAGGCGAGCGTGAAGAGCAGGACGACGCCGCTGAAGACGGTCCAGTAGGCGGCCTTCCCGCGCGGGCGGGCCAGGACGGCCGGGGAGACGAGGGTACGGGTGGTGTTCACGCGCCCTCCCCGTCGGACCGGGTGAACCGGAGGTAGCCGGCCGAGAAGAGGCCGAGCAGCGCCAGGAGCATGACGCTCAGCGCGCAGGCGCCGCCGAAGTCGTTGTAGAGGAAGGCGTACTTGTAGATGAGGTAGAGGACGGTGACCGTCGCGTTCTCGGGGCCGCCGCCGGTGATGACGAACGGTTCGGTGAAGACCTGCATGGTGGCGATGATCTGCAGGAGCATCAGCATCAGGATGACGAACCTGGTCTGCGGGATCGTCACGTGCCTGACGCGTTGCGGCAGGTTCGCGCCGTCCAGTTCGGCCGCCTCGTACAGCTCGCCGGGGATGGACTGGAGGGCGGCGAGGTAGACCAGGACGGTGCCGCCCATGTTGGCCCAGGTGGCGACGAGGACCAGGGAGACGAGTGCGGTGTCGGCGCCGTTGGACCAGTTCGAGGTCGGCAGGTGCAGGAGGCGCAGCGCCTCGTTGGCGAGTCCGGCGCCGGGATCGTAGAACCACTTCCACAGCAGGGCGCTGACCACCGGCGGGATCATCACCGGGAGGTAGACCACGACCCGGAAGAAGGCCCGCGCGTGGCGTAGTTCGTTGAGGACGAGGGCGAGGACGAAGGGAATCGCGAAGCCGATGAGCAGGGCGAGCGCGGTGAAGGTGAGGGTGTTGCGCCAGGCGGCGGCGAACTCGGGGTCCTGGAGGACGCGGGTGAAGTTGGCGGTGCCGACCCATTCGGGGTCGGAGCCCGGGGTGTACTTCTGGAAGGCGATGACGACCGCGCGGATCGCCGGGTACCAGGAGAACAGCGCGAAGCAGAGCACGCCGCCGAGCAGGAAGCCGTAGGCGCGGCCCTGGTCGGCGAGGCGGCGCCGGCCGCGGCCGGCGGTCGGGGGCGGCGCCTGCGCCGGGCGGGCCCTGACGGCCGGGGCCGGCCGTTCCACCGTCTTCGTCACCGGTCAGCTCCGGGCCAGGATGCCGTCGATCTTGCCGGTGGCGTCTTCGAGCAGCTTGTCGATGTCCGCGTCCTCCTTGGTGAGGACGGCGGAGACGACGCCGTCGAGGACGGAGTAGAGCTGCTGGGCGTGCGGCGGCTCGATCTTCATCTTCAGGTTCTGGTTGCCGTCGAGGAAGGGCTGGTAGTTCGCCACCGGCACGTTGGCGTTGGCGTTCTTGACCTTCTGGTCCTCGGCGTCGGCGGCGCCGGTGAAGAGGCGGGGCTCGGGCAGGCCGACCGGGGCGTCCCCGGCCTCGGCGCGGGCGTAGTCGCCGAGGAAGCCCTTGCCGGGGGTGAGGAACATGTGGTCGAGCCACTGCAGACCGGCCCGGATCTGCTCGGGACTCGCCTTCTTGCGGAACATGTAGCCGTCGCCGCCGATGAGGGTGGACTCGCCGCCGGGCATGGGAGCGAGAGCGAGGTCCTTGTAGTCGCCGCCCTTCTCCTTGACGAGGATCGGGATGTTGTCGGGGGCGGCGAGGTACATGCCGAGCTTGCCGGTGCCCATCATCTGCTGGACGTCGTTGATGACGAGGAGCTGCTTGCTGCCCATCGACCGGTCCGTCCAGCGCATGTCGTGCAGGGTCCGCAGGACGGCGTGGCCCTCGGGGGTGTCGATCGTGGCCTTCTCGCCGCTCGCGTCGACGACGTCGCCGCCCCGCGAGTACAGCTCGGCGGTGAAGTGCCAGCCGCCCTGGTTCTGGGCGCTGTAGTCGGCGTAGCCGACGGTGTTGTCGCCGAGGGCGGCGATCTTCCTGGCGGCGGTGCGGACCTCGTCCCAGGTGGCCGGGGGCCGGTCGGGGTCGAGCCCGGCCTTCTCGAAGAGCGCCTTGTTGTAGATCAGGCCCATCGAGTAGCCGGTGCGCGGGATGCCGTAGACCTTGCCGTCGACGGTGTAGATGTCGCGCAACTGCCGCTGGAGGGTGCCGTAGCTCTTGAGTTCCCTGACGTACGGGGTGAGGTCGGCGGCCTGGCCGATGTCGACGACGTGGCCGGCGTCGGTGAAGTACGTGTAGAACACGTCCTCCATCTGGCCGCCGGCGAGCTTGGCGTCGAAGGTCTTCGGGTCCTGGCAGGGGAACGCGTCGTGCGGGACGACGTCGATGTCCGGATGGGCCTTCTCGAACGCGGCGACGTCCTCCTCGAAGAACCGCCGGTCGACCTCGGCGCTCTTGGGCGGCATGCAGTTGACCGTGATGCGGGTCTTGCCGCGTCCGCCCTCGTCCTCGCCCGAACCGCAGGCGGCGACGGCGAGGGCGAGCGAACAGGCGCTCAGCGCGGCAAAGGTACGGCGGAACCCGGTGCGTGACATCGGTGACCCCTCAGGACAGGAGCGGTGGGCGCCGCACACTCAAGCACCGGCGACAGTCGACCGCAAGATGTCACGCAGAATTTGAAATTATTGGACAGCCTGTCGGCCGCCGGAGCCGGCTGCCGGGGTCCTCGCGGCCGCGGTCAGGGGCGGGGGGCCTGCGCGGTGGAACCGCGCACCACCAGTTCCGGTTCGAAGAGCAGTTCCTCGGCGGCCACGGACTGGCCGTTGATCTGCGTGTTGAGCAGTTCGACCACCGCCCGGCCCATGGCCTCGATGGGCTGCCGGACGGTGGTCAGCGGCGGTTCGGTGCAGTTCATCAGCGCGGAGTCGTCGTAGCCGACGACGGAGATCCGCGCGGGCACGTTCAGCCCCTTGCGCCGGGCGGCCCGTACGACACCGAGGGCGAGCGGGTCGCTGGCGCAGATGAAGCCGGTGACACCGCGGTCGATGAGCCGGGAGGCCGCGGCGTGGCCGCCCTCGATGGAGAACATGGCACGGGCCACGTACTCGTCGGGGAGGTGGCCGACGGCGCGCGCGGCGGTCAGTTTGCGGCCCGAGGGCAGGTGGTCGGCGGGGCCGAGCACGAGGCCGATCCGCTCGTGGCCGAGCGAGGCCAGGTGGCGCCACGCCTGCTCCAGGGCGACGGCGTCGTCGCAGGAGACGCCGGGGAAGCCGAGGTGCTCTATGGCGGCGTTGACCAGCACGACCGGGATCTTGCGGTCGGCGAGCCGCTCGTAGTGGTCGTGGTCCGCGTCGGCCTGCGCGTAGAGCCCGCCGACGAAGACCACACCGGAGACCTGCTGCTGCAGGAGCAGGTCCACGTAGTCGGCCTCGGAGACGCCGCCCTTGGTCTGCGTGCACAGCACGGGGGTGAGTCCGAGCTGGGCCAGCGCGCCGCCGATGACCTCGGCGAACGCCGGGAAGATCGGGTTCTGCAGCTCGGGCAGGACCAGGCCGACGAGCCGGGCGCGCTCGCCGCGGAGCTGGGTGGGCCGCTCGTAGCCGAGGACGTCGAGCGCGGAGAGCACCGCCTGCCGGGTGGCCTTCGACACCCCGGGCTTGCCGTTGAGCACCCGGCTGACCGTGGCCTCGCTGACCCCGACCTTCTTCGCCACCTCAGCAAGTCGTCGCGTCATGCCCGCAAGACTAGCGCAAGAAATGAAAGGCGCTTGCGTAACAGCCGGACGGCGGAACGGCGGGACGGGTGCGTATGCGGGGCGGGCGGGGCGGGTGTCAGCTTTCGCGGCCGGGGAGCATGGCCAGTGCCCGGGAGCGCTGGGCGACGAGGTCGGCGTAGGTGCCGTCGCGTTCGGCCCAGCGGTGCATGAGGACGCCCTTCACCAGGATCTCGCGGGGGGTGGGTTCCGCCGCGAGCAGTTCCATGACCTCGGTGGCGAAGCCGTCGAGCGGCAGCGCGTGCGGGTTCACCTTCTCCTGGCCGGCGGTGGCGACGGCCGGGGGGACGAGTTCGACCACGCCGACGCCGGTGCCGTCGAGCTGCGCGCGCAGCGCCTCGGAGTAGGCGTGCACCGCGGCCTTCGAGGCGGCGTAGGTGGGCATGGGCGGGAACGGCAGGAAGGCGATGCCGGAGGTGACGGTGAGGAAGGTGCCGGCGCCCCGCCCGACCAGGTGCGGGGTGAAGGCGTCGATGACCCGGATGGTGCCCACCAGGTTGGTGTCGATCGTCTGCGCCGCCGCCGCGAAGTGCCCGGGGTCGCGCAGGTCCTCCAGGAGCATGACGCCCGGCATCGTCACCACGGTGTCCAGCTCGGGGTAACGGGCCAGCACGGTGTCCCGGGCCGAGGTGACGGAGGCGCTGTCGGTGACGTCGACCCTGACGGTGCCGAAGCCCGCCGCGGCGAGTTCCGCCAGCGCCCGCGGGTCGCGGCCGCCGACGGCCACGGTGCTGCCCGCGGCGGCGAACCGGCGGGCCAGCTCACGCCCGATGCCCGAGGTCCCGCCGACGATGAGAACGGTGCGGTTGGAGAGATCCACGAGATCTTCCCTTCGGTCCAGGGCGCCGCCGGTGTGTCTGCGGCCGGGGCGCCTTCGGTGATGTTCCGCGGTTCTGCGCGGAACGCTGTCCTCCCAGTCTCGGCAGCGCCCGCCGGGCGCGGGAGAGCCCCCGTGCTCCCTGGTCCTGCCAGGGCCCCTCAGCGACCCGCGCACCGCATTACGGTGGCGGTATGAGGGACGAGGAGGACGGCAACCGGCTCGGCGGCTACCTGCGGGCCCGGCGTGAGCTTGTCTCCCCGGCGCAGGCGGGGATCCCGCCCGGCGGCACCCGCCGGGTGCCCGGGCTGCGCCGGGAGGAAGTGGCCCTGCTGGCCGGCATCAGCCCCGACTACTACCTGCGCCTGGAACGCGGTCGCGACCGCAATCCGTCGCCCCAGGTCCTGGAGTCGCTCGCCCGGGTCCTGCGTCTCGACGACGTCGAGCGCACGTATCTGCTCGGCCTCGCGACGGCCCGCCCCAGGCCACCGCGGCGCAGGCGACCCGAGTACGTACCGGCGCGGGCGCACCAGCTCCTCGCCCACCTGCAGATCCCCGCGTTCGTCGAGGGGCGCGCCTTCGACGTGCTGGCCTCCAACCCGCCGGCCGTCGCGCTCTCGCCGCGCCTGCGGCCCGGCCAGAACCGGCTGCGGTCCTTCTTCCTCGATCCCGAGGAACAGGCATTCCACCAGGACTGGACGGCGGCCGCCGCCGGCTTCGTCGCCGCTCTGCGCACCACCATCGGGGACGACACCGACAACCCCCGGTTCGTGGAGCTGGTCGGCGAGCTGGCGCTGTCCAGTCAGCGGTTCCGCACCCTGTGGGCCCGGCACGACGTCCGCGCCCTCGAAGGGGGCAGCATCACCGTCCACCACCCGGTCGTCGGTGAACTGCGGCTGCACCGCGACAAGCTCCCCCTCGACGACGTCATCCTCGTCGTCTACTACCCCGACAAGGACAGCGACAGCGACGAGAAGCTGCGGCTGCTCGCCGCGCTCGCGCGGACCGGACCCACCGGCGCGGCACCCGGCCGTCCGGCGGACCCGCCGCACCCGACGGGACCCTGACCCTTTCGACCGCCGCGGTCAGTGCGCGGCGGGTACGACGGTCAGGTGGGCCGCGCCGCGTCGGGGGCGGCGCTCGCGGGGCGGGACGCGCCGCTCCTCGCGGAGCACCAGGGTCAGCCGGGTGTAGTCCAGCTCCTCCAGCGACCTGGGCGTCTCCACGACGACCCGGCACTCGCCGGCGCCGCCGCGGGCGTCGGGGTGGAGCAGCGGCCGGACGGCGCCGTCGTGCTCCACGGCCCCCTCGCCGACCGCGCGGACCCAGTGCGGCAGCCCCTGACGGTAGGCCGCGTCCATGATCGGGTCCTGCGCGATGTCCCGGCGGACCGCCTGGAGTGCGTGATCGTGTCCGTGGCGCTCCAGCGCGGCGGCGAAGTGGGCCAGCATCGGCAGGCACCAGCTCGGCTCGTGGTCCCCGAGGACGGCGGAGGCGTCCGGGTGGAACAGGACGAACCGCAGGAAGTTGTCGCCCGGCATGGCCGTCGGATGCGGTCCGACGCCCCGGAAGAGCGTCCGGAAGGCACCGTTGGCCAGGACCACGTCCCAGCGGTGGTCGACGACGAAGGAGGGATGCGGGACGGCGTCCACGAGCGCGGCGTAGTCCTGCAAGTACGCCTGGGCCTCGGGGGTCGCGGGGGCGGGCCGCGGCGCCGACCGCCGCCCGCCTGCCTGAAATGCCATCGGGAGGTCACCCCTCTTGCCTATGCGGCCTTCACGCGGCGCCCCGATCCTGCTGCCCCGGTGCGAGGCGTGTCAACTATCGTGGCATTTCATGTCGGTTGACGGCTGAAATTGGCCACAGTTGTGGCGAGACCTGGATGTGAGTTCGAGCGAGGGGCTACTCTCCGGGAAGTCCACGGCAACAGCTTGTGAGAAGCCTGAGAGTCCTGTGAGAGATGTAGGAGATCTGTCGGTGACGGGTGGCTTCGAGGGACCGGGCGCCACGCAGACGGCCGGGCTGTCGTCCGCCGTCTCCCGCGTCGCCGCGCTGGCCGACCGGCTCGGCGTGCCGCACGCCGAGGTCTTCGACACCGGCCGGCTGTCGGCCGCCTCAGGTGTTCCGGAGTCCGTGGTCAAGGCCCTGCTGAGCGGCCGGCCGGCCGGTGAACCCGACGTGCAGAGCCGGTTCGTGCAGCGCCTGGACCTGCTGCGCCGCACCCGGCTGAAACCCAACGGGCGGCGTTACACGCAGCAGGAGATCGCCGACGGCGCCGGCATGTCACGGCAGCAGGCCGGCGCGCTCATCAACGGCGACCGGCGGCCCACCATGGAGCACTGCGACGCCATCCAGCGCTTCTTCCGGGTGCACGCCGGGTTCCTCACCGCCGAGGACCCCGAGGCGCTGGCCGGCGCCCTGCAACACATCGAGCAGGAACTCCTCCAGCGGCTCGCCGACCGCGAACGGGAGGCGGCCGAGGCCGCCGCGGACCCGTTGGAGCGGCTGCTGCAGGACCACGGCGTCCGCGGCATCGCCTGGCGGGCCGCGCAGTTGCCCACCGACCAGCACCGCGACAAGGTCGCCGAATGGCTGGACATGCTCCTGGAGAGCGTCAGGCGGCCGGAGTCTTGAACGTGGGGAGGCGGTTGGCCGTGGGCAGGCGCATGCGCCGCCTCTGCGACGAGCTGGTCGCGGAGCTGAGGCTCCCGGTCCCGGCGCCGCCCGCCGACCTGTACGCCGCGCTGTGCGGGGCGATGGCCCGGCGCCGCGGCCGTCCGCTGCTGCTGCGCACGGCCGCGTTCCCGCCGGGGACGGCCAGCGGACTCTGGCTGGACCTGACCGACCAGGACCTGGTCGTCGTGGAGGAGCGCACCGCTCCCGAACACCAGTTGGTCATCCTGGGGCACGAGCTGTGGCACATGGAGGCCGGGCACTGCGGGCACTCCGTGGACGGTACGGCGGTCGCCGCCCGGCTGCTGGACGGGGGCGGCGCCGACCTGGACGAGGACGCGCTGCGGGCCACCGTCCGCGCGGTCGCCGCGCGGTCCCGCTTCGAACTGGCCGACGAACGGGAGGCCGAGAGTTTCGGTCTGCTGCTGGCCAGCAAGTGCCGGACGCGGCTCGCGGGTTCGGCGGCGCGCGGGCCGGTGCGGGGGGACCATCTGGCGGGGCGGATCGGGGCCTCCCTGGGGTATCTGGGCTGATCTCCCGGGGATTGTCAGTGGTGGGCGGCAAGCTGGTGGGGTGCGGTCGCCCTGCGCGGCGGCCGGCTTCGTTGACGTCGATGTGGGGAGAGCCGACCGATGACCACCGCCGTGCTGACCGACCGCGAGCGCACCGCCGTCCAGGCGTACCTGCGGCTGCTGCACACGGTACGCGCCGCCTTCGACACCGCCTCGGGGCCGCCGGACGCCCAACGGCCTCCCGTCGTCCCGCCGTCCGTCCTCGCCGAGGCCGAACGGGCGCTGGCGGAGGCGGGGCTGACGGGGAACGAGAAGGAGTTCTTCCGCCTGCTGACGAGCTGGTGCCCGGAGCCATGACCGAGCCATGACCGCGCCATGACCGAGCCCGGTCCGGGCTCCGACCGTGCCATGTCCGGGCCGCCCGGCCGGTTCAGCGGGGCGGTACCGCGATGGCGGTGACGAGGAGGCCGTCCCGGGCGGCCCAGCGGCCCTCGAAGTGGGTCAGGCGGCGGTCGGCCACGAGCGGTCCCGGGACCAGGAGGGTGGCCCGGAAGGCACCGCGGCGCTCCTCGGCGGCGTCCACGGTCGTCTCGATGTCGGCCTCGTGGAAGTCCAGCCACTTGCCGGTGAGGGGGAACCACGCCTTGTAGACGGCCTCCTTGGCGCTGAACAGCAGCCGGTCCCAGTGCACCTGGGGCCGTGCCGCGGCCAGCCGGTGCACCCGTTCCGCCTCGGCCGGCAGGGCCACCGCGTCCAGCACGCCGTCCGGGAGCGGCGCGTCCTCCTCCGCGTCGATGCCGAGGGAGGCGAGGTCGTCCGAGCGGGCGAGGGCCGCCGCGCAGTAGCCGGCGCAGTGGGTCATGCTGCCGACCAGCCCGGTGGGCCAGCGGGGGGCACCGCGTTCCCCGTTCAGCACGGGCTGGGGCTCCACGCCGAGCTGTCGCATCGCCCGGCGGGCGCAGGAGCGGACCACGGTGAACTCCCGGCGGCGCTTGTCCACCGCGCGGGCCACCAGCGCCTCCTCCTCAGGATAGAGCGGGGTGTGCCCGGCGGTGTCGTGCCCGTGGGCCTCCACGGCGACCGCGGTCGACGGCAGCACGCTCCGCATCAACGGGTCCCGGCCCGTGCTCCCCGGCCGTCCGGCGTTCTCGTCCGTCGACGTCACCCCTGCCCCCTTCCGCGCGTACGGGACGTACTCTGCGGGCCGCGCGGCCTGTGCGGCGGTCCGCGGTCGCACCCTCAAGAGATCACACGCCGGAGGGGGCCGACAAGGGCGTCCCGCCGGCTCCCGGCGGGCCCCGCGCCGATCCGTAACACGCGCGTTGCACGGGGCCGCCTCCGTACCCCTATGATCGCCCCAACACCACCGCCTCGGACTCCCCCTCACGCAGTGCGGTTCGGTGACCCTTCATCCCCCCTGGCCGGGCACGGCCGACTTCGCCCTGCCCGTGAACTGTGAAAGGCGGCCTGCATGGTCTCTCGCGTACGCGTCTGGCTCAACCGCACGTACGCGGAGAACGTGTTCTTCATGGACCAGCTACGGAGAAATCCCGGCGACCGGGCGGTCGAGATCCACGCCACCCACGGCGACCCGGACTCCCCCGTACTGGCCGCCGCCGACACCGCCGAGCTGGAGCCCGAGGCACTCTCCCCGGCCGGGTACGTCGAGTACGCGCTGGACCAGTGCCGCCGGCGCGGCATCGACGTGTTCGTGCCCCGGCTGCACCAGACGGCGATCGTGGCCCACCGCGGCGAGTTCGAGGCGGCCGGCACGGCCCTGCTCGCCCCGCCGCCCGAGGCGGTGGCCGTCTTCCACGACAAGGTGATCGCCTACGAGGCGGCGCAGGCGGTCGGCGTCCCCGTGCCGCCCTGGTGGCGGGTGCGGACCGCCGACGAACTGGTCGCGGCCGTGGAGGAGCTGGAGGAGCTGGGCCACCGGGCGTGCTTCAAGCCCGCCTCGGGCGCGGGCGGCGTCGGCTTCCGGATGGTCACCCGGGCGCCGTTCTCCCTCGCGCAACTGAACGGCTTCCCCAGCCCGTACGTCCATCTGGACCTGGCCGTGGCGGCGGTCCGGGCGGCCGAGGAGCCGGTGGACTGGCTGGTGATGCCGCGGCTGGAGGAGCCCGAGGTGTCGGTGGACTGCCTCACCGGCCGGGACAACCGGGTGCGGATGGTGGTGGGCCGTACCAAGAACGGCCGGCGCCGCGGGTTCACCCTGGACGAGCAGTGGCTGGAGCCGGCCCGGCGCCTGGCCGAGGGCTTCGGGCTGCACCACCTGTCCAACATCCAGTTCCGGATGTTCGGCGAGCGGCCCGTGCTGATGGACGTCAACACCCGGCCGGCCGGCGGGCTGCACCAGCTCTCGCTGTGCGGGATCAACGCCCCGTGGGCCGCCGTACGGCTGGCGCTGGGCGACGACCCGGGCGAGATCGTGCCGCCCTTCCTGGGCCGGGACTACGCGGTGGTGTCCGGCCCGCGCCCACTGCGCCCCCTGACCCCGCCGCAGCCGCAGTCACCGCCGGCGTCACCGTCCTGGACGCCCGAGCACGACCCGGCGGCCGGTGCCCCGGCCGTGGCTCCCCAGGTCCGCCCGGCCGGACCCCTCGTCGCGCCGGGCGTGGGAACGGCCGCCGCCGCGACCGCCGCACCGGCGGTGGCGGCCGGCCCCGCGGACGGCGCCGGGCACGCTCACCGGCTCTCCTCCGGGTAGCCCCGGGCGCGGGCCGGTTCGCGCGGGCGGGGCGGGAGCCCGGCGCCGGGGCGGCCGGCCGGTCAGAAGACCACCGCGTCGCGGATCAGCGGGCAGGTCATGCAGTGCCCGCCCCCTCGGCCCCGGCCCAGCTCCGCGCCGACGATGGTGAGGACCTCCACCCCGGCCCGCCGCAGCAGGGCGTTGGTCTGGGTGTTGCGGTCGTAGGTGAAGACGACTCCCGGCTCCAGCGCCACGGCGTTGTTGCCGCTGTCCCACTGCTGGCGCTCGGAGGCGTAGACGTCTCCGCCGGTCTCGATCACCCGCAGTCGGGGCAGGCCCAGGGCGCCGGCCACGACCTCGGTGAACGGGAGGGCGCCCTCGTCGGTGATCTCGACCCCCGGCGCCCGGTCGGCGGGGCGCAGCGAGAAGGTGTGGACGCCGTCGATGACGCGCGGGTACAGCGTCACGACGTCCCGGTCCGCGAAGGTGAAGACGGTGTCCAGGTGCATCGCCGCACGCAGCTTCGGCAGGCCGGCCACGATGACGCGCTCCGCCGCGCCCTGCGCGAACAGGGCGGCCGCGACCTGTGTGATCGCTTGCCGGGAGGTCCGCTCACTCATGCCCATGAGGACGACGCCGTTGCCGACGGGCATGATGTCCCCTCCCTCGAAGGTGGCCCGGCCCCAGTTCTGCTCCGGGTCGCCCCACCAGACCGTGCTGTCCCGGAAGTCGGGGTGGAAGGTGTAGACCGCCTTCATCAGCAGGGTCTCGTCGTGCCTGGCGGGCCAGTGGAGCGGGTTGAGCGTCACCCCGCCGTAGAGCCAGCAGGTCGTGTCGCGGGTGTACAGGGTGTTGGGCAGCGGCGGCATCAGGTACTCCCGCGCGCCCGTGCCCTCGCGGGCCAGCCCCAGGTACGCCGACCGGAACTCGTCCGGCAGGTCGGTGGTGGCCAGCCCGCCGATCAGGTGCTCGGCGAGCCGGCCCGGGGTGAGGGTGTCGAGGAAGGCACGGGTGTCGTCGACCAGGCCGAGGCCCACTTCGTTCGCGTCGATCTTCCGGTCCAGCAGCCAGGACCGGGCCTGTGGCATCGCCATGGTGGCGGCGAGCAGCTCGTGCAGTTCGACGACCTCCACGCCCCGGTCGGTGAGCTGGGCGACGAAGTCGGCGTGGTCCCGCTGGGCGTTCTCCACCCACATCACGTCGTCGAACAGCAGGTCGTCGGAGTTGGTCGGGGTCAGACGCCGGTGCGCCATGCCGGGGGCGCACACCAGGACCTTGCGCAACCGCCCCACTTCGGAGTGGACGCCGAGGGCGGAAGCGGGGACGGTGCTTGTCACGAGGGGCCTTTCGCTTGATGACGGCACTTGACGACGGCATGGGGGCCGCTGACGACGGCATGGGGCCGGCGGGGGTTCACAGCTCGATCCAGCCGACGGCCAGCGCCGCCACGCCGGCGGCGGCGCCGGCGACCGTGACCGCGCAGGTGACCGCCTCGCCCGGGGAGAAGAGCCGTCGCCCCTGCTCGCGGCGGGACCGGACGAACAGCAGGGTCGCCGGTGCGTAGAGGATGAAGGAGACGAGGAGGTACTTCGGCCCGGCCGCGTACAGCAGGAACACGGTGTAGACCGTCGCCAGCGAGGCGATGACCAGCTCGCGCCGGGTGGAGCGTCCCGCCGTGTCCGGGCGGTCCGGCGGCCTGGCGACGCTGACCGCGAAGGCGGCGGCCAGCAGGAACGGGATCAGGCTCAGGGCGCTGGTCAGGTCCAGGGCGAAGTTGAAGGCGTCCGCGGAGAACAGCGTCACGACGAGCACGACCTGGCTGAGACAGGTCGTCATGAGCAGCGCGTTCTCGGGGACGTCCGCCGCCGTCGACCGCGCCAGGAAGCGGGGCATGTCCTTGTCCTTGGCGGCGACGAACAGGACTTCGGCGGCCATCAGGGTCCAGGCGAGGTAGGCGCCGAGCACGGAGACGACGAGGCCGACGCTGACGAAGACCTTTCCCCAGGTGCCGACCGCCGACTCCAGCACCTCGGCCATCGAGGGCTGCCGCAGCTCGGCGATCTCGGCCATCGGCAGCAGCCCGTAGGAGACGATCGTGACGGAGGCGAAGACGGCGAAGACACCGAGCAGTCCGAGGACCGTGGCCCGCCCGACGTCCTCGCGACGCTTGGCGTGCCGCGAGTACACGCTGGCCCCCTCGACGCCGAGGAAGACGAAGACGGTGGCGAGCATGGTGCCGCGGACCTGGCTGAAGAGGGAGCCCGTGTAGTCGGCACCGCCGAAGTTGTCCGCGAAGACGGACGGCTCGAAGTAGCACAGCGCCAGGATCACGAAGAAGACGATGGGCACGATCTTCGCCACCGTCACGATCCGGTTGATCGCCGCGGCTTCCTTCACGCCTCGGCGGATCAGCAGGAAGAACCCCCACAGCCCGGCCGAGGAGACCAGCACCGCCGGCACCGTGTCACCATCTCCCAGCGCCGGCACCAGCGCGCCGGCCGTCGAGGTGAGGAAGACCCAGTAGGTGACGTTGCCGACGCAGGCGCTGGCCCAGTAGCCGAAGGCGGAGAAGAAGCCGAGGTACTCGCCGAACCCCGCTTTCGCGTACGCGTACACGCCCGCGTCCAGGTCCGGCCGGCGCACGGCGAGGCTCTGGAAGACGAAGGCGAGCATCAGCATGCCGGCCCCGGCGACCGCCCAGGCGATCAGCGCCCCCGCCACCCCGGTCTCCTGCGCGAAGCGCCGCGGCAGCGAGAACACCCCGGCACCGACCATCGAACCGACGACCATCGCGGTCAGCGTCAGCAGGGACAGCTTGGCCGCCGGTCGCGCCGCGGCCTCGGCATCGCTCATGGTTTCCCTCGTCCGTCCGTACGGGCACGGCGCGGGTGGGCGCCCTCCCGCACTCCGTCGAAGAGGGAACCTAGCAGCCATATGTGAGTTTTTGCCCGATAAGAGGCCATTGCGGCTACTGAGCCGGGCCGTCCCCCCAGCCATCGCCGCCAGGGCCGGTCTGACGGATCGGCGCTAGCGGAGGTACCCGAGGCCGGGGTGGACGGCCGTGTAGCCGTCGACCAGGCGGCGTGCCACGGTCACCGAGTCGACGAGCGGATGCAGTGCGAACGCCGAGACGGCGCGGGCGCGCGAACCGGAGGCGGCGGCCGCGAGGATCTCCCGTTCCACCGCCTTGACCGCGCAGACCAGGCCGGTGGCGTGGCCGGGCAGCGGGTCGGCGGCGACCGGGTGGGCGCCGCTCGCGTCGACCAGGCAGGGCACCTCGATGACGGCCTCGGCGTCGAGGGCGGCGAGGGTGGAGCGGTTGCGGACGTTGAGGATCAGGGTGGTGCGCTCGCCGCGGGCGACGGCCCGCATGAGGACGAGGGCCACCTTCTCGTAGCCGCCGGACAGGTCCTCGGCCTCGCGCTCGCCCGCGCCCGCCGTCTCCCGGTTCTCGGCCATGTAGGTGGCCTCGCGCTCGGCGCGGGTACGGTCCCACAGCGCCAGGGCGGACCCGGCGGGGTCGTGTGCCTCGGCGTAGAACCCGGCCTGCTGGTCGCGCAGGAAGGCGCCGCGGGTGCGCTCGGCCTGCCGGGAGGAGCGGACGGCCTCGCGGTTGAAGTAGTAGTAGTGCAGGTACTCGTTGGGGATCGCGCCGAGGGCCTGGAGCCAGTCGGGGCCGAAGAGGCGGCCCTCCTCGAAGGAGCCGAGCAGGGCGGGGTCGGCGAGCAGCCGGGGGAGTTCGTCGCGGCCGGCGACGCGCAGGCCGCGCACCCAGCCGAGGTGGTTGAGGCCGACGTAGTCGATCCACGCCTCCTCGGGGCGGGCGCCGAGCGCGCGGGCGACGCGGCGGCCGAGGCCGACCGGTGAGTCGCAGATGCCGATGACGCGGTCGCCGAGGTGGCGGGACATCGCCTCGGTGACGAGTCCGGCCGGGTTGGTGAAGTTGATGACCCAGGCGTCGGGGGCCAGCCGGGCGATCCGGCGCGCGAGGTCGACGGCGACGGGCACGGTCCGCAGGCCGTACGCGATACCGCCCGCGCCGACGGTCTCCTGGCCGAGGACGCCCTCGGCGAGCGCCACGCGTTCGTCGTCGGCGCGGCCCTGGAGGCCGCCGACCCGGATCGCGGAGAAGATGAAGTCGGCGCCGCGCAGCGCCTCGTCGAGGTCGGCCGTCGCGGTCACCCGGGGCGCGTCGGGCACCCCGGCGGCCTGCTCGGCCAGGACCCGGGTCACCGCGGTGAGCCGGCCGGCGTCGAGGTCGTACAGGACGACCTCGCTCACGCGTCCCTCGGCGCGGTCGCCGAGCAGTGCCCCGTACACCAGTGGCACCCGGAATCCGCCGCCGCCCAGAATCGTCAGCCTCACGCCCGCACCTTTCCCGTGCCGGCGGGCGCGTGCCGCCCGCCTACCCGCTGCCGCGATCATGGCACGGCCGGTTCGCCCCGCGTCGCGGGCGGCGCGGGGCCGGCCCGTCGACCGGCCGCGTCCGGCCTGTTGACCGGCCGGGAGCGCGCTGCCTAACGTCACGGGGACGGCACCGCCCCCGCCCTTGGGAGGCACCCGGCCATGACCGCCCTCCCCCACCCCCGGCGCCGCTCGTGCGCGGGCGCCCCCGCCGGCCCCGCTCCCGCCTGCGCCCCCGCCGCCCCCACTCCTACCGGCGCCACCACCACGCCGACCGCGTCCGACCGGCTGCTGTCGGTGCTCGCCGCCTTCGACCACGAGCACCCCGCGCTCTGCCTGACGGAGATCGGCCGCCGCGCGGGGCTCAGCCTGACCACCGCGCACCGGCTGGTGGGCGCCCTCACCGCGTGGGGCGCGCTGGAACGGGACGGCTCGGGCGTCTACCACGTCGGCCTGCGGCTGTGGGAGGTCGCCGCGCTCGCGCCGCGCGGCCTGGCCCTGCGCCAGGTGGCGCTGCCGTACCTGGAGGACCTGTACGAGGCGACCCACGAGAACGTGCAGTTGGCGGTGCGGGACGGCGCGGAGGTCGTCTACGTGGAGTGGCTGTCGGGGCGGTCGGCGGTCGGGGTGCGCATCCGGGTCGGCGGGCGCTGGCCGCTGCACGCCACGGGGGTCGGACTCGCCCTGCTGGCACACGACACGGCGGAGTCGCAGCGGGCGTACTGCGCGGGTCCGCTCGCCGCGTTCACCCCGTACACGGTCACCGATCCGGTGCGGCTGCGCCGGGTGCTGGCGGAGGTGCGCCGCGCGGGGGCCGCGGTGAGCGACCGGCAGGTCACCGACGACGCGCTGTCCGTGGCCGCCCCGGTGCGCGGCCCGGACGGCACGGTCACCGCCGCGGTCTCGGTCGTCGTCCCGCACCGCGGCGGGCAGGTCCCGGCGCTGGTGCCGGCGGTGCGGCTGGCCGCGCTCGGCATCTCCCGGGCACTGCGCGAGGGACGTACCCGGCCAGGGCCCACCTGACCCCGCTCCTGCCCTTCTGCCGCGTTTCTCACAGCTCTCCCAGGGCACGAACAGTGCCGCACAGGACTTCCCCAGTTATACAGTGCACACTGCACGCAACCCCGCCGAACCCCCACGGAAGGCCCGCGCAGTGAGCAGCCCCCACATGTCCGACCCGCAGGCCGCTCAGCCGGGGCGGTGGTCCCGGCGGGGCGTGCTCACCGCGCTCGGAGCCGTACCGGTGGCCGCCGTCCTGGCCGGCCGGACCACCCCGGCGCGGGCCGCCGAGGCAGCGGCCGCCGCCGAGACCCGCACCCTGACCGCGACCGTGACCCCGGACGCCGACGGCACGTACGGCGTCGGCATGCCCGTGTCGATCACCTTCTCGCACGCCGTGACACGCAAGGCCGCGGTGCAGCGGGCGATCACCGTGACGGCCGACCCGGAGGTCGAGGTGGTCGGCCACTGGTTCGGCGACAACCGGCTCGACTTCCGGCCCCGGACGTACTGGGCACCCGGCACCACGGTCACCGTCGACCTCCGCCTGGCCGGCGTCCGGGCGGCGGCCGGTCTCTCCGGTACGCAGACCGGCACCCGGGTGTTCCGGATCGGCCAGTCGCAGATCAGCACGGTCGACCTGAAGGCGGGGAAGATGACCGTCGTCCGGGACGGCAAGAAGATCGCCTCCTATCCCGTCACGGGCGGTGACGCCGACCACACCACCTGGTCCGGGATCATGGTGATCAGCGAGCGGCTGCGGCAGACCCGGATGGAGTCCTCGACGGTCGGGCTCGGCCACGAGTACGACATCGCGGACGTGCCGCACGCCCAGCGCCTGACCACCTCCGGCACCTTCGTCCACGGCAACTACTGGACCGCCGCCTCGGTCTTCGGCACCGGCAACACCACCCACGGCTGCATCGGCCTGCACGACGCGAAGGGCGGGGCGGACGCGGCCACGGCGGGGCACGAGTTCTACTCCGGCTCCCTCCTCGGCGACCTGGTGATCGTGAAGAACTCCGGCGAGAAGACGGTCGACCCGGCCAACGGGCTCAACGGCTGGAACCTGTCCTGGAAGAAGTGGCAGGCGGGCAGCGCGCTGTAGTCCCCCTCGGGTCCCCGGCGTCAGCGCACCTCCGCCCGGAACCCCGCCGGGGTCTGTTCGGTGTGCAGGTGGAAGAACCTGGAGAAGTTCGCCGCGTCGGGGAAGCCGACCGCCGCGCCGACCCGGGCGATGGGCAGGTCGGTGTGGGCGAGGAGGCGTCTGGCCTCCAGGACGACCCGTTTGTCGATGAACGCCTTCGGGGTCTCGCCGGTCGCGGCGCGCACCGCGCGCACGAGGGTGCGGCGGGAGTAACCGAGCGCGTCGGCGTAGGCGCTGACGCTGTGGTTGGTGGCGAAGCCGCGTTCCACCGCGTCGCGGAAGAGGGTGAACGTCGTGTCCCCCGGCGGGTCCGGCTGCGCGGACCGCGCCGCCCGCGCGGAGCCGGCCGCCAGGTGGGCGAGGCGGAGCAGGAACGCGGTGAGCGAGTGGCGGAGCACGGCCGTGTGCAGGCTCAGCGGCAGGGTGGTGGTGTCCTCGTACTCGCGGCGGAGCTGTTCCAGCGCGGTCGTCAGGGCGGCGAGCGGGGCGGCGTCCGGGTGGAGCAGCGGCGGCAGGTCGTAGCGGTAGAGGCCGGTGGCCTCGACGGTCGCGCGGGGCAGGAAGCCGGGCTGCATGGTCAGCACCGTTCCGCGGTACTCGCTCTCCGGTGAGAAGCGGTGGACCTGTCCGGGCCGGATCCACAGCAGCTCGCCGGCGTGCGCCTCGTACTCGGCGAAGTCGATCATGTGACGGACCGGGCCGCCGGTGAAGAGCATGACGACGTGGAAGTCGATGCGGTGCACGCGGTACAGGGGGGCCTGGGCGTGCCAGATGCGGCCGGTGCCCATGGGGCCGACCTGCATGCCGACGCCGAGGACGCTCAGATCGACCGGGAAGGGGAAGGTTCTGATCCCGCCGCCATCGGCACCGCCGCCACCGGCATCGCCGCCGTCGCCACCGGCGCCGCCGCCGTCACCCTCGTCGCCGTCTTGGTGGTGTTCGTCCGCCATGTCCTTCTCGTGCCGTCCGCCTCGCGTGCCCGGCACCCGAGGTGTGTCTCAGTTTCACCACAGGCTGACACACCCCGACCTTCACTCTGAAAAGTCTGACTTTTAAGTTTGAACATGTCAGACCACTCGCCCCGCTCCCATCGAGGAATTCTTGAAGATGAGTACGCAGCCGGCGGACCGCTTCGAATGGACCGAACTCGACCGGCGTGCCGTCGACACCGCCCGCGTTCTCGCGGCCGACGCCGTCCAGAAGGTCGGCAACGGCCACCCCGGCACGGCGATGGCCCTCGCTCCGGCCGCGTACACGATCTTTCAGAAGGTGATGAGGCACGACCCGGCGGACCCCGAGTGGACCGGCCGTGACCGCTTCGTCCTCTCCCCCGGGCACACCTCGCTGACGCTGTACACGCAGCTCTTCCTCGCCGGGTACGAGCTGGAGCTGGACGACCTGAAGGCGTTCCGCACCCACGGCTCCAAGACCCCCGGCCACCCCGAGTACGGGCACACGGCGGGGGTGGAGACCACCACCGGGCCGCTCGGCCAGGGTCTCGCCAACGCCGTCGGCATGGCGATGGCCGCCCGTTACGAGCGCGGCCTGTTCGACCCCGGGGCGCCCGCGGGCGAGTCCCCCTTCGACCACACCGTCTGGGGGATCGTCTCCGACGGCGACCTCCAGGAGGGTGTCTCCGCCGAGGCGTCCTCGCTCGCCGGCCACCAGAGGCTCGGCAACCTCGTCCTCCTCTACGACGACAACCACATCTCCATCGAGGGCGACACCGCGACCGCGTTCTCCGAGGACGTGCTGGGGCGGTACGAGGCGTACGGCTGGCACGTGCGGCGCCTCGCCCCCGCCGAGAGCGGCGACGTGGACGTGCCCGCGCTGTACGCGGCGCTGCGGGCGGCGCGGGCCGAGACCTCGCGCCCCTCGATCATCGCCCTGCGGACGGTCATCGCCTGGCCCGCCCCGAACGCGCGGAACACGGAGGCGTCGCACGGCTCCGAGCTCGGCGCGGACGAGGTCGCGGCCACCAAGCGCGTCCTCGGCTTCGACCCGGAGAAGTCCTTCGAGGTGGCCGACGAGGTCCTCGCCCACACCCGCGCCGCCCTGGACCGGGGCGCCGAGGCGCACGCCGCCTGGGACAAGCGGCTCGACAAGTGGCGCGGGGCCCGGCCGGAGCGGGCCGAGCTGTTCGACCGGGTGGTCGCGGGCCGGCTCCCCGAGGGCTGGCAGGACGCCCTGCCGGTGTTCGAGCCCGGCGAGGCGGTCGCCACCCGCGCCGCGTCCGGCAAGGTGCTCCAGGCGCTCGGCCCGGTCCTGCCCGAGCTGTGGGGCGGCTCCGCCGACCTCGCCGGTTCGAACAACACCACCATCGACGGCACCAGCTCCTTCCTGCCCGAGGGCAACCCGCTGCCCGGGGCGGACCCGTACGGCCGTACCGTCCACTTCGGCATCCGCGAGTTCTCCATGGCCGCGGTGATGAACGGCATCGCGCTGCACGGCGACACGCGCGTCTACGGCGGCACCTTCCTGGTCTTCTCCGACTACATGCGCAACGCCGTCCGGATGTCCGCGCTGATGCAGCTCCCGGTGACGTACGTGTGGACGCACGACTCCGTCGGCCTCGGCGAGGACGGCCCGACCCACCAGCCGGTCGAACACCTGGCCTCGCTGCGCGCCGTCCCCGGCCTGAACGTGGTCCGCCCCGCCGACGCCAACGAGACCGCGATCGCCTGGGCCGAGATCCTGCGCCGGCACTCCACCGACCCGGCCCCGCACGGCCTGGTCCTCAGCCGCCAGGGCCTGCCGGTCCACCCGCCGAACCCGGACGCCGCCAGGGGCGGCTACGTCCTCCGGGACGCCGCCACCGGCACCCCGGACGTCGTGCTGATCGCCACCGGCTCCGAGGTGCGGCTCGCGGTCGCCGCGCGGGAGCTGCTGGCGGCCGAGGGCACCGCCGCCCGGGTGGTGTCGATGCCGTCCGTGGAGTGGTTCGAGCAGCAGCCCCGCGAGTACCGCGAGAGCGTCCTGCCGCCGTCCGTGCGGGCCCGGGTGGCGGTCGAGGCCGGGATCGGCCTGACCTGGCACCGCTTCGTCGGCGACGCGGGACGCATCGTCTCGCTGGAGCACTTCGGCGCCTCCGCCGACGCCAAGACCCTGTTCGCCGAGTACGGCTTCACCGCCGAGCACGTCGCCGCCGCGGCCCGGGAATCCCTGGCCGCGGCCCGCGGTTGATCGACACGCCAGAAAGAAGAAGATGATCGAAGTGACCGAAGCCACCGCACCCGCGGGAGCGCTGACCCGCCTGGCCGACGAGGGCGTCTCCCTCTGGCTGGACGACCTGTCCCGCAGCCGGATCGCGTCCGGCAACCTCGCCGAGCTGCTGAGGACGAGGAACATCGTCGGCGTGACCACCAACCCCTCCATCTTCCAGGCCGCCATCGGCTCCGGCGAGGGGTACGAGGAGCAGCTCGCCGACCTCGCGGTACGGGGCGTCAGTGTCGACGAGGCGGTCCGGATGATGACCGCCGCCGACGTCCGCGCCGCCGCCGACGTCCTGCGGCCCGTGCACGACGCCACCGGCGGCGAGGACGGCCGGGTCTCCCTGGAGGTCGACCCGCGCCTGGCCCACGACACCGCGGCGACGATCGCCGAGGCCAAGCAGCTCTTCTGGCTGGTCGACCGCCCCAACGTCATGATCAAGATCCCGGCGACCGAGGCCGGTCTCCCGGCGATCACCGAGGTACTCGGCGCCGGCATCAGCGTCAACGTGACCCTGATCTTCTCGCTGGCGCGCTACCGCGAGGTCATGGACGCCTATCTGGCCGGCCTGGAGCGGGCGCGGGCGGCCGGGCACGACCTGGCCTCGATCCACTCCGTCGCCTCCTTCTTCGTCTCCCGTGTCGACAGCGAGATCGACAAGCGGCTGTCGCTGCTGGGCACCGACGAGGCCTTGGCCGCGAAGGGGAAGGCCGCCCTCGCCAACGCGCGACTGGCCTACGAGGCGTACGAGGAGCTCTTCGGGGGCAGCCGCTTCACCGCCCTGGCCGGTGCCGGGGCGCACCGCCAGCGCCCCCTGTGGGCGTCCACCGGTGTGAAGGATCCGGCATACCGGGACACCCTGTATGTGGAGGAGCTGGTCGCTCCCGGCACCGTGAACACCATGCCGGAGGCCACCCTGGACGCCGCCGCCGATCACGGCGACGTCAAGGGCGACACGGTCACCGGCGGCTACGACCGGGCGAGGGCCGACCTCGCCGCCGTGGAGCGGCTCGGCATCTCGTACGACGAGGTGGTGGAGCAGTTGGAACGCGAGGGTGTGGCCAAGTTCGCGGCGGCCTGGCAGGACCTGCTCGACGCCGTGACGAAGTCTCTCGACAGCAAGGGAGTTGACGGGGAATGAGCGAGGAGCTTCCCGACCCGGAGGCGGGCGAGACCAAGGCCACGAAGGAGGCCAAGGAGATCCGCGACGCCCAGGAGGCGGCGGGGGTGGTGGCCGCCGGCCTGCCCGTCGACCCCGCCGACGGGTCCGGTGCGCCCGCCGGGGGGTCCGGCCCGTCCGCCGGGGGCTCGGCGGACGGTCCGAAGGCGGCCGCCGGGGACGGCCCGGGCCGGGCCGGAGCGGCCGCCGCGGCGGACCCGGCCCCCGAGTGGAGCAATCCGCTCCGTGATCCGCAGGACCGCCGGCTCCCGCGCATCGCGGGCCCGTCCGGTCTGGTCATCTTCGGCGTCACCGGCGACCTGTCCCGCAAGAAGCTGATGCCGGCCGTCTACGACCTGGCCAACCGCGGCCTGCTGCCGCCGGGCTTCTCCCTGGTGGGCTTCGCCCGCCGCGACTGGGAGGACCAGGACTTCGCGCAGGTGGTGCACGAGGCGGTCAAGGAGCACGCCCGGACGCCGTTCCGCGAGGAGGTCTGGCAGCAGCTCTCCGAGGGCATGCGGTTCATCCCCGGCGACTTCGACGACGACACCGCGTTCGAGGAGCTGCGCAAGGCCGTCGACGAGCTGGACTCCTCCCGCGGCACCAGCGGCAACTACGCCTTCTACCTGTCGGTGCCGCCGAAGTTCTTCCCGAAGGTCGTCCAGCAGCTCAAGAAGCACGGTCTGGCGGACGCCCCGGAGGGCTCCTGGCGCCGCGCCGTCATCGAGAAGCCGTTCGGGCACGATCTGACGAGCGCCCGGGAGCTGAACGCCCTCGTGCACGACGTGTTCGAACCGGACCAGGTCTTCCGGATCGACCACTACCTGGGCAAGGAGACGGTCCAGAACCTGCTGGCGCTGCGCTTCGCCAACCAGATGTACGAACCGATCTGGAACCGGTCCTACGTCGACCACGTGCAGATCACCATGGCCGAGGACATCGGCATCGGCGGCCGCGCCGGCTACTACGACGGCATCGGCGCCGCCCGCGACGTCATCCAGAACCACCTGCTCCAGCTCATGGCGCTGACCGCGATGGAGGAGCCCGCCTCCTTCGACGCGGCGTCGCTGCTGGCCGAGAAGCTGAAGGTGTTCCGGGCCGTGAAGCTGCCGGAGGACCTGGGCGAACACACCGTGCGCGGCCAGTACGCGGGCGGCTGGCAGGGCGGCGAGCAGGTGATCGGCTACCTGGAGGAGGACGGCATCGACCCGGCCTCCACCACCGACACCTACGCCGCGATCAAGGTCGGGATCGACAACCGCCGCTGGGCGGGCGTCCCCTTCTACCTGCGCACCGGCAAGCGGCTGGGCCGCCGGGTCACCGAGATCGCGGTCGTCTTCCAGCGCGCCCCGCACTCCCCCTTCGACACCACCGCCACCGAGGAACTGGGCGCCAACGCCATCGTCGTGCGCGTTCAGCCGGACGAGGGAATGACGGTCCGGTTCGGTTCCAAGGTGCCGGGCACCTCGATGGAGATCCGGGACGTGTCGATGGACTTCGCCTACGGCGAGTCGTTCACCGAGTCCAGCCCGGAGGCGTACGAACGTCTGATCCTGGACGTTCTGCTGGGGGACGCCAACCTGTTCCCCCGCCATCAGGAGGTGGAAGAGTCCTGGAGGATCCTCGACCCGGTCGAGGAGTACTGGGCCACCCACGGCAGGCCCGCGCAGTACGCCTCCGGCGGCTGGGGCCCGAAGGAAGCCGACGAGATGCTCGCACGAGACGGACGGAGCTGGCGCAGGCCATGAGGATCGACCTGACCGACACCACGGCAAGCAAGATCAACAAGGCGCTGGTGCAGGGCCGGCGGGCCGTCGGCACACCGGCGGTGGGCATGGTCCTGACGATGGTCATCGTCACGGACGAGGAGAACGCCTACGACTCGATGAAGGCCGCCGAGGAGGCGTCGCACGAGCACCCCTCGCGCACGCTGGTCGTCATCAAGCGCCACACCCGCAACCCGCGCGAGCGCACCAAGTCCCACCTCGACGCCGAGGTCCGGGTCGGCTCCGAGGCCGGCACCGGCGAGACGGTCGTCCTGCGCATGTACGGCGACGTCTCCGAGCACGCCGACTCGGTCGTCCTGCCGCTGCTGCTGCCGGACGCCCCGGTCGTCGTGTGGTGGCCGGTGGACGGGCCCGACAATCCGGCCAAGGACCCGCTGGGCGCGCTGGGCCAGCGCCGGATCACCGACCTGTACGCGGTCGAGAACCCGATGGAGACGCTCCGCAAGCGCGTCCGCTCCTACGCGCCCGGCGACACCGACCTGGCCTGGACCCGGCTGACGCTGTGGCGCTCGATGCTCGCGGCGGCGCTGGACCAGGCCCGGATGGAGGTGACCTCGGCGACCGTGGAGGCCGAGGCGGACAACCCGGCCGCCGAGCTGCTGGCCCGCTGGCTGGAGGCCCGCCTGCGCGTCACCGTGGAGCGGGTGGCCAGCGACGGCCCGGCCGTCACCACCGTCCGCCTGGGCACCGCCGCCGGCGAGATCGTCATCGACCGGCCCGAGGGCCCGGTGGCCTCGCTCACCCTGCCCGACCAGCCCCCGCGCACCCTCGCGCTGAAGGTCCGCCCCACCTCGGAACTGATCGCCGAGGAGCTGCGGCGCCTCGACGCGGACGAGATGTACGCCATCGCCCTGAGCGGCGAGGGCGCGAAGGAGAACCCCGTTCATGTCTGACCAGCCCAAGCTCACCCGCCGTCCCGAGTGGACGGCGCTGGAGGACCACCGCGCCGAGGCGCTGCTCCACCCGGACCTGCGTGAGCTGTTCGCCGCCGACCCCGAGCGCGCCGAGCGGTACGTCGTGCGCGTCGGCGACCTGCGGATCGACTACTCGAAGAACCTCGTCACCGACGAGACGCTGGCCCTGCTCCAGGAGCTGGCCGCCGCGACGGACGTCTTCGGTCTGCGGGACGCGATGTTCCGGGGTGAGCGGATCAATGTCACCGAGGACCGGGCGGTGCTGCACACCGCGCTGCGCGCTCCGGCGGACGCGGTGGTGNCGAGTGGCGGGGTCACACCGGCGAGCGGATCCGCGCGGTCGTCAACATCGGTATCGGGGGTTCCGACCTGGGCCCCGCGATGGCCTACGAGGCGCTGCGCGCCTTCACCGACCGTGACCTGACGGTGCGGTTCGTCTCCAAC
>NZ_BAABIG010000059.1:0-6583 GCF_039542605.1 Streptomyces ziwulingensis
CTCCAGCACCACATGCGCGTTCGTCCCGCTGATACCGAAGGAGGAGACACCGGCTCGGCGCGGACGGTCGGACACCGGCCATTCCCGCGCCTCGCGCAGCAGTTCCACCGCACCCGACGACCAGTCCACCGCTGCTGATGGCCGATCGACATGCAGGGTGCGCGGCAGGATGCTCTCCCGCATCGCCAGCACCATCTTGATCACGCCGGCGACGCCCGCCGCGGCTTGGGTATGACCGATGTTCGACTTCAACGAACCCAGCCACAGCGGCCGTTCGGCGTCACGGCCCTGCCCGTATGTGGCGAGCAGCGCCTCGGCCTCGATCGGGTCCCCTAGACGTGTGCCGGTGCCGTGGGCCTCCACGACGTCGACATCCGCGCTGGAGAGCCCCGCCGACACCAGCGCCTGACGGATCACCCGCTGCTGCGAGGGTCCGTTGGGTGCGGTCAGGCCGTTGCTGGCGCCGTCCTGGTTCACGGCGGAGCCGCGCACCACGGCCAGCACCCGGTGTCCGTTGCGCCGCGCGTCGGACAGCCGCTCCAGCAGCAGCATGCCGACACCCTCGCCCCAGCCGGCGCCGTCGGCGGCGTCGGCGAAGGACTTGCACCGGCCGTCGGGGGACAGCCCGCGCTGTCGGCTGAACTCCACGAACAGGGTGGGTGTGGTCATGACCGTCACGCCGCCCGCCAGCGCGAGCGAGCACTCGCCGGACCGCAGGGCCTGCGCCGCCAGGTGGAGGGCCACCAGCGACGACGAGCACGCCGTGTCCACCGTCACCGCCGGACCCACCAGGCCCAGGGTGTAGGCGATGCGGCCGGAGGCGATACTGCCGGAGTTCCCGCTGACGACATAGCCTTCGACCTCACCCGGTGCCCGCGTGTGGCCGGGTACGTAACTCTGGTACATGAGCCCCGCGAAGACGCCGGTGCGGCTGCCCCGCAATTCGGCCGGGTCGATGCCCGCGCGTTCGAACGTCTCCCACGCCGTCTCGAGCAGCAGCCGCTGCTGTGGGTCCATCGCCATGGCCTCGCGGGGGGAAATCCCGAAGAACGAGGCGTCGAAATCGCCGGCGTCGTGGAGGAATCCCCCCTCGCGCGCATAGGTCTTACCCGAGCGGTCCGGGTCGGGGTCGTAAAGGTCGTCCTCCCAGCCGCGGTCGGACGGGAAGGGCCCGATCGCGTCGGCTTCCTCCGTCACCAGATGCCACAGTGCCTCGGGGGAGTTCACACCGCCTGGAAACCGGCAGGCCATGCCGACGATCGCGACGGGTTCGGCGGACCTGGACTCCAGCTCCTGGACTCGTCGCCGGGCCCGGCGCAGATCGACAGTCATTCGCCGCAGGTAATCGACGAGCTTTTCCTTCTCATCTTCTTCCGGCACCGGCGCCACTTCCCTCATCGGGTAGCCTGCAGCAAAAGGAACTGGTGGAAAAAGTGCAGGGCGAATCCCATTGCACGACTGATCCGCAATGCTACTCAGCGGCCGCACTCCGGAACCCCTAAGATCCCCCTAAGGGCTGTCCCGCAATTCCTGGCGGGCGCGCGACGACAGCTACGGCACCTCGCCGCGTTGTCGGATCCTCCGCTGCCTTTGATGGTGGCGTGGAGCCGCACCAGCATCCAGCACCTCGTGCGGCCGGGGCCCGGCCGCCGTCATCACTTCCTGGATGCGGAACGGGCCGCCCTTGTCGTGGACGACTGCCGCTGAGGTGGCACGCATCACGTCTGCCGTCGATCGGCGTCGCTCGTGATGAGGCACGGGCCCCTGGGCACGCCGGGGATCGGCGCGCTCAGGGGCCCGGAGACGGGAAGCGGCGGTCAGCCGGCCCTCGGGACGGTCAGATGGACAGTCCGTGGCGGAAGACGCCGCGCGGGTCCCATGTCTTCTTGATGTCCTTCAGCCTGGTGTAGTTGTCGCAGTAGAACAGGGTGTGCCAGGGCGTCGGCGAGGTGTTCAGGGTGCGGTCGGCGAGGTCGACGTCCGGCCAGCCGATGTAGCAGCCGTCGTAGCGGTCGCCGGGGGCGGGCACTCCTCCGCTGTCCTGGTGGAGGTCGTGGTAGAAGTTCCTGGACCAGGTCAGGTGGCGGTCGTCGTCCTCCGCCTTGTCCCAGTAGTTGTAGATGGAGGCCAGCAGGACGGACTGGCGGTGGGACGTGGCGGTCGCGTCCACGGCGGGCGCGTTGATCTGCCCGCCGTACGAGGAGAGCGCGAAGGCCGCCGGGGCGTGCCGGTAGTCGGGGCTGGTCAGGTACGCGTGCACCGTCTCCATCTGGGCGTCGGTGTAGCGCTTCTTGAGATAGGCACCCTTCGTCTTGGACCGCAGGGGCGGCTTGGCCCCGAGGCCGATGCCGGTGTCGACGTAGGACAGGACGGTGGTCAGCCACGGCAGCCGCGACGAGGTGGTGACCGTCGGCTTGACGTCCACGTCCTCGCAGGCCGCCGTGATGAAGTCGTGGAGAATGCGCTCGTTGCCCTCCACCGTGGGGTCGACCTGCCCGGCGACGGTCACCGTGCCGAACTCGACACGGGGGGCGATGAACCCTGCGAACAGGGCGTTCTCCTTCATGCCGGGGGCGCTGTACCGCTCGTGCCAGGCGCCGACGTTGCGGGCGATGCGGACGAATGACTCCCGGTCCAGCTCGTCCCACTTCCACACGGCCCGGGAGATGAGCGTCCCGCCGGGCGCCTTCGGCAGCAACCGGCCGGCGTCGTTCGAGAAGGCGTCGGGCGAGCGCAGCCAGAAGCGGGTGACGACTCCGAAGTTGCCGCCTCCGCCGCCGGAGTGCGCCCACCACAGATCGCGGTTGGGGTCCTTCGGTTCACGAGTGGCCACCACGGCCCGGGCGCTGCCCCGGGCGGGCACCACGACGACCTCGACGGCGTACAGGTTGTCCGCGACCAGTCCGTATTTGCGGGACAGGGCGCCGTAACCGCCTCCCGTGATGTGGCCGCCGACGCCGACGGGCGGGCAGGCCCCACCGGGAAGGGTGACTCCCCAGCCGTAGTACAGGGTGCGGTAGACCTCGCCCAGGGTGGCGCCGGCCTCGATGGCGAAGGCCCGCATCCTGGGGTCGTAGGACACCGAGCGCATGCCGGTGACGTCGATGACGCTCCGCACCTTCGGGCCGTCCACGAGCCCGTCGAGGTTGTGGCCGCCGCTGCGCACGCCGATCCGCTTGCCCTCGCGCACGGCGTCGTTGACGGCGTCGATCACCTGCGCGGTGCTGGTGACGACGCGGATGTTGTCCGGGTTGCCGGTGAAGCGGCGGTTGTAGCCCCGCAGAAGCAGGTCCTGGTAGCGAGGATCGTCCGGTGTGACGGAGACGGACTCCCGGTCGGGCGTCTCCACGAAGGTGGGTGCGGACGCGGCCGAGAGTGCCGCGTCCGAGGCCGGATCCGGAGCGATGAGCGCCAGATCCGCAAGCATCCAGCCATCGGCCATGATGTGTTCTCCCCCGTTGCTGTGACTGTGCCGCGGGGCCCGGCCGTGCTCCACGGCCTCCGGCCGTGCTCTTCCGCTGCTACGGGCCCCCGGTGTGGCTTTCAGCCAGGACACTACTGGCGCCCGCGCGCGCTCCACCCCTATCTATCCCCTATGCGGCTGGGGCCGCGCAGCCTCGTACGCCCCACGGGCCGACCCGGGAATCAGCCCGCATCCAGCTCCTCCTCGATGATGCCCAGCAGTTCCTCCACCGGGGCCGAGCGGACGTCGTCGTCCAGGGAGCCGCCGTCCGCGTCCGCCACGCCTCCTGACGCGCGGAGCTTCGACAAGAGGCTTTCCAGCCGGTTCGCGACCACCTCACGGTCCGCGCCGTCCGTGGCCCCGGACCACATCCCCGCCTCCAGCCGTTCCAGCGTCCCGAGCACGGAACCGTCCGCGGGGCCGGACGCGCCGAGCGGGAGTTCCGCGCCCAGGTGTTCCGCCAGCGACCGGGGGGTGGGGTGGTCGAAGACGAGGGTGGCCGGGAGCCGGAGCCCGGTGGCGGCACCCAGCCGGTTGCGCAGGTCCACGGCGGCCAGCGAATCGAAGCCGAGCTCCTTGAACGCGCGCTCGCGGTCGACGGCCTCGGGCCCGGAATGACCCAGCACCGTGGCCACCTCGGCGCGCACCAGGTCCAGCAGGACCCGGTCCCGTTCCGCCGGGTTCAGGCCCGTGAGCCGCCGCACCAGCGCGTCACCGCCCACGGCCTCGGCGGCGGCCGCCTGCCGCTTGACAGGGCGTACGAGGCCGCGCAGCACGGCGGGCATCCGGTCGCCCTGCCCGCGCAGGGCCGCGGTGTTCAGCCGTACGGGTGCCAGCAGGGCGGGTCCGAGTCCGATGCCGGTGTCGAACAGCCGCATGCCGTCCTCGGACGGCAGGGGGACGACACCGCCCCGCGCCATGCGGCGACGGTCGGCCTCGTCGAGGTGCGCGGTCATGCCTCCGGCCTCGCCCCACAGCCCCCAGGCCAGGGACACCGCAGGCAGGCCCGCCGAGCGCCGGTGGTGGGCGAGCGCGTCGAGGAAGGTGTTCCCGGCCGCGTAGTTGGCCTGCCCGGGCGGGCCGATCAGCCCGGAGACGGAGGAGTACAGGACGAAGGCCGACAGGTCGAGGTCCTTGGTGGCCTCGTGCAGGTTCCACGCGGCGTCCACTTTGGGACGGAGCACGCGGTCGAGCTGTTCGGACGTCATCGAGGCGAGTACGCCGTCGTCCAGCACACCGGCGGTGTGCACGACCGCGGTGAGCGGGTGCTCCGGCGGTACGGAAGCCAGCAGTCCGCCGAGCGCGTCACGGTCGGCGACGTCGCACGCCGCCATGGTCACCGACGCTCCGACCTCCCGGAGTTCCCGTGTCAGCTCGGCGGCCCCGGGTGCCCGGTCGCCCCGCCGGCTGACGAGGAGCAGGTGCCGCACGTCGTGGGCGGCGACCAGGTGCCGGGCGGCCAGGACGCCCAGGGCACCGGTCGCGCCGGTGATCAGCACAGTGCCCTCCCCGGTCCAGGGAGCGGCGGCCGGACCGGCGGTCGCGGCCGTGGCCTTGGCCAGGCGCGGCACCCGTACCTCGCCGTCCCGGAGTGTGAGCTGCGGTTCCCCTCCCGCCAGCGCCCCGGGCAGGGAGCGCAGGGAGGCCGGCCGCCCGTCGGTGTCGACGAGCACGAAGCGGCCGGGGTACTCCGTCTGCGCGGTGCGGACCAGTCCCCACAGGCCCGCGTGCCCGAGGTCCGACACCTCGCCGGCCCCCGGCGACGGCGTGGGGACGGCACCCCGTGTCAGGACGACCAGCCGTGCGGCGTCCAGGGCCTGGTGGGCGGACCAGCTCCGCACGATGTCCAGCATCGTGGCGGCGGCTGCCCGAGCGGCCGTGGGCAGGGCCGTGGTGTCACCGTCGGTGGGGGGCGGCACGTACAGGACGGTCCCGGGGACGGGGGCGCCGTCGGTCACCGCCTGGGCCAGCGCCGCCACGTCCGCGTAGACCTCCGGGGCGCCGGACGGCGCGGGCTGCTCGGGACCGTCGGGGGAGTGCGCGAGGTCCGTGACGAGGGCGGCGGCGTGCTCGCCCAGCAGGGCCCACCCGGACGCGGGGGCCGGGGCGGTGCCGGCGGCGGGCAGGGCGGGCCATACGACCTCGTAGAGATCGTCGGTCGTGCCCTGCGAGCTGGAGGCGGCGGCACGCAGCGCCTCCAGCGACACGGTGCGCCACGCGAGCGAGTCCACGATCGCCACGGGCGCGCCGGTGCCGTCGGCGATCACGAGGGAAACGGAGTCGGAGTCCGGGCGCGTCGTCAGGCGGACCCGCAGGGCCGAGGGACCGGGGGAGTGGATCCGCACCCCGGACCAGGAGAACGGCAGGCCGGGATCGGCGCCCCCGTCCAGTGCCTTGAGGACGGCGGAGTGCAGGGCGGCGTCGAGCAGGGCCGGATGGAGAGCGAACGCCCCCGCCTCCGGACGCTGTTCCTCCGGCAGCTCGACCTCGGCGAAGATCTCGTCACCTCGGTGCCAGGCCCGCTTCAGCCCCTGGAAGACGGGGCCGTAACCGTAGCCCTGCCCGGCGAGCGTCTCGTACAGCGTGCCGGTGTCGACCTCGGCGGCGTCCGCCGGGGGCCAGGCGGTCAGCCCGGTGGGGGCGGGCGCGGGCTCGGCGGTCAGGACGCCGGTGGCGTGGCGTGTCCACGGCCGGTCGTCGTCCGTGTCGGCGCCGGGGCCGGGGCGTGAGTGGATGCCGACCCGGCGCCGTCCCGACGCGTCCTCCTCGCCGACCACGACCTGGAGTTGGACGGATCCGTGCTCGGGCAGGACGAGCGGCGCCGCCAGGGTCAGGTCCTCCAGGTGGTCGCAGCCGACTTGTCCGCCCGCCCGGACGGCCAGCTCCACGAAGGCCGTGCCCGGCAGCAGCACGGTGTCCATGACCGCGTGGTCCACCAGCCACGGATACGTGCGCAGGGAGAGCCTGCCGGTCAGTACCGCCCCGGCGCCGTCGGCCAGCTCCACCGCGGCACCCAGCAGGGGGTGGCCGGCGGCGCGCAGGCCGACCGCCGTCATATCGCCGCCGTCCTCCGGCGCCCGCAGCCAGAAGTGTTCGCGTTGGAAGGCGTAGGTGGGCAGG
>NZ_BAABIG010000060.1:0-968 GCF_039542605.1 Streptomyces ziwulingensis
CGTGGGTCGCGGGTGAAGCGGTTCCGGCAGGCGTTGGACGCGACGGGCATGAAGGTGCCGATGGCGACGACGAACCTGTTCACGCATCCGGTGTTCAAGGACGGCGCGTTCACGGCGAACGACCGGGACGTGCGGCGGTTCGCGTTGCGCAAGACGGTCCGCAACATCGATCTGGCGGTCGAGCTGGGGGCGGAGGTGTATGTCGCCTGGGGTGGCCGTGAGGGTGCGGAGTCGGGCGGGGCGAAGGATGTGCGGGACGCGCTAGAGCGGATGAGGGAGGCCTTCGATCTGCTGGGCGAGTACGTCGTGGAGCAGGGTTATGACCTGAGGTTCGCGATCGAGCCGAAGCCGAACGAGCCGCGCGGGGACATTCTGCTGCCGACGGTGGGGCACGCGCTGGCGTTCATCGAGCGGCTGGAGCGGCCGGAGCTGTTCGGGGTGAACCCGGAGGTCGGGCACGAGCAGATGGCGGGGCTGAATTTCGCGCACGGTATCGCGCAGGCGTTGTGGGCGGAGAAGCTGTTCCACATCGACCTCAACGGCCAGTCGGGGATCAAGTACGACCAGGACCTGCGGTTCGGCGCGGGTGATCTGCGTTCGGCGTTCTGGCTGGTGGATCTGCTGGAGTCGGCGGGCTGGGCGGGGCCGCGGCACTTCGACTTCAAGCCGCCGCGGACCGAGGACCCCGACGGGGTGTGGGCGTCGGCGGCGGGCTGTATGCGCAACTATCTGATCCTCAAGGACCGGGCGGCGGCGTTCCGTGCCGATCCCGAGGTGCGCGACGCGCTGAAGGCGTCGCGGCTGGACCAGCTCGCCCTGCCGACCGCCGCCGACGGTCTCGCCGCCCTGCTGGCCGACGAGTCCGCCTACGAGACCTTCGACGCCGAGGCCGCCGCCGCGCGTGGCATGGCCTTCGAACACCTCGACCAGCTCGCCATGGACCACCTCCTCGGCGTCCGGGCCTGACA
>NZ_BAABIG010000061.1:0-167676 GCF_039542605.1 Streptomyces ziwulingensis
GCGCCCCCCGCCGCCCTTCCCGCCACCCTCATTCAACTGATCGTTGAGCCGCGTCGCCGTGCTCCTCGCGCCGTCCTCCGCCGCCTCGAAGACGTCGGACAGGGACTCCAGTCCCTGTCCGGCGTTGGTCACGGCCGTACCCACACCCAGCACACCGCTTCTGACAAGGGCCGACTGAGGGTCGTGCTTGCCCTTGAACTGCTGGCCGAACTTGTCGTTGCCGGCGGGGTCGTTCAGGGCTTCGAGCTGATGCTGCACACCCTCGGCGAGCAGCCTGAGCCTCTCGGCCACGGGTCCCAGCGCCCCGGCAGCCCTCAGCAGTCCGTCGGTGTCGACGCGCAAGTTCTCCTGCGGCATGTCTCTCACTCCTCGGCGGGAAGGCGGGTTCGGCGGGGACGACGGGCGACGGGCGACGGGCGACGGGCGACGGAGCCAGGGTGTGAGTCGAAGTGGGTCAGTTGTGCGCGATCCTCGGACCGTCCCCGGTGTCCCGGGAGATGCGGCCCTGGTCCACGTACTCCCGTACCGCTTCCGGCATGGCGGGATCGCGCGGCATCAGCCGGCCCACGTCTGCGGTACCCCGCAGCAGGTGCTCGGCGTCCAGGCCCTCGGGCAGGTGCGGTGTCATCACCTGGGCCAGTTCGGCGGTGGCCTTCGCCCTCGCCTCCTGGACGGTGGAGACCACCAGGTCGGCCAGTTCCTTCGGCGTCATCCGCCGGTAGGCGTTGGTGGGGAACTCCACCGCGGTCAGCTCGCCCTGCGGGCCGACCGTCACCTTCATCGCCTGCGCCTTGGCCGTCGCGGTGCCGGACACCTCGCGCATCCTGCGCTGCAACTCACCGATCTGCTCAAGCTGCGCCCGGTAGGTCGCCTGCAGTTCCTCGATCTGCTCGTCGAACGGCGTGGACATCCGCTCACTCCTCCTCCGGCCGGTGATCTTCCGCCCGGAGCACTCCGGGGCGCGGCCGGCTCGACGCCACCGCACTGCACCCAATGAACACGAACCGGGCAGTGCGGGAAAACAGCAGGTCCGTGGGGCTGCCCGGTTGAACGCCGACACTGTCCGAAAGGACGGCCGCACCTTGGTGCAGAAGTCGTGCACCAACAGGCTCCGTTCGGACGGTCCGCGAGTGGCCCGCCGCGCGGCTCCCTAGCCTGACCCGCGTGCTGTCAGGCCGAACGGCGAGCGGACACCCGAGTCCGGCGCGTGCGGACAGCATCCCCACCAGCCGCCCTCTGGAGCCCGACGTCATGGCTGCCCACCGAGTCCTCCTGTCCACCGGGTCCGCACGACCGTCCCACCGGGCACACCGCCTTGCGGAGCGGCGGCCGGGACGCCCGGCGGCTCCCGACGGGCTGCTCCCCACGCCGCCCGACGACCACGAGAAGTACTCCTACGTCGTGCGCCGCACCTGGCTGCTGACCACGCTGTCGTTCCTCGGCTTCGTCTGCGTCCTCTACAGCCAGGTCGACTCCGCCCGGCACGGACCGTGGATCTGGCTGTTCGCGCCGGTCCTGCTGCTCTCCGCGCTGGGTTTCCTGATCTCGCTGCGGCTGGACCTGTTCACCTCCGACTTCGACGTCAAGGCGCACCGCGCGCTGGTGCGTTCCTGGTCGCCGCGCGAGTACCCGTCGGTCGACGTGTTCCTGCCGGTGTGCGGCGAACCCATCGAGGTGCTGCACAACACCTGGACCCATCTCCAGCGCCTGGTCGAGGCGTACCCGGGGACGGTCTCGCCCCTCGTCCTGGACGACTCCGACAGTCCGGAGGTCGCCGCCATGGCGGACGACTTCGGCTTCCGCTACCTGGTGCGGCCCAACCGCGGCTGGTACAAGAAGGCCGGCAACCTGCGCTACGGATTCGCCCGCTCGGAGGCCGAGTTCATCCTGATCCTGGACGCCGACTTCGTCCCGCGCACCGACCTGCTGGAGGAACTCCTGCCGTACATGGACGCCGCTGAGGACGTCGGCATCGTGCAGTCCCCGCAGTACTTCCGCGTGCTGGACCAGCAGAACTGGATCGAGCGCGGCGCGGGCGCCGTCCAGGAGTTGTTCTACCGCTCGGTGCAGGTCTCCCGGCAGCGCAGCGACGGCTCCATCTGCGTCGGCTCCTGCGCGGTGTACCGGCGTACCGCGCTCGCCGAGGTGGGCGGCACCAGCCTCATCGAGCACTCCGAGGACATGCACACCGGGTTCGACCTGCGGGCCCGCGGCTGGGACCTGCGGTACGTGCCGCTCGCGCTGGCCACCGGGCTGTGCCCGGACACCATCGGCGCGTACTACAACCAGCAGTACCGCTGGTGCATGGCGTCCATGAGCATGCTGGGCAGCCTGGAGAACTTCTGGAAGGTGCCGATGCGCTTCGCCGGCCGCCTCTGCTACATCTCGGGGTTCGTCTACTACATCGAGACGGCACTGCTGGTCTTCACCGGGCCGCTGATCGTCTCCGTGCTGCTGCTCTTCTTCCCCGAGCAGGTGAAGTTCACCGACATGCGGCTGCTCCTGCCCGGTGTGCTCTACCTCGTCGTGGTGTACCCGCTGTGGCACCGCAACCCGTACCGCCTGGAGGCGTGGGCGACGCGGGTCCTCTATAGCTGGTCGCACGTCTTCGCCATCTGGGACGTGCTGCGCCGCCGGGCCATGGGCTGGCAGCCCACCGGCTCGGGCGGCGCCCGCCGGAACAACACCCGGCGCCTGTGGACGGGCATCTGGGCGTGGACCGTCCCGGTCACCGTGCTGTGGGTCGGCGCCGCGGTGTGGCGGATGGCCACGATGGTGCCCGAGGACTTCGCCCTGCCGCTCGCCTCCGGTCTCTTCTACGCGGCCGCGGTGCTCCGCGTCGTCGTCCTTCCCCGCCCCGAGGAGCCCACCGCCGGGGCATCGGCGGCCGAGTACTCGGTGGCCGAACACTCCGGGGCCGAGCGCTCCGCGGCCGGGATGGATGCGGCCGGTGCCGCCGCGCCGTTCGCCGGCGCGCCGGAGAGGGCCTCCGTATGACCGCCGTCGCCCGCAGGGACGCGCTGCGCTGGACCCTGGCCGCGGCGGCCTCGGCGGCGGTGTCGGCGGGCTGCGCCCCGAGCCGTACCGCGCCGATCGGCGCCGGCGGGGAGGGTTCCGAACAGCGGACGGCGCCCTACGTCCCGTTCGACGTCACCTGGCTGATCCGGCCCAAGCGCGACCGCAAGTACCTGGGAGTCTCCTTCGCGGGCCGGCCGGTGACGGCGGGCTTCCTCGGCCTGTGGGCCGAGCGGACCGGGAAGGCGCCCACCCTGCTGTCCCAGCGCTTCGCCTGGGGCGAGGACTTCCCCACCGACCAGGTCCAGGCGGTGTGGCGGCAGCGGATGCTGCCGTTCCTCACCTGGGAGCCGTTCGAACCGACGCTCCGCGAGATCGCCGAGGGCCGCGAGGACGACTACGTGCGGCGCACCGCCGTGGCCGTCCGCGACCTCAACGTGCCGATCGCCCTCAGCTTCGCGCACGGCATGAACGACGACAGCCGTCCGTGGGGCACCGGCGGGGCCTCCCCGCGGGAGTTCGTCGCCGCGTGGCGCCGCCTCCACGACCTCTTCCAGGACACGGGGGTGTCGAACGTCGTCTGGGCCTGGAGCCCCACGGTGACCGCGAAGCCCCGGGTGCCGCTGAAGCCGTACTGGCCGGGTGACGCCTACGCCGACTGGCTGGGCCTGACCGGCTACTACACCAAGGCCGGCCCGCACGCCTACGACACGCTCTTCGCCCCCGCCGTGCGGGAGGCCCGCGCGTTCACCCGGGCCCCCGTGCTGCTCGCGGAGACCGCGGCGGCGCCCGGTGCCCGCAAACCGAAGGACGTCGAGAACCTGCTGCGTGCCGTGACCGGCCGCCGGGACGTCGTCGGCTTCGTCTGGTGGGACGCGCGGCAGGGGACCGACTGGCGGATCGACAGCGACTCCGGGGCGCTGGCGGCCTTCCGCCGCGGCGTCGCCGACGACCGGTTCGGCTTCGACGTGAGGCGCCCATGACGACCACCGACGACCGCGGGCCCGCCACCGGCGGGTACGACAGCGAGTCGACCCTCCAGTTGCGGGTGGCGCCGGTCCGGGGCCCGCACCCCGCCCCCGGTTACACCTTCGACGAGATCACCCGGGCGGACTGGGTGCTCGGCCGGATGCCGGACACCGGCTGGTCGGCCGCGCCCGGCCGCCGCCGCACCCTGGTCGCCCGCGTCCTGCTGGCCTGTCTGCTGCTGGTGCAGGCGACCTTGTCGCTGCGGCTGCACAACTCCGCCTTCGAGGACGAGGCGTTGTACGTGTACGCCGGGCACGCCATGATCGACCACCTGTTCCACGGCGCCCCCGACTACGGCGGTTTCGACACCTACTTCTCCGGCTCCCCCGCCCTCTACCCCGTCCTCGCCGCCTGGGTGGACTCCGCCGCGGGGCTGACCGGGGTACGGCTGCTGAGCCTGGCGTTCATGCTGGGCGCCACCGCCCTGCTCTACTCCTTCACCCGCATGTTCTTCAACGAGCGCACGGCGCTCTGCGCGGCGGGCATCTTCGCCTTCGCCCAGTCGACGCTGTTCCTGGGCAACTTCGCGACCTACGACGCCATGTCGATCTTCCTGCTGGCGCTGACGGCCTGGATCCTCGTCCGGGTCGCCCCGGGCCACTGGGCGCTGTCGCTGGCCGCGGCGCCGGTGGCGGCCTTCGCGGTAGGAGTGAAGTACGCCTCCGCGCTGTACCTGCCCACCCTCGCCGTGCTGCTGGTGCTGGTCGCCCACCGGCGGCTGGGCACGCGTCAGGCCCTGCGGCGCGGCGCGGTGTTCACCGCGGGCGTGACGGTACTGCTCGGCATCGCCCTGCTGAGCACCGACTACCTGCAGGCGATCCGGAGCACCACGACCGAGCGGGCGCACGGCACCACCTCCCTTCTCGATCTGGCCTGGGACTGCGTCAGGTGGGGCGGGCTGCTCTTCGGCCTGGCCTGCCTGGGCACGGTGCTGTACACGCGCCGGGCCGGGCTCGGCGAGGTCCCCGGCCGGCGGTGGGCGGCGCCGGTGCGCAACTGGCGGCTGGCGCTCGGCACGGTCCTCACCGGCACCGCGCTGCTGGCCCCCGCCTACCAGATCCACCTGCAGACCAGCATCTCGCTGCACAAGCACATCGGGTACGGCCTGCTGTTCGCCGCCCCGATGGCGGGGGTCGCCCTGACCCGCCTGATGGGGGCGCACTTCCGCCTCCCGCAGGCGGTCATCGCCGTCGGCGTGCTCGCCCTCACCTTCGGCATGTCGCAGTCGGCGCAGAACTACGGTGTCTGGCCCGACACCACCTATCTGATCCCGGAGCTGGCGAAGAACGTGCGGCCCGGGCAGAAGTGGCTGGGGCAGCCGCACGAGGGGCCCGTCTACTACCTCAGTGACCAGGGCCTGACCGACTACACCCTGTGGACCTCGATCTTCTACATCGACTACGCCGGGCGGAAGGACAAGCACCTCAGCGGTCCGGAGGGCTACCGGGCGGCGATCGAGGACGGTTACTTCGACGGGGTGGTGCTGGACTGGTCCGACCAGCCCGGTGACGTCCAGGCGCTGATCCGCGACGAGATGCGCCGCACCGGCCGGTACCGGCTGGGCAGCGCCCTGACGTACCGCACCTCGGTGGGCACCGGGCACTTCGAGATCTGGCTCCGCCTCCCCGCCGCGCACGGCTCCTGACCCACCGCCACGCGCCCGGCTGGGGGCGCCCTTCCGTGATCCCTGCCCGAAAGGGCACGGACACTTCCCCGCCGGGCGGCGGCAATGTCGGCGATGGCCGGTTTCTATATCATCGGCCCGGACGTCACGCCGAGATCCAGACCGCGGCGCGGACGAGCGGGCTCAGTACGACCACGGAGATACCGCGGATGAAACGCAGTCAGGCGACAGGGACGGCCGACCCCCGGCCCTCGTCTCCTTCCGGCGGGGACACCCGGCGTTGACCTCGAAGAACCGGGACGGCGGCGGTACCGCCGGCCGGAAGCGGCCCTGGCTGCCGTCGAGAACGCGCCCGGCACCGCCCCCCGTCGAGCAGCACCACGCGCCCGCCGGGCGGCCCGCGGACACCACCGGCACCGACACCGCGCGCCTCGCGGTGCGGCGGGTCGGCCACACCTGGCTGGTGCACCCGGCCCTCGGCTCCGACCGCCAGTCACGGCTGTTCGCCGCCGGTCTCGCCACCGACCCCGAGTACACCCTGGTGGTGGTCGACCTGCCGGCCGGATGGCCGCTGGACGCGGTGGAGGAGGCCGTGGCGGGCGCGGTGCCGACCGGTCCGCGCGGGCTGCGCGTGGTGTTCGGCAGGACGCCGGACCGGGGAGCCGTCACCGCGGGGCTCCGGCTGGCGCAGCGGCTGGGGAACCACGTGGTCGTCCCGGACGGCGTGGTCCGCCCCTCCGCCGGCGGCACCCTCTTCATCGGCGCCGACCGCGGCCGGGGCTGGGTGCTGTGCACACCGCAGGGCCAGGTCCGGTACGTCTCCCGCCGCTTCCCCCGGCCCGGGTGGGACGAGAGCCTGCCGGACCGGCCCCGGCCGGTGGGACCGTCCGCCGTGGCCGAACCGCTGGGCGCCGGGGTGTGGATACGTCCGGTGCGCGAGGACGCCGGCCGGCACCGCCACCGCGGTCACCTGGCCGCCCGGCTGCGCGGCCGGAGCGACGCGCCCACCGTCGTGATCGGTGCTCCCGGCGGTCCGGAACCGGTGCTGGAGGACCTCGCCCACTTCTGGCGGAGCCTCACCCAGGAGACCGCCGGCTGCGCGCCGCGCGCCGTGCTGTACGGGCCGGTGCGCCGGCCCGGGGGCCGCCCCTTCGGCGCGGCCCTCGCCGCGCTGACCGGTGAACCCGTCCATGTGTACAACGGCTTTCCCGTCAGCGATCCGCTGGTCGGCCGGGCCCCGTCCGACGAGGTCCTGCTCCTGGGCGGGGACGGCACCCCGGGCCGGCCCGTCTTCGCCCGCGAGTACCTCCACCTCCCGCCGGAACCCGGGGCCGCGCCCCACCCGATGCTCGCGGTGGACCACCGCTGGCCCCTCGGTCATCTGCCGATGCTCCGCCAGGGCCTGTACCGGGGCGGTCCGAGCGTCGCCCTGGAGGTGCTTCCCTGGGGCCTGTGGATCCGCCCCTCCGTCGAACCGGCGCACGCCGAGGCGGTACGCGCCGCGCCCGCCGACCCGCACCACGAGCTGATCCTGTGCGACGACAGCGTGCCGGGAGAACTGCCCCGGCTGCAACGGCTGGCCGAGGACGTCGTCCGGCGCCTGCCCGCCGAGAGCGGCCTGCTGGTCCGCGTACTGACGGCCGCCCGCCCGTGGGGCGCCCCGGCCGACGAGGCCGCCGTGGCCCCGGCGGCCGGTGACGGTGGCGGTGGCGGTGGCGGCATGACGGCCCAGGTCGGCGCTGTTCAAGGCGGTGATGACGTGGGCCGTGACGACTCGGGCCGGGTGGTCGCGGTCGACGGCCCCTCGACCGCGGTCGCGGTCCGCGAACCCGGCCGGGCTCTGCCCGCCACCCCCGCCGGGCCCCGTCCGGGGGCGGGTTCCCCGAAGGACGCGGCCGTCGTCGCCATGGCGCTGCGGCACGACCCCGGGCTGAGCGGGGACCTGCCGCCCGAGGCCGCCCTGGCCGGGCTCGTCGCCGTCCGCCTCCAGCTCACCGTGCACGGGTGGCACGCCGGGCTGGAGGAAGGGCGCCCCGGCGCGGGCCCGCCGCCGGTCGACGGCCCGGCGCTGGCCGGCCTGGCCCTGCTGCCCGTCCACCGGGGCGTGGTGGCGGTCCGCACCGACCTGGACCGGTCGTGGACCGGCTGGTACGAGGCGCGGGGCGAGGTGGTCACGCACCGCGTGTTCGCGGCGTCCCTCACCGGCAACCCCGGCAGACCGGGCAACGCCGACATCCTCATCCGCTCGGTCACCGGTCGCCGCACGGCGCTGCTGGAGCCCGAACGGCCGGACCGGGTGCTGTTCCCGCCGGGCACCCGGTTCGAGGTCGTGGAGGTACGGGACCGGCCGGGCGAGCGCGTCGTCGTGCTGCTGAGCGAAATACCGGCCGTCGCCGACCGCCGCGGGCGATCCGCGCCGCGCGAGTTCGAGGAGGCCCTGCGGGTGTGGCGGGCGGACGAGGAGAGCGGCGTCGTACGCGATCCGGCGCCGGACCCGTTCGCCGGTCCGCCCGGACCGGCCGCCGCGCCGGGACGGTTCCCGGTCGCGGCCCGGCCGGTCGCGCTCAGTGGGCGGTTCCGCTGACCCACAGGACGGTGCCGTCCTGCTGGATCACCACGTCCCCGTCGCTCTGCAGCACCAGTTCGGCGCCGTCGTGCCCCGCGGTCCCGGAGGACCAGGCCGTCTGGTCGTCCGCCGTGTAGACGACGAGGTGCCCGTCGGCCTGGAAGACCGCCTTGTGCCCCTTGCCCTCGGTGTGCGAGGACCAGCGGACCGTGCCGCTCTCGTCGGTGACCACCAGGTTGCCGTCCTCCCGCATGGACAGGACGGCCCGCTCCGACTCGACCGACTGGCCGATCTCCAGCACCCGGGTCGCCTGTACGACCGTGTCGCCCTGCGCCTCGGGGGCTTCGGTGCCCGCCTCGGTGGCCTCGGTGGCCTCGGTGCCGGTCTGGGTGGTCCGGGTGGTCTGTATGGTCTGCGCCGCCGGGTCGCCCGGGTCTCCCGGGTCGGGCGTCAGGGTCCGGGCGGCGGGGTCGGACGTCGCCTCGGGCGTCGTCGCCTCCTCGGTGACCTGGGCGGCCTGGGCGACCGGGGCCGGGGTCTCTTCGGGTTCTTCGGCTTTCTCGGGTTCCTGCGCGTCCGGGGTCTCGTCCGGGCTCGCGAGGAGCGCGACGGCGGTGTCCGGCTGCGTCGTACGGGCGGACAGCGGTACGGGGGTGACGGCCGCCGGGGCGTCCGAGTCCTCCGCGGTGTCCGACTCCGCCGGCGACTCCTCGCGCGCGATCGTCACCCGGTCACGGTCACGGTCACGGTCGCTGGAGGTGGTGGACGGCGCTTCGGCCCGGCGGGTGCTCTCCTCGGAGGACCCCGTGCCCTGGCGGGAGGACGAGGTGCCCGCGGCGGGGTGCGGGGCGCGGATGCCGGGGCCCTGGTAGGTCTTGCGGGGCGAGACGGGAATGGTCGAGTCCGGGTCGGGCGAGGAGGACGAGGAGGCCCGGGGCTCGGGCGTCCGGTCGGGCCGGGCACTGCCGGCGGTGGACTCCTGCGAAGGCTGGGGGGTCGGGACGTCGAGGGTGAAGTTCGGGCTCGTGTTCCCCGGGGAGGCGCTCTCGCGGCCCGAGGCCTCGTAGTCGACCTCGTTGTCGCTGTCGTTGCTGTTCAGGGCCAGCGGCAGCGCCACCAGGACGGCCCCGGCCACCGCCGCCGCGGCGAGCAGCGGCCGATGGCCGGACCTGGTGCTGGTGGTGGGTTCGGTGCCCTCCTCGCCCGCGTCGTCCGCGCCGCCGCCCGGCGGTCCCTCGGGCCGCTGTCGGCCGTGCCACTCCAGCAGGCCGGGCCGCGGCTCGGTGCGCCGCGTCGGTCGTGCGACGGGCTCCTCGGCGGCCGGGGCGGACAGGACGACCGCCCGCCGCATCCTCAACTGGTCGGTGGCCTCCGGTGCGGTGCCGCGCCGCGGCGTCCTGCGCTCAGCGGACATGTTCTTCTCCTTCGCGGTGGGATGGGGGCCGGCCCGGCGAGGCCGGCCGGGGTGTCAGGTGCCGATGCCTCTGTCCGGGAAGCGGATGGCCGGCGGTCCGGTCAGCCGGGGCGGCCACGGGGCGGTGGCCCCGCCCGCCGGGCTCCGGTCCGCCGCCTGCGTCAGTTGGGCCAGGGTGCCCCGGTCCTGGGCGTCCTGTTCGCCGGCGCGGGCGGCCGTCTCGGCGTCGGCCACCTCGCGCAGCAGTACGGTCGTCGCGTCCGGGCCGCCGTGGGTGCCGAGGACCCGGAAACGGGTTCCGGGAGCGAAGACGACCTCCTCGGCACTGCCCGCCCCGGGAGCGGTGTACAGACTGCGCACGCGTCGGCCGGTCACCGACCAGATCAGGTACCGGTGGGTCCCCGACGGGGGTGCGTGCTCCAGCTCGTACGTGGCGACCGGTCCCGGCGCGTGCAGTTCCCCGCCGGGCGCCGGTGTCCGCGCCCCCGGCGGGAGCGCGCCCGCGTCGCGGACGACGACGCCCCGGTACGACGGCAGCCGTCGCAGCCCGGACGCCAGACAGGCCAGGAACGGGTGGGCGTCGTCGGAACCGGACGCCAGTCGCCACTCCAGCCAGCTCCAACTGAGGGGCCCGTCGTCGAGGCTCAGGAAGGAACGTACGGCGATGAGATCGGCGAGCACGGCCTCGTCCTGCCCGGGGACGCGCAGCCCCGGCATCACGGTCAACGTGCGGGTGACCGCGGCCTGCTGCTGCCACCACTGCTCACCGGCGAGCCCCCGCAACGCCTGCCGCTCGGCGACACCGCTGCGGTGCAACGGCCCGACCCGCACCGGAGCGGCGCCGGGCGCCCTGGCCTCCCCGGCGGCCACCCGGCCGGGCACGGGCGGCAGTCGCGGCCCCCCGACCGGCGCGGAAGACCCGGCCGACCCGGCCGGTCCGGTCATCTGAGCGGGGAGCACCGGCGGATGCCCCGGTGCCGTCCCCCGAACCGGAGACACGGCCGGACCCCGGGGCCCCGCCACCGCGGCGGGAGCGAGGGGCGAACCTCCCCCGTGCACCGCCGCCGGAGCCGGAGCCGGAGGCCCAGCCGGGCGCCCCACGCCCGCGCCCGGGGCAGCAGGCACGGACGGATGCCCCGAACCCGGCGCGGGAGGCACGGGCGGCAGCCCCGGGCCGGTGACCGACGCGGGAGGCACGGGCGGCAGCCCCGGGCCCACCACCGGAGCGTGGGAGACAGGCGGGCCTCCCCCGTACGTCGCCGGCGCGGGAGGCACGGGCGGGTGTCCCGGGCCCGCCACCGGGGGGAGGCCGGCCGATGGCGGTGGCGTCGCCACCGGGACCGGTACGGCGGGTGCGGCCGGAGCCCCCGGGGCGCCGCCGCCCGCCGTGACGGCCTGCCCGGTGGCGGAGAGGGCGGTCGGCCCCCCGGTCGGCGCCGCCCGCTGAGTCCGCCAGGACGCGGATACGGGGCGGCCGGCCGGGCTGCCCGCCGGACGGGTCGCCGCGAACGCCTCCGCGAACCCCGGCGGCACCGCGCTCCGCACCCGGGAGCCGGGCGGCGTGACCGAACCGCCGACGCCACCCGACGCGTTCACCACCGCACCGCCGACAGCCGCCGGCCCGAGCCCGTCAGCACCGCCGGCTCCTGCCGTGGAGGACCCCCCGGAACCACCCGGAGCCGACGGAAAGGCCGCCGCGGAACCACCCGCCCCCGACACGGAAGCCGCCCCAGAACCACCCGCCCCCGAAGCCACCCCGAAACCACCCGCCCCCGACGAGGAGGTCACCCCAGGTCCACCCGACACCGGCACGGAAGTCGCCGGAGTATCGCCCCAGGCCGACGGGGAGGACGCGGCGCGGCCACCCGGCGCCGCCCCCGAGCCGCCGGCCGGCCCCCCGGTGGCCCCCATGCCCCTGCCGGACGGCACCCCGGCGGACCCCGTGGCCCCGCCCGACGTCACGCCGAGGGACCCGGCGGAGCCACCCCGCGCCGGGCCGGACGACGTGGCGCCGCCGGACGGCGACGGTGAGGTCAGCGTCGGGCTGTCCGCCCCCGCCGGGGGCGGGGCCGCGACGTGGCGGATGCGTACGCTCATCGGCGAGGCGTGCCAGGGCGCCTCCGCGGGGACGTCCGGCTGCGACGCGGACGGACCCGCGGGCTCCGTCCTGCCCGGCGCGGACCCGGCCGCCCGCGTCTGCGCGCCGTCCCGGCCGGCCGGCTCCGCCTCCTCGCCGACGGCACCCGTCTCCCCGTCGTACACGAGCGCGAGACCGCGGCGTTCGGTGACCCGGCGCAGGTGCCGCCGCCCCTGCGCGCCGCAGGTCCCCAGGACGTGGAGCGTCCTGCGCTCACCGCCCGCGGGTTCCAGTTCGCCCAGGAACGCGTCGAGCACCGGCCACAGGCCGTCGTCCAGCGGCCGGCCGGGCGCGCCGACGTCGACCACCATCGTCTCGGGGTCCAGCTCCCACCCGGCCGTGCCGGGCCGCGGGTCGTCCCGGGGCCCCACCCACAGGCCCGCGCGGGTGACGACGACCTGCCACTCGTCGTCCAGCAGCAGCGCCCCGTTCTCGGAGGCGGCGGGCAGCCCGGCGACGGGCGGCCGCCACTGCACGACGCGCGGCACCGGGGTCCGGCCGTCCTGCGCCGGGAGGCAGGCGACCGCTTCGGCGTAGGGCCGCCACGACGGTTCGCCGTCCGCTCCGATCAGTACCACGGCCGTCTCCGCCACCGTGCCGTCGGCCGACTCCAGCAGGGCCGGTACCCCGCTGACCACCTCCACCTCGGCGCCGAGCAGTTCCGCGGTCTCCTGCCCGGTGGCCAGCAGGTCCCGCCCGTCGCCTGGGACCAGCCGGACGGCGGCGCGGGCCCGGGAGGGCAGCAGGTTCAGCAGCGCGGCCAGCGCCGGGCCGGTCACCGGGGGCGTGCCGGGAGCGCCGACGACGACGGCGAGCCGGTGTTCGTCCACCGGCAGGGAGGCGGCGACGGCCCGCGCGGCCTCGGTCAGCGGGCCCGGCCGCCGGATCAGTACGCCCGCGGGTACGGACTCGACGACGTGGTCCGCGACGGCGTCGGCGGTCAGGTGGGCCGCCGCGTCCTCCCAGTTCGGCACGGGGTGGCGCAGGCCCAGGGGCCGCGGCCGGTCGAGGCCGGGGGTGAACCGCCACCAGCCGCCGGTGCCGTCGGGTGCGGCCGGGGCGAAGAGGGAGCCGCCGGGTGCGACCACGACGGGCCCGGCGGGGGCGACGACCTCCACCTGCCACTCCTGGCTGACGCGTCGGGCCACGGCGGGCCGGCCCGGCCGGTCGGCTCCGGCCCCCGCCCACACCAGACGTACGGAGGTGACACCGGTCTTGCGGAAACCGTCCAGGACCGGCGCGAGCTGCTTCCACCTGCCCCGGGAACCGTCGACGCCCGCGCCGACCACCACGGTCGCCTGCTCCGGTCCGGCCAGCCGCAGGGCGTCGGCCGTGGCGGCGAGGTCCGCCGTCTCCTCGGCGTCGGAGCCGAGCAGCCGGACGGGTCCGTAGCCGTCCTGGCCGGAGGCACCGCCGAGCCGGGCGGCAAGCGTGCGCAGGGGGTTGAAACCTCCGTTGCGCCGACTCACGCGGCGCCGCCCGCAGCGCGGGCGGCACTGTCGGACCGCTCAGCGAGTGTGAGCCGGTCAGCAGTCTCGCTCATGACCTTCCCACCGCTCGCCGTCACCTCGTCATCGCAGCAGAGGCACCCGGCGGCCCACAAGCGGGGCGGCCGGGTCGTGCACTTTTGTACGGCGCTTCGTGCACGAGTCGACAGCGGGCCGGCGGCGCGCGGCCGGCCTCGGGCCCCGGCCGCCGCCGGCCGCGTGGCCGAAGAGGCGAAGTGAGTGCCTCGCCGGGCACACGGGCGTCCGTTCGGCACCGGGTCCGCCCCTGATCTTCCATGATCGCCGCGAGTCGATCTCAAACATCGAACCTCACACCTCGAACTGCACACCTCGAACTTCACACCCGAACTTCACACCCGAACCTCACACCTCAAAAGACCGACCAGGAGCGATCGTGTCCATCCGGAACCGGAACCGGGTCATCGCGGGCGGCGCAGTCGCCCTGGTGGCCGTCACTCTGGGCGGTGTTTCCCTGGCGCTGGCCGACAACTCGGTCGACGGCCAGGAGATCTCCGGCCAGATGACGTACTACAACGACAGTGGGGCCGGCGCCTGCGGCACCCAGGTGGACGCGGCCTCCGAGGAGCTCGTCGCGGTGTCCCACGAGTGGTGGACGTCCGCCAACCCCAACGAGGACCCGCTGTGCGACGGCGTCTCCGTCAAGGTGTCGTACGAGGGCAAGACGATCACCGTGCCGGTCAAGGACATGTGCCCGTCCTGCGACTCCGGTCACCTGGACCTCAGCCAGCCCGCGTTCGAGCAGCTCGCGCCCCTGGACAAGGGGCTCGTCAAGGGCATCACCTGGAAGTTCGTCACCGCGGACGGCAGCGACCTCACTCCCGCGGCCACGCCCTCCGGCGGAACCGCCCCGGCCGGCCCGCACACCGGCATGGGCTTCCCCACCCGCTATGCCGCGCCGTACGTGGAGACGTGGAACTCGCCGTCCGCGCTGGAGGAGGCGCGTGCGGCGGGCCTGAAGTACGCGACGCTGGCGTTCGTGCTGGACGGCGGCGGCTGCAAGGCCACGCTCAACGGCAACACCCCCGTCACGGACGAGGGCTGGCTGGCCGCGGTGACGGGGCTGCGCGGTTCGGGCGGTGAGGTGATCGCGTCGTTCGGCGGCGCCTCGGGTACGGAACTGGGCCAGGCGTGCGACTCGGTGGAGGCGCTGCGGGAGCAGTACCGGTCGGTCGTGGACGCGTTCGGTCTGTCGCGGGTGGACTTCGACATCGAGGGCGCCGGGCTGGCGGACAAGGCGTCGGTGCAGCGTCGTAACCAGGCGCTGGCCGGGCTGCAGAAGGAGATCGAGTCGGCCGGCGGCCGGCTGGACGTGCAGTACACGCTGCCGTCCGGCCGCAAGGGCCTGGAGGCCGACGGGGTCGCGTTGCTGCAGGACGCGGAGAGCGCCGGGCTGCGGGTGTCGCTGGTGAACATCATGACGATGGACTACGGCGGCGCGGTGGCGGACATGGGGCAGGCCGCGATCGACGCGGCGACCGGTCTGCACGGGCAGTTGGGGCAGATCTGGCCGGCCAAGTCGGAGCAGGAACTGTGGGCGGCGCAGGGCAACACGCCGATGATCGGGGTGAACGACACCCCGGGTGAGACCTTCACGACCGCCGACGCCGAGCTGCTCGCGAAGTTCGCCGTCGACAAGGGCATCCAGCAGTTGTCGTTCTGGGCGGCCGGCCGGGACAAGGCCTGCCCCAGCGCCGGCACCCTCTCCGAGGACTGCAGCGGCACCGAGCAGGAGCCGTACCAGTTCCTGAAGACCTTCAACACCGTCAACACCACCGCCCCCGGCGGTACCGCCCCCCTGGCCGTGCCGAGCGGGCCCTCGTCGAGCCCGACGGCCACCGAGTCGCCCGAGGAGGAACCGGCCACGCTGCGCGACGCCATGGTCCCCGCGAGCCCCGACACCACCACCGGGAGCATGCGGATGGGCGGGGTCGCGGCCACCTCCGGCAAGACGATCGAGAACGCGTTCACCACGGGCTACACCTGGTTCGACAACACCCCCCGGGGCAGCGCGCAGATCTCCGACCCGGTCGTCCACCAGCAGGCCGGCGGCACCGGCACCTACGCCGACCCGATCACCGTCGCCGTCGGCCACAGCAACGAGGGCGGCAAGGACACCCTGGACTACCCCGCCGGGACCCGGTTCTACATTCCGAAGGTACGGCGGTACTTCATCGTCGAGGACGCCTGCGGTGACGGCGGCAGCCCGCAGAACGGGCCCTGCCACAGCCTGGACACCGCACCCGAGGGCGCGACGACCTGGCTCGACATGTACGTCGGCGGCGCCGAAGGCGACGACGAGGACGCCGTCCAGGACTGCACCGGCACCCTCACCGGCCTGACCACCGCCGTGCAGGACCCCGCCGACGACCTGCCGGTCGTCAAGGGCGCCCTGTTCGACAACGGCAAGTGCACCGAGCTGTACGACAACTGAGACCGAGGAGACTGACACCGTGCGCCTGCGTGCGCTTGTTCTCGCCGCCGCCACCCTGGCGGCCCTGTCCTGCCCCGCCGCCACCGCCACCCCGGCCCTCGCGTCGACCGGTACGTCCGGCGTGACCGGTGTGACCGGTGCTGCCACCGGCCGTGCCGCCTGCTCGCCCTCGACGGACATCCAGCGGTTCTCCGACACGCTCGACAAGACCGTCTTCGGCGGCGTGCCGGTGGCGGAGATCTCCGGGTTGGCCGTCGACCGCGACCACCGGCTGCTGGCCGTCGCCGACGAGTCGCACCTGTTCACGCTCGACGCCGGGGCCCGGCGCGTGGAGTCCGTCCAGGCGCTGGCCGACGGGCAGGGCCTGCCCCTGGATTCCGAGGCCGTCGCGGTGGACCGGGACGGCACCCGGCTGGTGGCGTCCGAGACGGAGCCGTCCGTCGCGCGCTTCAGCCGGTCCGGTGCCTTCCTCGGCCGGCTCGCCGCGCCGGACGCCCTGCGGGTCGCCCCCGCGGGGCGGGCGGTGCGCAACCAGACCTTCGAAGGGCTCGCCCTGCTCCCCGGCGACCGCACCCTGGTGGCCTCCATGGAGGGCGCCCTCACGGGCGACGGGGCCGACGTCCGGCGGCTGCAGACCTGGACCCGCGGGTCGGCGCACGGCGGGTTCCGCCCGGCCCGGCAGTACGCGGTCCGGGCCGACGCCGGTCTGACCGTCTCCGACATCACGGCGACCCCGGACGGCCGCCTGCTCGTCGTGGAGCGCGGCTTCACGGCGGGGGTGGGCAACACGGTGCGGCTCCAGCTCGTGGATCTGCGGCACGCCTCCGACGTCGGCGGCGTGGCGCGGGTCGACGGTGCCTCGGGCGTCCGGTTCGCGCGCAAGACGCTGCTGGCCGATGTCGCCGACTGCCCCTCGCTGGGGGCCACCAGCGCCCAGCCGCAGCCCAATCCGCTGCTGGACAACATCGAGGGCGTCACGGTGACGGGCCGCACCCGGGACGGGCGCCTGCGGCTGCTCATGGTCAGCGACGACAACCAGAGCGCCGGCCAGAAGACCCGGCTCTACTCGCTGACGACGCGGTTGCCGCGTCGCTGAGACGACGGCCAGGACGACGGGCCCGCCGCGACCCTCGCGGCGGGCCCGTCGTCCTCGCTCACGCACGGAGGAGGAACCTGATGGGCCGCATCAGCGCGCACACCCGTACCCGTAACGAGCGGGCCGTCCGGGACGCCATGGAACGCATCCTGTCGGGCTGCCTCGGCGAGGACCCGCGGTCCGGCCTGAAGACGCTGGCCGACGAGGCGGGAGTGCCCCGCAGCGGGTTCTACCCGCGCCTAAAGCCCGACGGGACCAGCGTCCCCGGCCCCTACCAGCACCTCGCCACCGAGTTCGCCCGCCGGCTGAGCGCCGTGCGCGCGGAGCGGGCGGCGGCCCCGGGGTGCGGGCCGGCGGCCGCTGGCTAGGGGACCTGCGCCCGCGAGGCCGGGTCCGGGTTCCGGTGCGGGTCCGGGTGCCATGCGTGCCAGGCCCGGGTCAGTTCGCGCACCGCCGCCCGGTCCAGTCGCTCGTCGGCCGGTGTCGCGTGCGGGCCGGTCTCGCGCATCATGACGACGCCGGGGACGGCGGAGTCGACGTCGAGCACCCGGAACCGGGAGCCGGGCAGGAACAGCACCCGGTCCGGGCAGAGCGGGTCGAGCAGGTCGGTACGGCGGCCGTCGGCGGACCAGATGAGGAAGTCGGTGTTGCCCGGTTCGTCGCCGGGGCCCAGGGTCGACGCCTCGCACGCGTTCGGGTCGGTCACGACCGGCCGGCCGGCGTACCACTGCCGCATCGGCTCGTCGAGCGTCGTGCGCAGCCCTGTCGCCCCTTGGTGGACGGGGAGCATCCGCAGCCCGCCGCGCAGCAGTTCGTCGGGGACCCCGGGTGCCGCCGTCCCGTCCGGTCCGCCGCCCGCCAGTCGCCGCAGTACGGCGGCGAGTTCGGCGGGGGCGTCCGGGTGCGGGTCGGCCCCGGCGAGACCGGGGTGCCTGCGCAGGATCTCGGCCGCGAGGGAGAGCAGCCCCAGGTGCCCGCCGGCCGAAGTGGCGGGCGGGCCGGGCGCGCCGGGCTGCGGCCGGGGCGCCGCGGCGGCGGTGGTGAGGGGGCCCGCTGCCGGGCGGGGGGAGCCGGGGCCCGGCGCGGGGACGACCGGTGCGGGGCGGCCGAGCGGGGCCGCGGGGCGGCAGACACCCACCCGTACCGTCCGGCGCAGGTCGGACGGGAAGGTGCGGACCAGGTCCTGGGCGAGCTGCCGAAGCCGGGGCAGGTCCTCCTCGGACCCGGCGTCGCACAGGACGCGTTCCCGTTCCGGGTCCGGGTCGGCGGACCGTACCTCGGCGGCGTGCGCGGGGTCCGGCGCGAGGCGCACCCACAGGCCGCTGGGCACCACCTCGACGACCACGCCGTCGGCGAGGCGGTGGGTGCCGGGACGGATCTCCGGCAGGTCGCCGAGCGGCCACCGGTGGACCGCCGCGTACGGGACGGGCGGCGCGCCCACCGTGTCGCTGGGCGGCGGGTGGACGAACTCGCGCGCCCGCAGCGGCCGGCCCGGTGTGCCGTCGTCCCGGACCAGCAGCACCTCGCCGGAACCGGCGTCGGAACCCTCGGGACCCTCGGAGCCGGCCGAGCCGCCCGCGCCCCGGGGCAGGCCGCTCAGCATGCGCACGGGTTCGCCGAGCACCTGGGCGAGTACGTCTGCGAGGTGTCTTCCTCCGCTCAGGCGCCCGGGGCCGTAACTCGCGAACCGCACCGCCGGGCGCAGGGGCGGGGGCAGTTGCTGCCAGAACCGGGCGATGTCCGCCACCGGCAGCGCCGGCTCCCCGGGCACGCCGATCACCACGGTGACCGACTCGGGGGACACCGCCGTACGGCCGCGCAGGGCCGACCGGTGTGCGGTCCTGGCCGGGTTCTCCTGAGCCGCGTGCAGCCAGACGCCCGCGGGCAGCGGCTCCGCCACGGTCCCGCCGAGGGACCAGGGCCGGTCGGGGAGGGCGGCGGCCCACGGGAGTCTGGGGAAGGTCCTGGAGTCGTGGGTCCCGAGTGCTCCGGGTGCGCAGCGGATCCACCCGGGGCCGCGTTCGGGGGGGATGAACAGTCCGCCGCCGGGGATCGGCTGCGGGGTGCCGGCCGCCGCGATCACCGTCCGGCCCAGGTGGTCGGCGAGCCGCCTGGCCACCTGCGCGGTCTCGCGGCGGGGCGGCCGGCCGAACACCACCCGCAGGCCGTCGCGCCCGGCGGGGACCGCGCGGGCCACCCGGTCGACGGTGTCGTCGTCCGCCCCGTCGGGCAGATCGACCACCAGGACGGTGCACTCGGGGTCGGGCGCGAGGCCGGCGGCGAACGCCAGCGCCCGCTCGTCCACCGGCCCGGCGGGGGCGATCAGCCATGCCGTGCCCGCTCGGTGGGCTCTGATCCCGTCCTCGGCCGTGCTCCGCCCGGCGGCGGCCGCCGGGCGCCGGATCGTTTCCGCTCCTGTTCGAGTGCCGCTCATGTCCTGCTTCTCCGTGGGGACGTGTCTCCCGGTCCGGAACGGGTGCGACCGCCCGGTCCCGGGACGCGGGCCGCCCTCAGTCCTTGGCGAGTTTCCAGAACCGGAAGACCGTGGAGGCGTCGAGGCAGTATTCGACGCCGTCCCGGACGTTCTCGCGGACGACGGCGTACTGCTTGGCCTGCCACACCGGCAGGATCGGGATCTGTTCGGCCACGATCTTCTGGAGCCGGCCGTAGTCCGGTTCGGTGGCGCTGCGGTTGCTCTCGATGGCCGTCCGCGGGATCAGCCGGTCGGTGATCGTGCGGTTCTCGAAGCCGTTCTGCAGCACGTTGTCCTCGCCGAAGAAGGGCGCGGTGAAGTTGTCGGCGTCCGGGTAGTCGGGCACCCAGCCCTTGACGTAGACGCCGTACTCGCCCGCCGAGATGCCCTTCTCGTACTTCTCGTAGGGCACGGACTTCATGTCGGCCTCGAAGAGTCCGCTGGCGTTGAGCTGTTCGGCGATGGCCGCCAGTTCGGCGTCGGTGGCCGGGCCGTACCGTGACGGGGTGGACCACAGGGTCAGCCGCACCTTGTCGGTGATGCCGTCGGCGCGCAGGGCGGCGGTGGCCTCGGCGGTGGAGGGGCGGTCGCCGTAGATGTCGAAGAAGGCCGTGCTGTGTCCGGCGATGCCGGCCGGGATGATCGAGTACAGCGGGATGGCCGTGTCCCGGTACACCTCCTTGATCAGGGCGTCGCGGTCGAGCAGGTGGGCCATGGCCTTGCGCACCGAGAGGCGGCCGGTCACCGGGTCCTTCATGTTGAAGACCAGGTGCTGGACCTCGGCGCTGCTGCCCTCGACCACCCTGACGTCGTCGCGGTCGCTCCCCAGGTCGATGTCGGCGATGTCGTCCGCCGACAGGCCGCGGTAGGCGATGTCCACCTCGCCGCCGAGCAGCGCCTTCTTCAGGGCCTGCTGGTCGCCGTGGAAGAACTTGAGGGTGACGCCGGTGTTCTCCCTCTCGGCGGTGCCCGTGTACTCGTCGTTGACCCCGAAGTCCGCCTCGGTCCTGCTCAGCCCTTCCAGTGTGTACGGCCCGGAGCCGACGGCGCCGTCGTCGTCGCGCAGCCGGGTCCGCGGGTACTCCCGGTGGTCGACGATGGAGCCCGCGCCCGAGGCGATCTTGCTGGGGAAGGTGGCGTCGGGGACGTTGAGGTGGAAGACGACCGTCCGCTCGTCCGGCGTCCGCACGCTGTCGAGGGAATTGAACATGACCGCCGGACCGGAGGGGTCGTTGATCCGCAGCATGCGGTCGAAGGAGAACTTGACGTCGCGCGAGGTGAGGTCGTTGCCGTTGGCGAACCGCAGGCCCTCCTTCAGCGTGCACGCGTAGACCCGGCTGTCGGCGTCGGTGAAGGAGCACGTCTTGGCGGCGTCCGGCTGCGGCTCGGTGCCCCCGCTGGGGAAACTGAGCAGCGACTGGAAGACGTTGTTGAACAGCATCCACGAGCCCGGGTCGTAGCCGGAGGCCGGGTCGGTGGCCAGCACCTCGTCGGAGATGCCGACGACCACCCGGGGTTCGTCGCCCGTCCCGATGATGGTTCCGCATCCCGTCAGCAGGCCGAGGGCCAGCCCGGCGGGGACGAGCGGACGTGCCCACGGGTAACGCCTGTTCACTTCAGGTGTCTCGTCTCTGGTGTGCGGTGGGGGGCGGGAGGCGAGGAGGTGAGGGGGTGTCACATCGCGGTGCCGGTGGACCACAGTACGGTGCCGCCCTGCTGGACGACCACGTTGCCGTCGGCCCGCAGCACCAGTTCGGCGCCGTCGTGGCCGTCGGTCCTGGAGGACCACGCGGTCTGTCCGTCGCCGGTGTAGACGGCCAGGTTGCCGTCGGCCTGGAAGACGGCCTTGGCACCTTGTCCGGCGGTGCCGGACCACCACAGGGGGGTGCCCTTCTTGTCGTAGAGCACCAGGTTGCCGTCGCCCTGGAAGATCAGGTCGACGCGGTTGGTGGACCAGCTCTGACCCGCCTCCAGGACGCTGGTGCCGTGCAGCACGGTCGTCGTCCAGTCGGGCTGCTGGGTGGTGGCGGCGGGCTTGGGGGTGGCACTGGCGCGAGAGGGCTTCGCGGTCGCGGTGCGGGTGGGGGTGCCGGACTCGGAGACGGCGGCCACCAGCCGGGCCTCCTGGGTGGGCGCGGTCGCCGCCACCTCGGCGATGCGGTCGCCCTTGTCGCCGGCCCTGCCGCTGTCCTTCGCCGCGCCGGTGGTGCCCGGCCGCGGGGACGCGCTGGTCGAGGGGTCGGGCTCGTCGGGGGTGTGGTCCGGGTCCACGTCCTCGGCGCCGGCCTGGACGGTCTGCGCCGGGGCGTTCTCGTCGAACCAGGAGGGGACGAGCAGGAAGAGGGCGCTGAGTACGCCCGCCCCGGCCAGTACCGGCTTGACGAGGGACGCCCGCGCGGCGGCGCGCCGCCCGCCGCCGGTGGAGTGGCCGTCGTGGCCCCGGGTACGGCGGCCGGCGGGCGCGGCGGCCGGCGCCGGGTCGGCGGCGGGCGTGATGTCGGTGCCGTGGCCGGCGGCGGGCGTCATGTCGAGGCCGTGGCCGGCGGTCCGGCCGGTGTGGAGGGCGTGCGCGCCGGGCTCTTCGGGCACCCAGGCGGCCAGGCGCCGGTCCGTCGTCTCGTCGGCCGCCGCGGGGGCCGGTTCCGCCGTGCCCGCCTCGTCCGGTGCGGCGAGCTGCCAGGGCAGTTCGCTCTCCCAGACCGCCTGTCCGCCCGACGGCCCGGCGAACTCGTCCGGACGCGCGGCGTCCGGCTCACGGTGGCTCATCTGCATGCCTTTCCCGGTCGTGCGGGTGGGGTCGATCGACGGCGGCCGAGGTCGACGGCGGCCGAGGGGGTGCGCTCCGCCCGGTGGTCACAGGCCCGCGCCCGAATCCTAGGGCCGGTGTCGCGGCGTACGGGCCGGTGACCACGATGCCTGCACGGACGTGCAGCAGCCGTACCCTTCTCGACACACCTCCCGGCGCCCGCGGTCACAGGATGCCCATACGGATGGCGTAGGCGACGGCGTGGGTGCGGTTGCGCAGTTGGAGCCGCTTGATGACGGACTGGATGACGCTCTTGATCAGGCGCTCCGAGTAACTGAGCTTGGTGGCGATCTCCACCGTGTCCATCCCCTCGGACAGCAGCCTGAGCACGTCGACCTCGCGCTGGGTCAGGTCCACCGGCAGCAGTCCGGTGGGGGAATCGCTCTTCTGCATGGTGCGCATGCGGTCCAGCAGCAGGTTCATCAGCACCGGGGGGACGGTCGACCGGCCCTGGTGCGCCTCGACGGCGGCCGCGAGAATCTGGCTGAAACTGGTGAACGGCCGTACCAGGAAGCTCACCAGGCCGTGGTTGACCGCGAGCGCGAGCTGCTGTTCCGAGATCTGGTCCGCGACCAGCACGATCCGGGTCCGTCCGCCGGTGAGCTGGGAGGCGCGGCTCATGGTGGAGAGCGTCTTGCCGCTGACCGAGGCGGTCAGCACCACCAGGATGTCGGCGTCGGCCAGTTCGTCGGCGGTCAGGACCCTGACCCGCTCGTCCGCCTCCAGGAAGGACACCGTCCCGTCACGGGTCAGAAGGTCGTCGGCCTGCACGACGACCGCCGGAACAGGGCGTGCTTCGATCTTGACGTCAGGCATGGGACTCCTTGTCGAGGCGCGGCACCGCGCGGGGGAATCGCGGAGCACGGCGCGGCCCAGTGCCACGAGCCATACCTGTGGGGTGGAACGGTCCAGGCGGCCTCGGACTGGGCGGGCCTTCGAGTACGCACTCATTCGCTCAGGACCGATCATCACAGGTCGCGGGAGCTGTCCGCGCGGTCAGCGGATGACGATGCACTAACAAGCAAAAGCCATGCACTGAGGTGCAAAGCCCCGAACTAAAACGCCTGGTGAGCGGGTGTCAGGCGGTGTCCCGGGCGGTCGTCGCGGGGGTGCTCGGCCGTCCTGTCAGCGCACCGCGTCCGCGCGGTGGCGGTGGGCCGCGCGGGCGGCGGGCAGCACGGCGAGGACGGCCGCGCCGGCCACCGCGGTCAGGGCGAACGCCAGCAGCCGGCCGGCCGGGGGCAGGTGGGCGATGCCGGCGCCGATGCCCGTCGACCGTCCGTGCGCGTCGATCAGCCGGCCGGCCAGCGGCAGGCCGGCCGCCAGTCCCAGGGCGACCGCCGCCAGGGCGGTGCAGGCGGTGGCGGTGACGGTGATCGCGGTGATCTGACGCGGGGTCAGGCCGATCGCCTTCAGCGCGAGCAGGTCCCCCTCGCCCTCCCGGACGGCGGCGCCGATCGAGGTGAGCAGTTCCACCAGCCCGATGAACGCGAGGACGGCGATCAGACCGGCGATGACACTGCGCAGCGGTGACAGTCCGTCGGTGGGGTCGGCCACCGCGTGCACGTCGAGGTGGCCGCCGCCGCGCGCGGCCACCGCCGCGGCGACCGCGCCCGCGTCCGCGCCGGGGCGGAGCCGGAGCTGGTAGAGGGTGGCGCCCAGTTCGGGGTCGCCCGCGCGCAGGTTGTCCAGGGAGGTGGAGACGACCCGGCCGGCGTTCTCCGGTTCGATGGCGCGTCCCACGAGGTGCAGGACGTGCGGGTGCGCGCCGACGGTCATCCGCACCCAGTCGCCGACCCGTACGTGCAGCAGGTCGAGCAGGCCCTGGCCCGCCACGGCCTCGCTCGGGCCGTGCGGGGCGCGGCCCTCGGCGAGGGCGTACGGGTAGGGGTCCGGGCCGGTGCCGAGGCCGCGCAGGGCGATGGTGGCGTTCTGTCCCGGTACCAGGGCGCTCACCTCGACGCCCGGGTAGACGGCCGCGATCCGCGGGTCGCGGCGGAGCAGGGAGCGGGTCTCGGCCTCGCCGAGTCCGTCGGCGCGGACGGTGAGCGCGGCGGCGAGCCCGGCCTGTTCGGGGTGTTCGCGCAGCCGGTCGATGGTGCTCCACGCGCTCATCGCCACCACGATGAGCAGCAGCGGGAGGGCCAGCCGGGCCACGGTCGCCAGGGACCTGGAGCGGCGGGCGACCACCCGGTGCACGCCCAGTACCAGGGCGGGCGGCAGGCGCCGGCCGAGTGCCTCGCGGGCGAGCGGGGACAGGCCCGCGGTGGTGGGTCCGGGGCGCCGCGGTTCGGGCACCGGCGGGACCAGCCCGGCCCGCCAGGCGGCCAGTGCCGTGGTCACGCCGATGAACAGCACGGTGCCGGCGGGCACGGCGGCCAGCGCGGTGGTGTGGTGCGGCAGTCCCTGCCAGATCCCGATCGCGTCGCCGACGCGTCCCGGTACGCGACTGCCCAGCGTCTGGACGAGCACGGCGGCGACGGCGGCTCCGGTCAGGGCGTGCGCGAGGTGCTGGAACACGAAGACGCCGACCACCTGGCCGGGGGTGAAGCCGATCGCCTTCAGCACCGCGATGTTCCGCAGGTGGCCGCGGACGCGGGCGGCGATCGCCCCGTACACGGCGAGGCAGGCGGCGAGCAGCGCGGCCAGGCCGAACAGTCCCAGCACCTGGCCGAGCAGCCGGTTGTCGCCCTGTGCCTGGGCGCGGGCCTGCTGCCAGGTGGACACCTCGCCGACCGCGCCGGCGCCGAGCACGGTGACGGCCCGCTGGACGGCGTAGTCGGTGCCGTCCGGGTCGCTCAGGCGCAGGCCGGTGACCTGGCCGTCGGGGGCGCGGACGGCGGCCGGGGGCGCCCAGACCAGGCCGGGCCGCGCACCGGGGCGGTAGCGGGGTTCGGCGCTCTCGGCCACGCCGAGGACGGTCAGTGTCCGGGCGGTGCCGGGCAGGGCGAGGGTGTCGCCGGGGCCGGCCAGCAGCGCGCGGGCGAGCCGGGTCTCCAGCACCACCCCGTCGGTGTCCGACTCGCGCAGCCAGCGGCCGGCGGTCACCCTCGGGCGGCCCACGGACGGCGCGGTGCTCGTGCCGCGCAGCTCGGCCGAGGCGCGGGCGCCGTGCGCGGTGAGGGCCACCGACTCGGTGGGGTAGGGGCCCGCCACGGAGTCGACCCCGTCCAGGCCGGCCAGGCGGCCGGTGTCGGCCGAGACGCTGGTGTGCAGCCACACATGGGCGCCGCGGGTCTCGGTGAAGACCCGCTGCCACGGGTTGGTGGCGTAGGTGAACAGCGCGGTGGCCAGCAGGAGGGCGATGACGATGCCGACCGTGGCGAGGACCAGGAACAGCGCCGCGCCGCGGTGGCTGCGGAGGTCGGCCCGCGCCCAGCGCGCCATGGCCTGCATCTCGTCACCCCCTCCGCTCGTGTGCGCGGCGCCGTCCGGCGGCCGGCTGCCGGTGTGCCACCGGGTTCAGCCCCTCAGCCGGAGCACGCTGGACGTGTCCGTCGAGCGGGCAGGCCAGGTGTCCAGGGCGGCGTCGTCCGCGATCCGGCCGTCGAAGAAGCTGATCACCCGGTCCGCCGCGCTGGCCAGCCGGGCGTCGTGGGTGACGAGCACGATGGTCTGGCCGCGTCCGTGGAAGCGGGTCAGCAGCCGGGTCACCTCGCGGGTCCCCCTGCTGTCCAGGCTGCCCGCGGGCTCGTCGGCGAGGAGCAGGTCAGGCTGGTTGACCAGGGCGCGGGCCAGCGCGACGCGCTGCTGCTCGCCGCCGGAGAGTTCGCCGGGCATGTTCCGTTCCTTGCCGCTCAGTCCCAGCTCGGCCAGGAGTTCCGCGCGGCGGGCGCGGGCCTGCCTGGGCGGGGTGCCGGCCAGCAGGGCGGGCAGTTCGACGTTGTCGACGACCGAGAGGTCGGAGACCAGGTTGAAGAACTGGAAGACGATGCCGATGCGCCTTCTGCGCTCCACCGCCCAGCGGGCCTCGCTCCAGGCGGCGGTCGGCGCGCCGTCCAGTTCGATGCCGCCCGCGTCCGGTCGCTGGAGTCCGCCGAGCAGGTGCAGCAGGGTGGACTTGCCGGCCCCGGACGGGCCGGTCAGGGCGACGAACTCGCCCTTGCGGACGGTGAGGTCGACGCCGCGCACGGCGTGCGCGGGCGCGCCTTCGCCGTGGTGGGTCTTGACCAGACCGACGGCCTTCAGCAGCGGCGTGCGAGCCTCGCTCACTCCAGCCCCTCCAGTTCCTCCTGGCATCGCTCCAGCCAGTCGAGGTCGGCCTGCAGATGGAGCATGGCGCCTTCGATGAGCAGGTGGGAGATGCGGTTGTCGCGGTCTTCGGCCGCGGCCAGTTTCGACAAGGTGCGCATGGTGTTCAGGTACTGACGTCGCTGGCCGTTGATGAGGGCGATCTGGTCGGCGAGTCCGGTGCGCGGGGCGAGGGCGAGCTTCATGAAGAACTCGTCCCGGACCCGGGGTTCCTCCGAGGTCTCCCCGAACCAGACGTGCAGCGCCTCCCGGCCGGCTTCGGTGAGGTGGTAGATCTTCTTGTTGGGCCGGCTCGACTGCGCCACTTCCTCGCCGTCGATCAGTCCCGTCTTCTCCAGGCGGCCGAGGGTGACGTAGATCTGGCCGATGTTGGGCTGAGGGTATGCGGCGCCCAGCAATTGCTCAAGGTCCTGCTTGAGCTCGTAGCCGTGCGCGGGGCCGCGTGCCAGCAGGGCCAGGAGAGGCAGCCGCACTTGCGCTCTGCACCTCGTTTCCGTGTCGGGCGGAGCGGCCCTGGGCGGGAGTGCCCGTGTCCGATAGGCCGCGGCCCCTAGTATCAGGCATGCCTAACAGGTATACATGCATTCGCGCCGCGGCGAAGGGGCCCGGCACAGTCGAGCGGAGGGACCCATGCGGTGGGCTCAGGCCGCCGGCCGGGGTCTGCTCGTTCTGGTGGTGCTCCTGTCCGGCTATGTGTCGGCCGGTGCGCGGCCCGGTGGGCCGGGCTCCGGCCGGGGTCCGCTGACCCTTGCCACGGCCGGTGACCTGACGGGCTATCTGGGGCCGCTGCTGGCCGGCTGGAACCGGGCGCATCCGGACGAGCGGGTCACCCTGGTCGAGCTGCCGAACTCGGCGGACGAGACCCGGGCGCAGATGGAGACCGATCTGCGCGACGGCGACCGCGGCCGGTTCGACGTCCTCAACATCGACGTCGACTGGACCTCGCAGTTCGCCGCCGCCGGCTGGATACGCCCGCTGCCGCGCGCGGCCTTCCCGCTGGGGAGCTTCCTGCCGCCGGTCGTCGGCACGGCCACCTACGAGGGGCGTCTCTACGCCGTTCCCTACGTCACCAACGCCGGGCTGCTCCTGTACCGCGCGGACGTCCTCGCCGCGGAGGGCCTGGACCCGCCGCGCACCTGGGCGGAGCTGGAACGGGACGCCGAGACCGTCGCGCCCCGGCACGGGCTGGACGGGTACGCGGGCCAGTTGCTGCCGTACGAGGGGCTGACGGTGAACGCCGCCGAGGCGGTCTACTCGGCGGGCGGCACGATCCTGCACGACGAGGGCAGGCGGGTCACCGTGGACTCCCCGGCCGCCCGCGAGGGCATCGGCTTCCTGGTGCGGGGGGTGCGCGAGGGCTGGATACCCGAGGCGGCGCTGACGTATACGGAGGAGGAGTCCAAGCGGGCCTTCGAGGAGGGCCGGCTCCTCTTCCTGCGCAACTGGCCCTACGCCTACGTGGCCGCCGACGGCGCGGGCTCGGCGGTCGCCGGGAAGGTCGGGGCGGTGCGGCTGCCCGGTTCGGACGGGCCGGGCACCAGTGTGCTCGGCGGCTCCAATCTGGCCGTCACCGCGCACGCCCGGCACCCGGATTCGGCGCGGCGGCTCCTCGCGTATCTGACCAGCGCTCCGGTGCAGCGGCAGGTCCTGACCCGGGGCGCGCTGCCGCCGGTGCGGGCCGCGCTCTACGAGGACCCGGCGCTGGTACGCCGGTTCCCGTATCTGCCGGTGCTGCGCGCCGCGGTGCTCTCGGCCGCGCCGCGGCCCAAGAGCCCGCGCTACGACCAGGTCAGCCTGGTGGTGCAGGCCGTGGTCCACGACGCCCTGACCGGGCGGCAGAGCACGAGCGCCGCCGTCCGGCGGCTGGCCGCGGAACTCGCCGCGGTCGCCGAGCGATAGCACCCCCCTCTCCCCCCTCACTCCCCCTCTCCTTGCATAACCGTTAGGTAGTTGGCGGCGCTTCACGCAGTCGTTCTAGGTGGTTTTGTCCGCATTTTTTGAGCACATTGCTCAGCACTTCCCGTACGAAGCATTGACACCTGCGCGTCACGTCTACCTAACATGCATGCATAACAGCACCAACACACAGACAGGCACTCGGGGTGATTTCCCAGCACGAGGACGCGCGCCACTGGTGGCGTGACGCGGTGATCTACCAGGTCTACGTCCGCAGTTTCCTGGACAGCACGGGCGACGGCATCGGCGACCTGGCGGGGGTACGGGCCGGACTGCCCTACCTCAGGAAGCTGGGTGTCGACGGCATCTGGCTGAGCCCCTTCTACCCCTCGCCGCAGCACGACCACGGCTACGACGTGGCCGACTACCGCGACGTGGACCCGGTCTTCGGCGACCTCGCCGAGTTCGACCTGCTGATGGCCGCCGCCCGCCGGCTGGGCATCAGGGTCCTGCTCGACATCGTGCCCAACCACTGCTCCAGCGAGCACCCGTACTTCCGCGAGGCCCTCGCCGCGCCGCCCGGCAGCGCGGCCCGCGCCCGCTTCCACTTCGCCGACGGCCGCGGCCCCGACGGGTCCGAGCCGCCCAACAACTGGCACGCCATGTTCGGCGGACCGGCCTGGAGCCGGGTCACCGAGGCCGACGGCCGCCCCGGCCAGTGGTACCTGCACATGTTCACGCCGGAGCAGCCCGACTGGAACTGGCGCGACCCCGAGGTCCCGGCCGAGTTCGACCGGACGCTCCGGTTCTGGCTGGACCGCGGTGTCGACGGCTTCCGCATCGACGTCGCCGCCGGGCTGTTCAAACACCCCGAACTGCCGGACTCGCCGGACCCGGAGGCGGACGCCCGCACCCGCGACTCGGTCAACCCCCTGGCGTGGAACCAGCCCGAGGTGCACGACGTGTGGCGGCACTGGCGCGCGGTCTGCGAGGAGTACACCGGTCTCGACGGCCGCGAACGGCTCCTGGTCGGCGAGGTGTCGGTGCCCACCGCACGCGACCACGCCCGCTACGTCCGCCCCGACGAACTGCACCAGGCCTTCTTCTTCGACCTGCTCAGCGCCCACTGGAACGTGGACGCCTTCCGCAAGGTCATCTCCGAGGCCATGCAGGACATCGCCGGCACCGGTTCCACGGTCACCTGGGTCCTCAACAACCACGACCAGGTGCGCACGGTCACCCGTTACGGCGAGCCCGCCACCGAGGGCAGCGGCCTGGGGTCCGCCCGGGCCCGCGCCGCCGCGCTGCTGATGCTGGCGCTGCCGGGAGCCGCGTACATCTATCAGGGCGAGGAGCTGGGGCTGCCCGAGGTCGTCGATCTGCCCGACGACGTCCTCACCGACCCGATCTTCCGGCGCACCGGCAGCCGGGCCCGTATCCGCGACGGCTGCCGGGTGCCGCTGCCGTGGTCGGGACAGGCCTCCCCGTTCGGCTTCACCGCCGCGGCCGAGGGCGTCAAGCCGTGGCTGCCGCAGCCGGAGTGGTTCGCCGAGCACGCCACCGACCGGGCCCTCGCGGACACCCGCTCGTTCTGGCACCTCTACCGCGACGGCCTGCAACTGCGCGCCGCACTGCCCCAGTTGGGCGACGGCACCCTGCACTGGCTGGAGACCCCGCCCGGGGTCCTCGCCTTCTCCCGCGGCGACGGCCTGGTCTGCGCCGTCAACTTCGGCACCGCCCCCACACCCGCGCCGGTCGACGGCGTCCCGCTGCTCACCAGCGGTCCCTGCCCGCCCGGGAGCCTGGCCGGCTCCACCGCGGCCTGGTGGATCACCGACGGCCCCTGCGCCTGACACCTCACCCGCCCCACCCCTGAAAGGTCATCAACGATGATGAGACGACGCACCACCCTGCTCACCGGCTGTATCGCCGCGGCCCTGGCACTCGGCGCGACCGCCTGCGGCGGCAGCGAGCCCGTCGCCGCGGGCGGCGGTGACAAGGCACTCGACGGCCAGACGGTCACCGTGGCCGGGGTCTGGTCCGGCAGCGAGCAGGAGAACTTCCAGAAGGTGCTCGACGCCTTCACCGAGAAGACCGGCGCCAAGACCCAGTTCGTCTCCACCGGCGACAACGTCTCCACCGTCGTCGGCAGCAAGATCGAGGGCGGCGACGCCCCCGACGTGGTCATGGTCCCGCAGGTCGGCGTGTTGCAGCAGTTCGCGAAGAAGGGCTGGCTGCAGCCGTTGTCCAAGCCGGTGGAGAGCGCCGTCGACGCCGGCTTCGCCGACGTGTGGAAGAAGTACGGCAGTGTCGACGGCACGCTGTACGGCCTGTACTTCAAGGCGGCCCACAAGTCGACGGTCTGGTACAGCCCCGAGGCCCTCACCCAGGCCGGCGTGGAGCCGCCGAAGACGTACGACGAGATGCTGGAGGCCGGGCACACCGTCTCCGACTCCGGACTCGCCGCCTTCGCCGTCGCCGGACAGGACGGCTGGACGCTCACCGACTGGTTCGAGAACATCTACCTCTCCCAGGCCGGCCCCGAGAAGTACGACGCCCTCGCCGCGCACGAGCTGAAGTGGTCCGACGCCAGCGTGGTGAAGGCCCTCACCACCCTCGGCAAGCTGTTCGAGGACAAGCAGCTCATCGCCGGCGCCCAGAAGGGGGCCCTGAACACCGACTTCCCGGGCTCCGTGGAGAAGGTGTTCGGCCCCGAGCCCGAGGCCGGCATGGTCTACGAGGGCGACTTCGTCGCCGGTGTCGCCAAGGACCAGTACGACCGGACAGTGGGCGAGGACGCCGACTTCTTCCCCTTCCCGGGGGTCGACGGCAACGACGCGCCCGTGGTCAGCGGCGGTGACGCCGCGGTCGTCCTGAAGGACAGCAAGCACCGCGCCGCCGGCATGGAACTGGTGGAGTACCTGGCCTCCGCCGAGGCCGCGGCGGTGTGGGCGGGCGAGGGCGGCTTCCTCTCCCCGAACAAGAAGCTGAGCCTGGACTCCTACGGCGACGAGGTCACCCGCGCCACCGCCGAGTCGCTGGTCGGGGCCGGTGACTCGGTCCGCTTCGACATGTCCGACCAGGCGCCGGCGGCCTTCGGCGGCACCAAGGGCACCGGCGAGTGGAAGCTGCTCCAGGACTTCCTCCGCGACCCCTCCGACCCCAAGGCCACCGCCGCCGCGCTGGAGAGCGCCGCCGCCAAGGCCTACCGGGACTGATCGGCCATGACCGACACCCTCGTCAAGGACACCCGTCCGCCCGCCCCGCCGGACACCGCCGCGGCCGACGGCCGGCGGCGGGCCGGACTGCGGGGCCGCACCATCGCCGTGCTCTTCGCCCTGCCCGCCCTGCTGCTGCTCGGCGCGCTCGTCGTCTACCCGGTCCTCTTCTCCGTGGGCCGCAGCTTCTTCGACGCCTCCGGCACCCGGTTCATCGGCGTCGACAACTACACGGAGGTGTTCCGCGACCCGGCGACGCTCAAGGCCGTCCGGAACACCGTGATCTGGGTCGTGGTGGCCCCGGCGCTGCTGACCGGCCTCGGCCTGATCCTCGCCGTCCTGGTGGAGAAGATCCGCTGGGCCACCGCGTTCAAACTGCTGCTGTTCATGCCCATGGCGGTGTCGTTCCTCGCCGCGGGCATCATCTTCCGCCTCGCCTACGACGAGGACCCCGACAAGGGCGTGCTCAACGCCGCGGTCGTCTCCGTGCACGACGCCTTCGCCGGCACCTCGCCCTACCCCAGCGCCCGGGCCCGCGACGGCCGGGACCTGGTGCGCGGCGAGGACGGCTCCTACCGGACGGCCGCTGCCGTCTCCCCCGGCCACACCGTCGCCCTGCCCCTGGTGGGTGTGCTCCCCGCCGACCTGCCCGGCGACGCCGAACCCGCCCGCGCGGCCGCGGCCCGCCGGGCCGCCGACGGCGAGCTGCGCGGGGTCGCCTACCTGGACTTCGTGCCCGGCGGGGGCGGCACCCAGGGCGCGGTCGACCGCGGCGAGAGCGGCCTGCCCGGGATGACGGTGCAGGCCGTCCGGGACGGCAAGACGGTGGCGACCACGACCACCGCCGGTGACGGTTCCTACGCCTTCACCTCACTCGCCCCCGGTGAGTACACCCTGGCGCTGCCCGCCGCCAACTTCGGCCAGCCCTACGACGGGGTGTCCTGGCTCGGACCGGCCCTGGTCACGCCGGCCATCATCGGGGCCTACCTGTGGATCTGGACCGGCTTCGCGATGGTCCTGATCGGCGCCGGCCTGTCCACCATGCCGCGCGACGTGCTGGAGGCGGCCCGGATGGACGGCGCCAACGAGTGGCAGATCTTCCGCCGCATCACCGTGCCGCTGCTCGCCCCCGTGCTGACGGTGGTGTTCGTGACCCTCGTCATCAACGTGATGAAGGTCTTCGACCTCGTCTACATCATCGCGCCCGGCCCGGTGCAGGAGGACGCCACCGTACTGGCCACCCAGATGTGGCTGGTGTCCTTCGGCGGCGGCAACGACCAGGGCCTGGGCAGCGCCCTCGGTGTGCTGCTGTTGCTGCTGGTGGTCCCGGCGATGGTGTTCAACGTCCGCCGTTTCCGAAGGAGTCAGCGATGACCGCCGTCCGGCGCTGTCTGAGCAGTGGGCTGGTGCAGGCCTTCCTCGTCCTGGTCGGCCTGATCTGGCTGACCCCCCTGGCCGGGCTGTTCCTGTCGTCGCTGCGCTCGTCCGAGGACACCGCGACGGGGGGCTGGTGGACGGCGCTCACCAGTCCCGGGCAGCTCTCCTTCGACAACTACTCGGCGCTGCTGGGCAACGCGGGGATGACGCAGGCGTTCTGGAACACCGTGCTGATCTCCGTGCCGACCACCGTGCTGGTCGTGGTGGTCGCGGCGCTCGCCGGATACGCCTTCGCCTGGCTGGACTTCCCCGGGCGGGACGCCGTGTTCCTGATCGTCGTGGCGCTGCTGGTGGTGCCGGTGCAGATCGGTCTGCTCCCGGTGGCCAAGCTCTTCGGCCAGCTCGGCCTGTTCGGCTCCATCCCGGGCGTGGTCCTCTTCCACGTCGCCTACGGGCTGCCGTTCGCCGTGTTCCTGCTGCGCAACTACTTCGCGGAGATCCCGAAGGAGATGCTGGAGGCGGCCCGGATGGACGGCGGCGGCGAGTGGCGCATCTTCGTCCAGTTGGTGCTGCCGGTGGCCAAGCCGGCCCTCGCCTCGCTCGCCATCTTCCAGTTCCTGTGGGTGTGGAACGACATGCTCGTGGCGCTGCTGTTCGCCAACAGCTCCGCCCAGCCGCTGACGGTGGCGCTGCAGTCGCAGATCAGGCAGTTCGGCAGCAACATCGACGTGCTCGCGCCGGGCGCCTTCCTCTCCCTGATCGTGCCGCTCGTGGTGTTCTTCGCCTTCCAGCGGCACTTCGTGCAGGGGGTCATGGCGGGGTCGGTGAAGTGACCGACGGCCGGTAGCGAACCGCCGCAGCACCGGGCCAGGCCACCGTACTCCGGTACGGTGGCCCGGCCCGTTCGGTCGCCGGCCGGGACGGATCAGCTATGGGAGACGTTCAGCCCGTAGAAGGCCACCCGGGCGCCCTTGGTGGTGCTGTCGGAGGACGACTGGTTGTAGGAGCCGGCCTTGAAGTACTGCTTGTACGGGAAGAAGGACGACGGGATCGAGTAGTGCGTGGTGCTGCCGTTGACCGTCAGGTCGATGGTGTCGCCGCCGGAGACGGCGATGGTGTAGCTCCAGGTCTTGCCGACCGAGACGTGTCCGACGTCGTGGAGCGTCTGGCCGCCCGCGGGTGAGTTCTCGGTGCCGACGACGATGTCGCCGTTGGAGCGGTAGTACAGCTCGACGAGCGGTTTGGTGGACGTGCCGCCGCTGCCCAGGTGGATCTGCCCGACGCACACGTTGGACGTCACCGACACCACGCGCAGGGTCGCGTTCAGCTTGTGGCTGCCGCCGAGCGACCAGTTGGCGGCGCTGCCGCTGCGGTTCATCTCGCGCAGTTCGGAGCGCGCGTACTTGGAGTTGGGGGTGGTGACGCCCTTCTCCGGTGCCCAGAAGGTCATGGCGCCGTCGCGGGTGTCGGTGTAGAAGTACGCGTCCTGGTACCCGTTGGCCCCCTGCAGCCGGGAGGAGGAGATGGTGGTCGGCGAGCCGGGGGAGCCCACGGGCTCCTGCAACTGCCAGACCGACAGGTCGAAGTTGCCGCCGGGCGCCTTGCCCGGGTCGGCGGCGCCGGCGTTCGGGCTCCCCAGGAAGGCGAGGGTGCCGACGACGCTCACGACGGTGGCGATGGACAGGACTCTGGTACGGGTCATGGTGGGGGGCCCTTCGATGGTGTGGGGAGTGACGGCGGAGGGGAGGGCATCCGGCCCTGCACTGTCATGAACCGGTCAACCCGATAGGTGACGCGTGGCCCGCGTCAGCCGGTGTAGGCGGCGAACACCTTCGTGTAGTCCCAGGCCGACTGGCTCACCCCGGAGCAGGTCTCCGAGTCACCGCCGGTGCAGGGACGGTCCCGGTTGACCGACCAGAAGGTCAGCCGGGCCAGGTGGTGCTGCTGGGCGTAGGCGAGGATCGTGCGGAAGTCCGCGACCGTGACGACCTCGTCCATGTCGGTGACGCCGTTCATGGAGGAGATGCCCATGGTCCGGTACGCCTGGTCGTCGCTGTAGCCGTAGGCGCTCTTGAGGGCCGACTTGAGTCCCTCGGCGGCACGCAGCGTCAGGGTGCCCATGTTCTGGCCGGCCGCGCCGAAGTCGAACGGCATGATGGTCCAGCCGTCGACCGCGAGCCCCGCCGCCGCGGCCCGGTTGATCAGGCTCCGGTCGGGGCCGCCCTGGTCCGTGCCGATGGTCACGTACACCTTCAGGCCCGGGTTCGCGGCCTTCACCGTTTTCAACGCGTCGACCGTACGCTGCTGGACGGCCGAACTGGCGTAGGCGGCGGCCTCGATGTCGATGTCGATGGCCTTGAGCCCGTAGGCGTTGACGACCTTCTGGTAGGCGGCGGCCAGCTCGCCGGCGCTGGAGCAGGAACTCTCCAGCTTGTTGCCGCTGTAACCGCCGAACGAGGGGATGACGTCGCCACCGCCCGCCCGCACGGTGGTGACGGTCCGCTGGTCGACCCCGCCGGTGAGCGCGCGGGAGCCGTCCCACTGGGGGTTGCAGTACCCGTTGCTGAGCACGAAGGCGAGGGTGAACCAGCGCACGCCGGTCGCGTTGGTGACGGTCGTCGGGCTGGGCGGGTTGCCCCAGCCGTTGTAGAGGTACGGCGCCACCGCCATCGGGGCGGCGGCCGGGGCGGCGCTCCCGGCCCGGGCGGCGGGGGCCGGCAGGAGCGCGGTGGACGCGGCGAGGGCCGCGGCGAGCGCGCCGCCCGTGACGGTGATACGGAATCGTGGTCGCACATTCATGGGGGATCACTGCCTTTCGTCTGAGCGTGCACAGCAGACGGTGGGGAAGGCGAGGTACATGTATGTGAACGTCGAGCGCACTTCTGAACCGGTGCGCGTGCGGTGAACTTAAAGGTCTGCACCATTCCCGTCAAGAGGGATGCCCGGAGAAGAACACGCCCGCTGCGGGGGACGGATGATGGGCAGGCGCCGGGGAAGTCGGCGAAGGGTCAGAATGGGAGACGAGCCGTGTTCTACCACCTGCTCAAGTACGTGCTGTTGGGTCCATTGCTGAAACTGGCCTTCCGGCCCCGGATCGAGGGGCTGCACCATGTGCCGGCGTCGGGCGCCGCCATCGTCGCCGGCAACCATCTGTCGTTCTCCGACCACTTCCTGATGCCCGCGGTCCTCAAGCGCCGGATCACATTCCTGGCCAAGGCCGAGTACTTCACCGGCCCCGGCCTCAAGGGGCGGCTCACCGCGACCTTCTTCCGCGGCGCCGGACAGATCCCGGTGGACCGCTCCGGCAAGGACGCCGGGCAGGCCGCGATCCGCGAGGGGCTCTGCGTCCTCGACAAGGACGAGTTGCTCGGCATCTACCCCGAGGGCACCCGGTCGCACGACGGGCGGCTCTACAAGGGCAAGGTCGGTGTCGCCGTGATGGCGCTGCGGGCCGGGGCGCCGGTGGTGCCGTGCGCGATGATCGGCACGTTCGAGGCGCAGCCGCCGGGCCGGAAGATCCCCCGCGTCCGCCCCGTGGTGATCCGCTTCGGCGAGCCCCTGGACTTCTCCCGCTACGCGGGCATGGAGCACGAGAAGGCGGTCCTGCGCGCCATCACCGACGAGATCATGTACGCCATCCTGTCGCTGTCCGGGCAGGAGTACGTCGACCGGTACGCCGGCGTGGTCAAGGCCGAGGAGGAGGAGAAGGAGAAGGCGCGGCGGGGGCGGCGGTTCCCGCGGCTGCCGCTCGGGTAGCCGGCGGGACGTGACCTGACGGAGGGGCGGCCGGTGGAACCGGCCGCCCCTCCCCCGTGCCGTACTACGGCTTCGGCGTGGCGTGCGGGGCGCAGGTCACGTCCCGGGCGCCGACCTTGCCGGTGAGCAGATAGGCGTCGACGCGGTCGTTGACGCAACGGTTGACCAGACCGGTGACGCCGTGCGAACCGGCGTCCCGTTCGGTGATCAGCCGGGAGCCCTTGAACCGCTTGTGCAGTGCGACGGCGCCCTCGTACGGGGTGGCCGCGTCCCGCTCGGACTGGACGATCAGCACCGGCGGCAGTCCCTTGCCGGTGTGCACGTCCAGCGGGGTGTTCTGCTTGGCCGGCCAGGTGGCGCAGGGCAGGTTCAACCAGGCGTTGTACCAGGTCAGGAACGGATGCCGGCTGTGCAGCCGGGTGTTGTCCCGGTCCCAGGTCCGCCAGTCGGCGGGCCACTGGGCGTCGGCGCACTCGACGGCCGTGTAGACGGCGTTGCCGTTCTCCGAGGAGGCGTTGCCCGCCGTGTCGGTCGGGTCGGGGGCGGCGGCGTCGACTCGGGCCTGGGTGTCACCGGCGACGTAGGCGCTGAAGACGGAGGCGACCGTCGTCCAGGCGGAGTCGTAGTAGGGGGCGCTCTGGAAGAAACCGGTCAGTTCGGACGGGCCGACGACCCCGCCGAGCGGGCTCTGCGCGGCGGCGGCGCGCAGCCGCAGCCACTGGGCCTGGACCTCGGCGCGGGTGTCGCCGAGGTGGTAGGCGGCGTCGTTCTTCGCGACCCGGTCCTGCCAGTCCCGCCAGCGCCTCTCGAAGGCGACGTCCTGGTCCAGGTTGGCCTGGTACCAGATCTTCTCGCGGGACGGGTTGACGACGCTGTCGACGATCATGCGGCGCAGATGGCCGGGGAAGAGGGTGCCGTAGACCGCGCCGAGGTAGGTGCCGTAGGAGACGCCGAGGTAGTTGAGCTTCTTCTCGCCGAGCGCCGCGCGGATGACGTCGAGGTCCCGGGCGGTGTTCGGGGTGGTCAGGTGCGGGAGCATCGCGCCGCTGCGCTCGGCACAGCCCTCGGCGTACTCGCGGGCGAGCTTGCGCTGGGCGCGCTTGTCGGCCTCGGAGTGCGGTACCGGGTCCGCCTTGGGCGCCTTGACGAACTCCTGCGGGTCGACGCACGAGATCGGCGCCGACCTGCCGACGCCGCGCGGGTCGAAGCCCACGAAGTCGTACGCCTCGGCCGTCTTGGTCCAGATCGGGTTCTTCGCGGTGACCCGGGTCGGGAAACGCAGGCCGGAGCCGCCGGGGCCGCCGGGGTTGTAGATCAGCGCGCCCTGCCGCCGGTCCGGGGTGCCGGTGCTGCCGACGCGGTCCACGGCGAGCTTGATCTGCCTGCCGTACGGCTTGGCGTAGTCGAGGGGGACCGTGACGTGGCCGCACTGGATGGGCTGGGGCAGGTTCCAGTCGGCGGGGCAGTCCTGTAGGGCGATCCTCTCTGACCTGACTCCGATCTGACCCTGATCTGACTCTGATTTGACCCTCTCACGACCCCGGGCCCGGTGTCCGGGCGCGCTCAGTCCAGCGACGCCAGTGCCTCGTCGAGCAGCCGGCGCAGGATCAGCGCGTCGGGGGCCACCGCCGTCACCAGTACGGCGGGCCCGGCGAGCGGGGTGACGGCCGCGCGTCCGTCGCCGAGGACCCGGGCCGCCGGGGGGCGCTCGGCGAACTCCGGGCGGGCGACGAGGAGCTGGCCGACCGCGCGGTGTCCGGCGAGCACGGCCGGGCCGTCCCAGCCGCCGGGCGCGCAGGGTCCGCAGGCCAGTTCCTGGTCGAGCACGAGGCGGCCCGCGATCCGCGCGGTGAGGCGGCTGGTGAGCCGTCCGGGTTCCTCCCCGGTACGGCCGAGCACCTGCTCCTCGCGCAGCACCAGCCGGGCGGTCGCGGCGAGGTCGACGCGGGTGGTGACGTACAGGTCGCTGCCCCGGGCGGAGATCAACTGCTCGGGCAGCCAGCGCAGTTCGCCGCCGTCGGCGACGGTGAGCGCCACGTCGTAGTGTGCTTCGCCCTTGGCCTGGCCCGGCAGGGCGAGGGTGGCCGCGACCGACCCGACGCGCAGCCGGGCGCCCTCCTCCACGACCGCCTCGACGCGCAGCCGGTCGCCGCCGAGGGGGCCGCTCATCGCCCCGACGAGCATGACGTGCGCCTCGGTCCCGCTCCCCCGGGTCCGCCTCGGCGCGAGCGGGCCCTCGCCGTCGAGTTCGGGCAGCGCGGTGTGGCCGCGGCCGTCGAGCCGGGCGCGGACGCGGGCGGTCGCGCGCAGACCGGCCGTGGCGCTCACGCCGTCCACGCGGCGATCTTGGCCCGGACCCAGTCGGCGACGTCCCGCACGCCCGTTTCGGCGCGCAGCGACTGCAGGACGACGGGCAGTTCACCGCGCTGCGCCTTGGCGTCGGCCGCCATCCGGGCCAGGTCGGAGCCGACGTACGGGGCGAGGTCGGTCTTGTTGACGACCAGCAGGTCGGCGGTGGTGACGCCCGGTCCGCCCTTGCGCGGGATGTCGTCGCCGCCCGCGACGTCGATGACGAAGACCTGCGCGTCGACCAGCCCCCTGGAGAAGGTGGCGGTGAGGTTGTCCCCGCCGGACTCCACCAGGATCAGGTCCAGCGGGCCGGTCTCGTCCTCCAGGTCCTCGACGGCTTCGAGGTTGGCGGAGATGTCGTCCCGGATCGCGGTGTGCGGACAGGCGCCGGTCTCCACGGCGGTGATCCGCTCGGGCGGCAGTACGGCCTCGCGCAGCAGGAACTCGGCGTCCTCGCGGGTGTAGATGTCGTTGGTGACGACGGCCAGGGACAGTTCGTCGCGCAGCGCCCGGCAGAGCGCGGCGACGGTGGCGGTCTTCCCGGACCCGACGGGCCCGCCCAGCCCGATGCGCAGCGCCCGGCGCGTACCGTCCGGCCGGCGGGCGTCGGCGCTGACGGCGGTGGTGGAGTGGGAGTGGGCGAGAGAGTCGAGATGCATGGAACGGCTCCTTTTCGGGCGGGCTGGTCGGAAGGGGTCGGCGAGGGCGGGAGCCTGCGCCGCGAAGGCGCCGGCGACAGACCCTAGGAGGCGAACAACCGCACCGGCCACCCCGCGTGCGCCTGGGCCGCGATCTCCAGCAGCGGCGCGGACGCGCGGGGCAGCGCGTCGACTCCGTCGTCGACGGCCCGCCGCGCCGCCGCCACCCCCCGGTCGACCACCCGGTCCAGCTCCGGCGCGAGCCGCGCCAGCACCGCCGTGGCGTCGAACGGGTCGAGGCTCAGCAACCGCACCGTCGCCGTCGCCGGCCCGCTCACCCCCTCGTACGCCGCGCAGTACGCGGCCTCGGCCGGCCCGAGCCCCGCGGCCCGCGCCGCGAGCCCGAGGACGACCGGCTGGTGGGCGCCCTTGGGAAAGGCCGCCGCGAGGGCGTCGAGTTCGGCCGACGGCCAGGTGGCGCGGGCGGCGCGGGTCAACTGCCGGCCCAGCTTGCGTGCGGTGCCGCGCAGTGCGGGCGAGGGGGTCCGGGCGTCGGCCGCCGCGTCCAGTTCCCCCGGGTCAAGCCCGAGGGCGGCCGCCGCCGCGAGGGCCGCGGCGACCAGCCCCGCCGTGTGCAGCCGGCCCCGGCAGAACTCCGCCAGATCCTCGGCGCCCGTGATCCGCCCGGCCCGCACGGCCGCCTCGGCGCCTCCGGAGTGCGCGTGCCCGCCGGCGGGGAAGCGGCCGTCGGCCAGGACGAGAAGCGCTGCTGTGGACATCGTCGGTACCCGGCGTTCAGAAGAGGAAGTAGCGCTGCGCCATGGGCAGTTCGGCGGCGGGCGTGGCCTCGGTCAGCACGCCGTCGATGTGCACGGCGAAGCTGTCGGGGTCGATCCGCACCTCGGGCCGCGCGTCGTTCTCCCGCATGTCGGCCTTGGTGACCGCGCGCGTGGAGTCGATGACCGCGAAGCGCTTGCCGAGCCCCAGCCGCTCCGGCAGCCCGTCCTCGATCGCCGCCCGGGCCACGAAGTTGACCGAGTTGGACGCCGGGGCGCGGCCGAGCGCCCCGTACATCGGGCGCGGAAGGATGGGCTGCGGGGTCGGGATGGAGGCGTTGGCGTCGCCCATCTGCGCGTAGGCGATCTGTCCGCCCTTGATCACGACGAGGGGTTTGACGCCGAAGAACGCCGACTCCCAGAGCACGAGGTCGGCGAGCTTGCCGGTCTCCACGGAGCCGATCTCCCCGGCCATGCCCTGGGCGACGGCGGGGTTGATCGTGTACTTGGCGACATAGCGGCGGACGCGGTGGTTGTCGGCGCGGCCGTCGCCCGGCAGCGCGCCGCGCCGGCCCTTCATGACGTGCGCGGTCTGCCAGGTGCGCAGGACGACCTCGCCGACGCGGCCCATCGCCTGGGAGTCGGAGGAGATGATCGAGATGGCGCCCAGGTCGTGCAGGACGTCCTCGGCGCCGATGGTGGAGGGCCGGATGCGGGACTCGGCGAAGGCCAGGTCCTCGGGGACCGCCGGGTTGAGGTGGTGGCAGACCATCAGCATGTCGAGGTGTTCCTCGGCGGTGTTGACGGTGTACGGCCGGGTGGGGTTGGTGGAGCTGGGCAGGACGTGCGGCTGGGAGACCACGGTCATGATGTCCGGCGCGTGTCCGCCGCCGGCGCCCTCGGTGTGGTAGGCGTGGATACCGCGCCCGCCGATCGCGGCGAGGGTGTCGCCGACGAAACCGGCCTCGTTGAGGGTGTCGGTGTGGATGGCGACCTGGACGCCGGTGCGGTCCGCCACGGTGAGGGCGGCGTCGATGGCGGCGGGGGTCGCGCCCCAGTCCTCGTGGATCTTCAGGCCGACCGCGCCGCCCCGGATCTGGGAGAGCATCGCCTCGTGGGAGACGGTGTTGCCCTTGCCGAGCAGGCCGATGTTGACCGGGTACGCCTCCAGCGCCTCCAGCATCCGGGCCAGGTGCCAGGGCCCGGGGGTGACGGTGGTGGCCTTGGAGCCCTCGGCCGGTCCGGTGCCGCCGCCGACGAGGGTGGTGACACCGGAGGCCAGCGCCTCCTCGACCACCTGCGGGCAGATGAAGTGCACGTGGGCGTCGACGGCACCGGCGGTCAGGATCCGCCCGTTGCCGGCGATGATCTCCGTCTCCGGGCCGAGGACCAGGTCGGGGTGGACCCCGTCCATCGTGTCGGGGTTGCCCGCCTTGCCGATACCGGTGATCCGGCCGTCGCGGATGCCGACGTCGGCCTTGACGATGCCCCAGTGGTCGATGATCACGACACCGGTGATGACGGTGTCGGGGGTGCCGTCCGCGCGGGTGGCGCGGGACTGGCCCATGGACTCGCGGATGACCTTGCCGCCGCCGAAGACGGCCTCCTCCCCGGAGCGGCCGGGGCCGCCGCAGCGGTCCTCCTCGATCTCGACCAGCAGGTCGGTGTCGGCGAGCCGGATACGGTCGCCCGTGGTGGGCCCGAACAGGTCGGAGTAGGCGGCACGGGAGATCTCAGGCATCGAGGGCACCTCCGGTCTCCCCCCGCAGTCCGGGTACCACCCGGGCGCCCGCGAGGGGTACGAGTTCCACGTCGACCGGGATGCCGGGCTCGAAGCGCACGGCCGTGCCGGCCGGGATGTCGAGCCGCTTGCCGCGGGCGGCGGCGCGGTCGAAGTCCAGGCCGGGGTTGGCCTCGGCGAAGTGGTAGTGGGAGCCGACCTGGACGGGCCGGTCGGCGGCGTTGAGGACGGTCAGCCGGGTGGTCTCACGGCCCTCGTTGTAGACGATCGGGTCGTCGGCGAAGAGGAACTCTCCGGGAATCACGGCGGCCCCCGTCAGATGATCGGGTCGTGGACGGTGACGAGCTTGGTGCCGTCCGGGAAGGTGGCCTCGACCTGGACGTCGTGGATCATCTCCGGGATGCCGTCCATGACGTCGTCACGGCCGAGCAGCTTGCGGCCGGAGGACATGAGTTCGGCGACGGTACGCCCGTCGCGGGCGCCCTCAAGGATGTGCGAGGTGATCAGGGCGACGGCCTCCGGGTGGTTGAGCCGCAGGCCGCGGGCCCGTCGCTTCTCGGCGACATCGGCCGCCACGTGGATCATCAGCCGTTCTTGCTCGTGCGGGGTCAGTTGCACGTCCCACCTCAGTCCTCGCTCCGGACCGTGCGGGGTCCGGTTGCCGCAGCCACGGGGCAACGTCGCAGGTGGCCGGAGTGGAAGGCTAGTTGCGCCGGGTTTCGGCCACGTTAACCCGGAAACGATCAAGGTCGGTTGCCCAGGGCTACTTCTTGGCCCTTCCTTTGCCGGCCCGTGGGCATCGGCCGGCGGGGGCGCGGCCGGCGCCGGAACGGACCGGACGGCGTACGCCCTTTCGGCGTACCACGCCTCCCCCGTCGAGCCGGTCCGGCTTGCGCGACCCGCCTGGCCAGGGGGCGGAAAACCGCGCTGCGCCGCTGGTCCGGGGGTCATCGGCCGGCCCAACTGACGTGCGACGGCGGCTCCGTCCACCCGAACGGGTGATTGGTGAGTAACCACACAAACAACCCGTTCCGTTGGGATTTTCCGACTTAAGTGCGCCAAGATCCCTGTCTGACGACAAGACCCCGCCGCCGCGGCGGGGCGATCCGGGCGGACGCCGAGTCCTGCCGCCGTCCGGATGACCGGTCGACAGGAGTGGATCGGCAGGAGTGGAGGACCCGAGCACGACGGGTCGCCGGTACGGTCGCGCCGCGGCCGGGCCGAGCAGCCCTTGGGGTGAAGCCGCACGTGTGCGGCCGGGCAACTTCGCCAGCCCGAATCCGACAGGTCATCCTTCACAGGCGGCTGACGAAGGGTTGCGCATGACCGCGCTTAATCGTGTCCCGTCGCTGATGGTCCGTGCCGGTACGGCCTCGGCCCTCACCATCGCCGCCGTGGGCGGTTCGATCGTGGTGCCCGGCATCGCCTCCGAGGCCGCCGCCGCGGTCACGTCGACGAAGGCACTGAAGATCGCGGCCTCCAAGAAGGGTGCCCCGTACAGGTACGGGGCCGTCGGACCGAGCAGGTTCGACTGCTCCGGGCTGACGCTGTACTCGTTCAAGAAGGCCGGCAAGAAGCTGCCGCGCACGGCGGCCGCGCAGTACAACCGCACGCGCCACATCTCCGCCGGCCACCGCAAGGCCGGGGACCTGGTCTTCTTCCACTCCGGCCGCAGCGTGTACCACGTGGGCATCTACGCCGGGAAGGGCCGCATCTGGCACGCCCCGAAGACCGGCGACGTGGTCCGGCTGCAGAAGATCTGGACCCGCGGCGTCTGGTACGGGCGGGTCAGGTGACCCGGCCGGATCAAGCGATACGGCTGTCCGGGTGAGCCGCCGGGGCGGCGGCGGGCCCTTCTGACGGGCCGTCGCCCACCGTCCTCCTGACGGGCCGTCCCGCGCTGTCCGGTGCGCCGGGACCACCGCCCGGGCCCCGCTGCCGCCGCCCGGGCGGCGGGGCCGCCCTCCCGCTCCCCCGCGCCGCCCGCTCCGGTGCCCGCTCGGCGCCACCCCGCGCGCGCACCCCCGGCGCCGAACCCGTACGCCCTCGGCGCCCTTCCCGTGCGCCCCCGCCGCCCGGGGCGCCCCTCACGACCGCCGCTCGGGCCGCCCCGCCGCCGGGACCGGGGCGGCCCGGGCCGGCCACGGCAGCTCCACGAAGACGGTCTTGCCGCCCTCCCGGGTGGGCCGGACGCCGAGCCGGCCGCCGCACTCGGTGGCCAGCCAGCGGATGATCACCAGGCCGCGCCCGTTGTCCTGCCGGACGGCCGCGGGCAGCCGCTTGGGCAGGCGCGGGGAGCTGTCGGTGACGCCGACGGACAGGTGTTCGTCGCGGTCGAGGGCGAGGTCCACCGTGAACGTGGGCGACTGCCCCCTCGTGTGCTGGACCACGTTGGTCGCCAGTTCGGAGACGATGAGCCGGACAGTGTCCGAGACCTCCGTCCGCGCCGGCATCCCCCACTCCGCGAGCGTGCCGACCGCGCAGGCCCGGGCCGCGGCGACCGACGCGGGATCGCTCGGCAGCGTGACGGATGCTTCGAGATGGTCTGCCATGGCGACGTCGTCCCTTTCCTGGGGACCGCGGCCCGACAGGGAGCGGAGGGTTCGAGTACGGTCCCGGACTGTGCTTGGCCGCCAGAGTGCCATCACCGCACCGGTGAAAGGCGGCGATCCACCAAGATGTGCATATATCTGTCGCTCAAAGCGGTGAACTCTGCGACAGCAGACCGTATGTGGACGACTCATAGGGAGTAAGGAGTAGGCCATGCAGCACGGTCCCTTGGTACGCCGCCGCAAACTCGGCGCCGAATTGCGCGTCCTGCGCACCACGGCGGGCATCACCAGTGGCGAGGCAGCCCGGCTGGTGGGCTGGCACCAGTCGAAGGTGAGCCGGATCGAGACCGGCACCAGCGGGGCCAAACCGGCCGACGTGCGGTTACTCCTGGACGCCTACGCGGTGGCCGACCCGCAACAGCGTGACCTGCTGCTGGCCCTGGCCGGCTCGGACGACGACGGCGGCCGGCAGCACTGGTGGCACGCGTACCGCGGCGTACTGCCGCCGACCTACCGCGACTTCATCAGCCTGGAATCGCAGGCCAGCGCGATGCGCACGCTGGAGACCACCGTGGTCCCCGGCCTGCTCCAGACGCCCGAGTACGCACGCGCGGTGACCCGGGCCGCGGTGGACGGCGCGTCCGAGGAGCGACTGGACACGCTGGTGGAGGTGCGGCTGGCCCGGCAGGACGTGCTGCGCGCGGGCACTCGTACCCCGCTCCGGCTGAACGCCGTGCTGGACGAGGCGGTGCTGCGCAGGGAGGTCGGCGGACCAGGGGTGATGGCGCGTCAGCTCGAACGCCTGATGGAGGCGGCCCGGCTGCCCCATGTCCGGCTCCAGGTGCTGCCGTTCTCCGCCGGGGCGCATATCGGGGTGACCGGTCCTTTCGTAATCTTATCTTTTTTGAGCACTTCTGAACTTGACGTAGTTGTTCTCGACCATTTGACGAGTAGCCTCTATCTGGAACGGAAAGAAGACCTGGAGGCATACACCGATGCCTTCAACGCCTGTCGGAAGCACGCCCTTTCGCCCGACGACACGTTGGATCACCTAGCCGCGACCGCGGCGGGAGCGTAGGGAGGCACCATGTCCGCACTTCCCCGGCACATTCGTTCCAGCACCGAGCTGCACGGTGTGCGGTGGCTGCGCAGCAGCTACAGCACCGGAGCCAACAACTGCGTCGAGACCGCCCGTCCGCAGGCCGGCCCCCGCGCCGGGCTGCTGGCCGTGCGCGACTCCAAGAACCCGGCCGGACCCGCGCTGCTCTTCTCCCCCGGGAGCTGGACGGAGTTCACGGCCGGGCTCTGCCACGGGTAGGACCCGGCCGGCACCGGGCGACGCACGGCCGTGCCACGCCGACTCATGGCCGCGTCTCGCCCGCCGCAGGACGCGATCCGCCGATCACCCGCACCGCATGGTCGATCTGCTCCCCGGAGAGGTCCGCTCGGGCGGTCAGCCTGAGCCGTGAGATGCCGTCCGGCACCGAAGGAGGACGGAAGCACCCCACGGCCAGGCCGGCCGCGCGGCACCGAGCCGCCCACCGCACGGCCGCCTCCGGGGACGGAGCACGTACCGAGACCACCGCGGCGTCGGGACGTACCGCCTGCAGGCCCGCGGCGGTCAGCCCCGCGTGCAGACGGGCCGCCACCGCGCGGGCGCGCGCCGCCCGCTGCGGTTCGCGCCCGAGCAGCCGCAGCGCCGCGAGCGCCGCGCCCGCGGCGGCCGGGGCCAGGCCGGTGTCGAAGATGAACGTCCGCGCGGCGTTGACCAGATGGTCGATCACCCGTGCGGGCCCGAGGACGGCGCCGCCCTGGCTCCCCAGCGACTTGGAGAGGGTGAGCGTCACGACGACGTCGTCGGCGCCCGCGAGCCCCGCCGCGTGCGCGGCTCCCCGGCCGCCGTCCCCGAGGACCCCGAAGCCGTGGGCGTCGTCCACGACCAGTCCGGCGCCGTGTTCCCGGCAGACCCGGGCGAGGGCGGGCAGCGGGGCGGCGTCGCCGTCGACGGAGAAGACCGTGTCGCAGACGGCGACGGCCGGGCCGTCGTACGTGCCGAGCGCCTTGCGCACCGCCTCCGGGTCGGCGTGCGCCACGACCTGTGTGGTGCCGCGGGCCAGCCGGCAGCCGTCGATGAGGGAGGCGTGGTTGCCGGCGTCGGAGACCAGGAGCGAGCCGTGCGGCGCGAGCGCCGTGACCGCGGCGAGGTTGGCCGCGTAGCCGGAGGAGAAGACGAGCGCGGCCTCGAAGCCGCAGAAGGCGGCGAGTTCGCGTTCGAGTTCCGCGTGGAGTTCGGTGGTGCCGCTGACCAGCCGGGAGCCGGTCGCGCCGGCGCCCCAGGTCCGCGCCGCCAGGGCCGCGCCCTCGGTCACCTCGGGGTGCCGGGCCAGGCCCAGGTAGTCGTTGCCCGCCAGGTCGAGGAGCGGGGAGTCGGCCGGTCGGGGGCGCAGGCTCCGGCGCAGTCCGGCGCGGCGGCGCAGCTCCGCCTGCTCGTCGATCCAGCCGAACGCCATCGCGGAGTCCTCTCAGGCTTTTTGTAGGCAGTGGACAGACATTAGCGGTCCGGTCACCGGTGCACGGTGTGGTGATACCCACACGCCGAACAGCCCTCGTTGTACGAAGTCTCCTTGGCCCGGGGCCACCGGGTACGACAGGATCGGCTCCCATGAACCTGCTGAACACCCTGGTGGACAAAGGGCTCCGGCGCGAGGCGCCGACCCGCGAGGAAGCCCTGGCCGTCCTCGCGACGACCGATGACGACCTGCTCGACGTGGTGGCCGCGGCCGGCAAGGTGCGCCGGCACTGGTTCGGCCGGCGGGTGAAACTCAACTATCTGGTCAATCTCAAGTCCGGCCTGTGCCCGGAGGACTGCTCGTACTGCTCGCAGCGGCTCGGTTCCACCGCGGAGATCCTCAAGTACACCTGGCTCAAGCCCGACCAGGCGTCCCGGGCCGCGGCGGCGGGGGTGGCCGGGGGCGCGAAGCGGGTCTGTCTGGTGGCCAGCGGGCGCGGGCCCACCGACCGGGACGTGGACCGGGTCTCCGACACCATCAAGGCCATCAAGGAGGGGAACGAGGGCGTCGAGGTGTGCGCGTGCCTCGGTCTGCTCTCCGACGGCCAGGCGGAGAGGCTGCGCGAGGCGGGCGCGGACGCCTACAACCACAACCTCAACACCTCCGAGGCGACCTACGGGGAGATCACGACCACGCACACGTACGCCGACCGGGTGGACACCGTCACCAAGGCGCACGCGGCCGGGCTCTCCGCCTGCTCCGGGCTGATCGCGGGCATGGGCGAGAGCGACGAGGACCTGGTCGACGTGGTCTTCTCGCTGCGCGCCCTGGACCCGGACTCGGTGCCGGTGAACTTCCTGATCCCGATGGCGGGCACGCCGCTGGCGAAGGAGTGGCACCTGACCCCGCAGCGGTGCCTGCGCATCCTGGCGATGACCCGGTTCATCTGCCCGGACGCCGAGGTGCGGATCGCGGGCGGCCGCGAGGTGCACCTGCGCACGCTCCAGCCGCTCGCCCTGCATCTGGCCAACTCGCTCTTCCTCGGCGACTACCTCACCAGCGAGGGACAGGCCGGCCGGGCCGACCTGGAGATGATCGCGGACGCCGGGTTCGAGGTGGAGGGCACCGGACAGGTGACCCTGCCGGAGCACCGGGCGGGCGGGTGCGGGACCCCCGGGGGCGACGGCGGCGGGTGCGGGGGCGCGCGGGCCGAGGAGTCCCGTACCGACCTGGTCGCCGTGCGGCGGCGCGGGGCGGGAACGGACCTCGCGCCCAATGCCTGACCGGACCGGCGAGGCCCGGGGGGAAGCGATGGACCCGGCGGCCGTGGCGGAGCTGCTCGCGCTCGACCGGCGGCACGTGTGGCACCCCTACGGACCCATGCCCGGCCGGCCGGACCCGCTCGTCGTCGCCTCGGCGAGCGGGGTGCGGCTGCGGCCGGCCGACGGCTCCGGGGACCTGGTCGACGCGATGTCGTCCTGGTGGTCGGCGATCCACGGCTACAACCACCCGGTGCTGAACGAGGCCGCGCGCGAGCAGTTGGGGCGGATGAGCCATGTGATGTTCGGCGGGCTCACCCACGAGCCCGCCGTACGGCTGGCCAAGCTCCTTGTCGACATGTCGCCGGACGGTCTGGACCATGTGTTCCTCGCCGACTCGGGGTCGGTGTCGGTCGAGGTCGCGGTGAAGATGTGCCTGCAGTACTGGCGTTCGCTGGGCCGCCCGGCCAAGCGGCGGCTGCTGACCTGGCGCGGCGGCTACCACGGCGACACCTGGCAGCCGATGTCGGTGTGCGACCCCGAGGGCGGCATGCACGGGCTGTGGTCGGGGGTGCTGCCGCGCCAGGTGTTCGCGGACGCCCCGCCGACGGCGTACGAGGAGTCGTACGCGGAGCACCTGCGCGCGCTCGTCGCGCTGCACGCCGACGAACTGGCCGCCGTGATCGTCGAGCCGGTGGTGCAGGGCGCGGGCGGGATGCGGTTCCACTCCCCCGCCTATCTGCGGGTGCTGCGCGAGGCGTGCGACGCCCACGACGTGCTGCTCGTGTTCGACGAGATCGCGACCGGGTTCGGGCGCACGGGGGCGCTGTTCGCGGCGGAGCACGCGGCGGTGACCCCGGACGTGATGTGTGTGGGAAAGGCGCTGACCGGCGGTTACCTCACCATGGCGGCGACGCTGTGCACGCCGCGGGTGGCCGAGGGGATCTCCCGGGGCGAGGTGCCGGTGCTCGCGCACGGGCCGACGTTCATGGGCAACCCGCTGGCGGCGGCGGTGGCGTGCGCGTCGATCGGGCTGCTGCTCGGGCAGGACTGGCTCGCCGAGGTGAAACGGATCGAGGCGGGCCTGCGGGACGGGCTGGCGGAAGCGGCCGAACTGCCGGGCGTGCGGGACGTCCGGGTGCTCGGCGCGATCGGGGTGGTGCAGCTCGACCACCCGGTGGACATGGCGGCGGCGACGGCGGCGGCCGTACGCGAGGGCGTGTGGCTGCGGCCGTTCCGCGACCTGATCTACACCATGCCGCCGTACGTCACGGACGACGCGGACCTGGCGCGGATCGCCCGCGCGGTGTGCGCGGCGGCGCGGGAGGGATGAGATGCCGGTACTGGTGATCACGGGGACGGGCACGGAGGTCGGCAAGACGGTGGTGACCGCGGCGCTCGCCGCCGCGGCCTCGGCCGCCGGACGGTCGGTGGCGGTGCTCAAGGCCGCGCAGACGGGGGTCGGGCCGGACGAGCCCGGCGACGCGCGGGAGGTGGCACGGCTCGCGGGCCCGGTGACGGTCGCCGAGGTCGCCCGCTTCCCGGAGCCGCTGGCGCCCGCGACGGCCGCGCGCCGGGCGGGATCGCCGCCGGTGCGTCCGCACGAGGTGGCGGACGCGGCGGCCGGCCTGGCCGCCGAGCACGACCTGGTGCTGGTCGAGGGCGCGGGCGGGCTGCTCGTACGGTTCGACGCGGCAGGCGGCACGCTGGCGGACGCGGCGTCGCTGCTGCGGGCGCCCGTGCTGGTGGTGGCGCCCGCCGGGCTCGGCACGCTCAACGCCACCGAGCTGACCTGCCGTGAGCTGCGCTCCCGGGGGCTGACCCCGTCGGGTGTCGTCGTCGGCAGTTGGCCCGCGGCGCCGGACCTGGCCTCGCGGTGCAACCTGGTGGATCTGCCGGAGGTGGCCGGCGCGCCGCTGCTGGGCGCCGTGCCCGCCGGGGCCGCCGCCCGCTCCCCGGCCGGGTTCCGGGCGGCGGCGCCGGGATGGCTGGCGCCGCGACTGGACGGCACCTGGGAGGCGGCGGAGTTCGTCGGGCGCGAGGGGGCTTGAGGGGGCGGCCGGGGCGGGCGCGCCGGGCACGCCGGGCCCGCCGACCGCGCCGACTGCTGCGACCGGCGGGAAGCGGCGGCCGCCCGCGGGGGTGCGCGGACCTCTCCCGGGGGACACTCCTGTGAGGCGCTGCCGCCTGGTGAGGGAGGTCTCATGCCGTTCCGCTCCGCGGGGAAGCCGGGGAAGCCGGGGAAGCCGGGAGAGCCGCGGCACCAAGATGCCGTGCACCATCCCAGGTTCGCCCGCCGCTACGCCCGGCTCAGCGTGGCCGCCGAGACCCGGATGGGCGTGGGTGCCGTACGGGACCGGCTGCTCACCGGGGTCTCCGGGCGGGTGATCGAGATCGGCGCGGGCAACGGGCTGAACTTCGCGCACTACCCGGGTTCCGTCTCCGAGGTCGTCGCCGTCGAACCGGAACGGCTGCTGCGGCGGCTGGCGGTGGAGGCCGCCCTGCGCGCCGAGGTGCCCGTCGACGTGGTGCCGGGCGCCGCCGAGGCGCTGCCGGTCAAGAGCGAGGCCTTCGACGCCGCCGTGGTCTGCCTCGTGCTGTGCAGCGTCCGCGACGTGCAGCGGACGCTCGCGGAGCTGCGGCGGGTGCTGCGGCCCGGCGGCGAGCTGCGGTTCTTCGAGCACGGCCGAGGTGGCGGGCGCGCGATGCGCCTCACCCAGCGCGCCCTGGACCGGACGGTGTGGCCACCGCTGTCCGGCGGCTGCCATGTGTCCCGGGACCCGGTCGCCGCGCTGCGCCGGGCCGGTTTCACGCTCGGCCCCTACCGGCGGACCCTGCTGCCGGAGAAGGGACCGCGCCTGCCCACCTCGTACTGCGTCCTGGGCACGGCCTGGCCCGCCGGGGACGCGGGCTGACCCCCGGCGCAGACCTGTGCCGGGTGTCCGGATGCCGGAATCCCGCTTCCGCGCGCGCCGCGCGTGATGGGATCGGCCCATGAGCGATCTGCGGATACGGGCCGCCGGCCCGGAGGACCTGGACACCGTGCTGGCCTTCTGGAAGACGGCCGCCGAGGGCACCAGCATCAGCGACGACCGGGACGGCGTGGAGCGGCTCGTCGCCCGCGACCCCGAGGCACTCGTCCTGGCCGAACAGGACGGCGAACTGGTCGGCACGGTCATCGCGGGCTTCGACGGCTGGCGGTGCCATCTCTACCGGCTCGCGGTCCGGCCGGACCGGCGCCGCCGGGGAATCGGCTCGGCCCTGCTGGCCGCCGCCGAGGAGCGGTTCGTGCGCCTCGGGGGGCGGCGCGGGGACGCGATGGTGCTGGTGGACAACGAACGGGCGGGGCACGCGTGGCGGGCGGCGGGCTACCGACCGGAGGAGCACTGGCGGCGCTGGGTGAGACATCTCGGGGCGCGGTGATCCGTTCGGCGGGCCGCGCGGGCATCTTCTGCGCCTGCCGGGTCACTCTCTCGACCATGACCCCTGCCGAACGTCCGCCCGTCCGCCGCCCCGCCGGTGGGCGACGGCGCGCGTGCCGCGCCCCGCTGCCCGATCATGGCACGGAGGTGAACCGATGACCGAAGTGCTCCTGCTGCTGGCGGCCGTCCTGCTCTCACTCGCCTGCGGCGCCTTCGTGGCGGCGGAGTTCTCGCTGACCACCGTGGAGCGCGGCGAGCTGGAACGGGCGGCGGCCGGCGGGGACCGCGGCGCGGCGAGCGCCCTGAAGGCCGTGCGGAACCTGACCTTCCAGCTCTCCGGGGCGCAGCTCGGCATCACGGTCACCAACCTGGTGGTCGGCATGCTCGCCGAGCCGTCGATCGCCGCGCTGCTGGCGGGCCCGCTGCGGGACCTGGGCGCCTCCCCCTCGACCGCCTCCTCGATCGCGCTGGTGGTGGGCACGGCCCTGTCGACGGTGGTCCTGATGGTCGTCGGCGAACTGGTGCCCAAGAACTGGGCGATCTCCTCGCCGCTCGCGGTCGCGCGGCGGGTGGCGACGCCGCAGCGCTGGTTCAGTGCCGCCTTCCGGCCCTTCATCAGCCATCTGAACACCACCGCCAACCGCGTGGTGCGGCGCTTCGGCGTGGAGCCCGCGGAGGAGCTGGCCTCGGCGCGCGGGCCGCAGGAGCTGGCGGCGCTGGCCCGGCACTCCGCGAAGGAGGGCGCCCTGGAGGCGGACACCGCCGAACTCTTCGTCCGCACCCTGAACCTCGCCGACCTCACCGCGGAGCACGTCATGACCCCGCGCGTGCAGGTGATCGCCCTGGAGGACCGGGCGACCTGCGAGGACGTGGCGAACGCGACCCGGGCGACCGGGCTGTCGCGGTTCCCGGTGTACCGGGACAGCCTGGACGCGGTGGTGGGCACCGCGCACATCAAGGACGTCCTCGCGGTGCCGGCCGAGCGCCGGCGGCAGGTTCCCGTCGCTGAGCTGATGCGGGAGCCGCTCCTGGTGCCCGAGTCACTGACCGTCGACCGGCTGCTCGACCGGCTCTCCGGCCGGCGGACGATGGCGGTGGTGATCGACGAGTACGGCGGCACGGCGGGCGTGGCCACGCTGGAGGACATCGTGGAGGAGGTCGTCGGCGAGGTCCGTGACGAGCACGACCCGCACGAGACGCCCGAGCTGGACGCGGCCGGCACGGACGCGGGAGGCCACGCGCTCTACCGGGTCGACGGCTCGGCCCGGGTGGACCGGCTCGCGCGGCTCGGGCTGAGGGTGCCGGAGGGGCCGTACGAGACGGTGGCCGGGCTGGTCGCGGCCGAGCTGGGCCGCATCCCGGCGGCCGGCGACACGGTGGAGGTGACCGGCTGGCGGCTGGAGGTCGTGGACGCGGCCGGCCGCCGGGCCGCCCGGGTGCTGCTGCACGCCCCGCTCGACGCCGAGCGCACCGCAGACGCCGGAGACGCCCGCGACAGTGGTGGCAGCGGCGACAGCCGTGACACCGGAGACAGCGATGACGGGGAGGCCGGGCGGTGACGGTCGTACAGCTTGTGATCGGTCTGGCGACGCTCGTCGTCAACGGGTTCTTCGTGGGCGCCGAGTTCGCGCTGATCTCGGTGCGCCGCAGCCAGATCGAGCCGCACGCCGAGGCGGGCGACCGGCGCGCGCGGCGGGTGCTGTGGGGTCTGGAGCACGTGTCGGCGCTGATGGCGGCGGCCCAGCTCGGGATCACCCTGTGCACCCTGGTGCTCGGCATCGTCGCGGAACCGGCGATCGCGCATCTGCTGGAGCCGGTGTTCCACGCGATGGGCCTGCCGTCCGGCGCCGGGCACCTGGTGTCGTTCGTGATCGCGCTGGCCGTGGCCACCTACCTGCACATGCTGCTGGGCGAGATGGTGCCCAAGAACATCGCGCTGGCGGAGCCGGTGCGCAGCGCGCTGCTGCTCGGACCGCCGCTGGTGGGGCTGTCCCGGGCCCTGAAACCGGTGATCTTCACGGTCAACGCCTTCGCCAACGGGCTGCTGAAGCTGTTGCGGGTCGAGGCGAGGGACGAGGTGGCGGCGGCCTTCACGGACCGGGAGCTGGCCGAGATCGTCAAGGACGCCGGTGCGGCGGGCCTGATCGACGACCGCGCCCGGGAGCGGCTGAACGACGCGCTGGAACTGGGCCGGCGGCCGGTGCGGGACGTGGTGCTGCCGCTGGAACGCGTGGTGCACGCGCGCGTGGGCATCACCCCGGAGGGGCTGGAGCGGCTGTCGGCCGGTTCCGGGTTCTCCCGCTTCCCGGTGGTGGACGACGGGCGTCGCATCGTCGGCTACCTCCATGTGAAGGACGCGCTGGACGCCTCACCGCGGGACGCGGCGTTCCCGCTGGACGACATGCGGCCCGTGGCGCGGGTCCGGGAGAGCACGCCGCTCGACGACGTGCTCACGGCGATGCGGCGGAGCCGGACCCATCTGGCGGCCGTCCTCGGGACCGACGGGCGGCTGGCGGGCCTGGTGACCATGGAGGACGTGCTGCGGGAGCTGTTCGGACGCCGGGCCTGACGCCTGGCCGACGCCGGGCGGGCTCCGGGTGGGGGTGGCGTACCGCGACCGACCGGCGAGTATGCCGTCGGGTGCCTCGGTATACCATCTCTGTCGCCATGCAGACGCAGACAGACTCCCCGGACCCCACGTACACCAGCCTGGTCGCCGTCGGCGACTCCTTCACCGAGGGCATGTCGGACCTGCTGCCCGACGGCACCTACCGCGGCTGGGCCGACCTCCTCGCCGCGCGGATGGCCGCCCGCACCCCCGGCTTCCGCTACGCCAACCTGGCCGTGCGCGGCAAGCTGATCGCCCAGATCGTCGACGAGCAGATCGAGGTCGCCGCGGCGATGGGCCCCGACGTGATCACCCTGGTGGGCGGCCTCAACGACACCCTGCGGCCCAAGTGCGACATGGGACGGGTGCGCGACCTGCTGACCGAGGCCGTGGAGCGCCTGGCCCCCGCCTGCAAGCAGCTCGTACTGATGCGCAGTCCTGGCCGGCAGGGGCCGGTGCTGGAGCGTTTCCGGCCGCGCATGGAGGCGCTCTTCGCCTGCGTCGACGACCTGGCCCAGCGGCACGGCGCCCTCGTCGTCGACCTGTACGGGGCGCGGTCGCTGGCCGACCCGCGCTCGTGGGACGTGGACCGGCTGCACCTGACCGCCGAGGGCCACCACCGGGTCGCCGAAGCCGTCTGGCAGTCGCTCGGGTACGAGGCGGAGGACCCCGAGTGGCACGCGCCGATGCCGGTGGCGCTGCCGCCGGGCTGGATGCTGCGGCGGACCTCGGACCTGCGGTTCGCCCGGCATCATCTGCTGCCCTGGATCGGCCGCCGGCTGACGGGCCGCTCCTCCGGCGACGGACGCCCGGCGAAGCGACCCGACCTGCTGCCGTACGAGGGGCCCGGCGGAACCCACCTGTAGAACGCCTGTGCGGTGTCCGGGGAGCACCTGGGCGCCCGGCCTCACGGGCCCAGACGGCCGGGCTCCCGTTCCGGGCCCCCGGGGGCGTCGAGGACGGCCCGCGCATCGGGGATGTCGAGGGCGTCGAGGGCGTCGAGCCAGAGTTCCGGCAGGCGGTCCCCTCCGGTGAAGGCTCGGTCGTGCACCACGGTGAACCGGCGGGTGTCCTCGTAGCCGGTGAGGGAGACGTAGCACAGCAGGCCGCGGGTGATGCCGGTGAACATGGCGGCCGCCGTGACGCGCCCGCCGAGACAGGTCAGCGGAGTGGGGAAGGCGACGCTGCTGGCGTAGAGGGGGGTGGTGCGGGGCAGCGCCATCCGGCGGACGAACCAAGCGCCGGCGGCGTCCGGCACCGCCGACAGAATGAGCCGCATCGCGTCACGCTGGCCGGCCGCGGTGGCGAGAGCCGTCTGCCGGTGCACCTGCCGGAGGCAGTCGGCGGGTGCCGGGAGGTGGCTCGGGAGCAGCACGCGCATGGCCACGACCTGGTTGCCGGGGAGGTGTTCCTGGCCCGCGGTCCGGGTGGACATCGGTACCAGCGCCGGCAGCGGGGGGCAGCCGCCGGAGGTGGTTCCGCCGCCGTTCAGGGAGCGGAACGCCCGGGCCAGTGCGGCGAGGTAGACGTCGTTCACCGTCGTGCCGCGCGCCCGGGCCAGGGCGCGCAGCCGTCGCGCCGGGACGTCGGCGTGGACCAGCACCGGCCGCCCCGCCGGTGGGGCGCTGAGCCGGGGCCAGTGCGGTACCGGCCCCCAGGAGGCGGTGAACTGGCCGGTCACCCGGCGCAGGGCGGCCCGGGTGGGGCGCCGCGGGAGGTGCGGGTACGGTCCCCGGTTGCCGGGGCCGCCCAGCAGCGCCGCGACGGTGTGCGCCGCGCCCACTCCGTCCTGGAGGGCGTGGTGGATGCGGTAGCAGAGCCGGTAGGCGTGCGGATCGGTGCCCCGGATGAGCCACAGGTCCCAGGGAGCCGCGTCTTTCGAGGGCAGCGGGGCGTTGAGGGCGTGGTGGCCCGTCGCGGCCTGCGAGGGGGTGTGCGGGTCGGGGAGGAGTTCCTTGACGTGCGTGCCGACCGGCGTGGGCGGGGCCGGGGGGATCGTGCCGTCGCGGCGGGGCAGCAGGCGGTGCAGTGCGGGCAGGTGCGGCAGGCGGCGGGCGGCCAGGTCGCGGAGCGCGTCGAGGGAGGGCGGCGGGCCCTGCACGTCGAGGAGGAAGCCGACCGGCAGGTCGTCGCCTCGGGAGGCCCACATCGCGCTGCGGTCGACGGCGGTGGCCTTCGGCGGGGGTTCGGCCATGTCGGCTCCTGGAGTGGTCGGGGGTGCCTGGCGGTGCCTGGCGGTGAACATCACCGTGTACTGCGCGGTGGCGTGGCTCATGGCCGGGAGAAGACGAGGACCACGTTGTGGCCGCCGAATCCGAAGGAGTGGCTGACGGCGACTTCCACGCGCTGGAGCCGTGGCCGCCGGGTGACGCAGTCGATGTCGAAGGCGGGGCCGGCGCCGAGGTTGGCGGTGGGCGGAACGGTCTGGTGGGTCAGTGTCTGGATGGTCAGGACCGCCTCGATCGCGCCGGCGGCGCCGAGGGTGTGGCCCAGTACCCCCTTGGCGGAGGTGACGCTGGGGCGGTGCGGGAGCGTTCTCGCGATCACCGCGGCTTCGGCACGGTCGTTGAGGGGGGTGGACGTCCCGTGCGCGTTGACGTGATCGATGTCCGCCGGCCTGACGCCGGCGTCCCGTGCCGCCTGCCGCAGCGCCGCTTCCGCGCCGGGCGAGCCGGGCGGCGGCGCGGTGGGATGGTGGGCGTCGGTGCTGCCCGCGCATCCGGCCAGCAGGGCGTGGACACGGGCGCCCCGGGCCCGGGCGTCGGCCGCCCGCTCCAGGACCAGCACGCCCGCCCCTTCGCCCATCACGAATCCGTCGCGGTCCGCGGCGAAGGGCCGTGAGGCCCCGGTGACGTCGTGCCCCCGGGTGGACAGGGCGCCCATGCGGTAGAACCCGGCCACCACCAGGGGGGTGACGGCCGCCTCGGTGCCTCCCACCACGGCGATGTCACAGGTGCCGGCCGCGAGCAGGTCGCGGGCCAGGGCCAGGGCGCTGGCCCCGGAGGCGCAGGCGGTGCTGGTGGCCAGGCTGGGTCCCTGGGCCTTGAGGTCGATCGCGACCTCGCCCACCGCCATGTTGGAGATCACCAGGGGGATGGTGAGCGGTGAGACGTGTTCGGCGCCCTGCCGGGCGAACACGTCGCTCTGCCGCTGGAAGGCGTCGCTGCCGCCGATGCCGCAGCCGATCACGACCGAGACCCGTGACCCGTCCCACGCGCCGGGGTCGAGGCCCGCGTCCCGCACGGCGTCCCGGGCGGCGAGGACCGCGAGTTTCGCGAAGCGGCCCATGCGCCAGACCTTGCGCCCGACCCGGTCGTCCAGGTCGTCCACCTGGACCTGGCAGGCGAAGTCGACCTTCGCACCGCGCAGTTGCGGTACCCGGGTCGCCAGGGACTCGCCGCGGCAGACCGCGGCCCAGGTGGCATCGGCGTCGCCGGCGCAGGTGAGCAGGCCCATGCCGGTGACGGCGATGCCGGGGCGGTTCACGCGGCATCGCTCCCGCCGGCGTCGGCGCGGGCCTGCAAGCGGTCCACCAGTTCGGCGAGGGACGACGAGGTCCCGGCGTCCCGCTCCTCCAGCTCGATCCCGGTCTCTTCCCGCAGGACGAGGGCGAACTCGGCCAGCGCCAGCGAGTCCATCTCCAGTTCTTCCAGCGTGCTCTGCGGGGAGATCAGTTCGGCGGGGACACGGAACTTCTCGGTGAGGATGCCGACGATGACGGCGTAGACGGGGGGCATGGTGGTACCTCTCTGGGGGGGATGTCCGCACGCGCGCGAGGGCGTGCGGGGTTCGGGTGAGCGGCGCCCGCTCACCAGCGGACGACCATCGCTCCGGCGCTCGCTCCGCTGGCCAGGCCGAAGAGGCCGACGAGGTCTCCGGGGGCGAGCCGTCGCTGCTCCACCGCCCGGGCCAGTTGCAGGGGGAGGGTGGCCGTGCCGACGTTCCCGTGCTGCGCGAAGGTCGGGATCACCTTCGCCGGGTCGACGCCCAGGGTCTGGCAGAAGAGCCGGGTGAAGGCGGTGGACGCCTGGTGGACGCAGACCAGGTCCAGTTCCTCCATCGTGACGCGCAGACCGTCCAGCGTGTCACGGCCCGCCCGGTCCATTCCGGCGAAGGAGGCGACCAGCGCGTCGGAGTCGATGCGCAGCACACGTTCCCGGTCGTCACCGAAGTACGGGTTGACCATCGTGGCGGCCGGCCAACCGCCGGAGTTGGCGAAGAACTTCGCGCCGACGATGCCCGGGGCGGTGCCCGCTCCGAGGAGGACCGCCGCGCCCATGTCACCGGCGGTGAGGCTGGACAGGGCGTGGATCCACTCCGCGCGCTCCGGCAGCGTCCAGCGGCTGAGCCGGCTCCCCGTCTCCCCCGTCACGATCAGCACGCGCCGGTGCTGGCCCGTCCTGATGAGGGCGTCCGCCACGTGCATGGCGTCCAGCACTCCGTTGCAGGCGTTCTTGATGTCGAAGACCGGGGCGGTCACCGCCAGTTTGTGCGCGACGATGTGGGCGGTCGCCGGCTCCTCCATGTCCTCGCTGACCGCCGCGTAGATCAGCAGGTCGACGGCGGAGGACGGCAGGCCGGCGGCGTGCAGGGCCTGGCGTCCGGCGAGGGCCGCGAGGTCCGAGGGCCATACCGTGTCGGGGACGGTGCGGCGCTGCCGCAGTCCGTACATCTGCTGAAGGGTTCCGGGCAGCAGGGAGCCGGCGGGGTTCCTGGCCCGCAGGATCTCCTCGATCTGCTGTGCCGTCTGGAAGTCCTCGGGCACATGCACGGAAACCTGAAGGATTCTGCTGTACGTCGTCACGGTGGTCTCCCTCGTGCGCGGTGCGCGGTGCGCGGTGCACATGAGTGCGTGAGTGGTGGGCTCCACGGGAGCGGGAGCGCCGGCGGCGGGCCCGGGTGAGGGGCAGGGGGTGAGGGGGGCGAGGGGCACGCGGCGAGGGGGCCGGGGGGCTCAGCCGCGGAGTTCCGCTATGGCGTCCTGCCACAGCTCGGGCAGGGCTTCCGGACGGGGCACCGGAACGTGCGGGGCGACCGCGAAGCACAGCGTCGCGGTGCCGTTGTACGTGGTCATGGCGGCGGCGACCTGATGGCCGGGCGGCAGGGGCCCCAGGGGGTGGACGGCTTCGACGCGGCGGCCTCCCACCCGGAGCGGGCGCCGGGGGCCGGGAGCGAAGGTGGCCACCAGTGAGACCAGCCGGGGGTCGAGTCCGCGTGCGACGAGCAGGGAACCGCACCGGGACGGCACCAGGTCGGCCAGCGCCGACCAGGCGGGCCGGGGCAGTTGCCGCCGGGCCCGGCGGCCGGCGGCGGTCACCGCGGCGAGCCTGGCCGCGGCGTCCGCCTCGGCGCAGGGCAGGTCGATGTGGGCCGCCGTGTAGTGGTTGCCCAGGGTTCCGTGCCGTGGCGGACGGCGGAGGTCGAAGGCGGCCAGCGCGCGGACCGGTGACGGCGAGGGACGGCGCAGTCCCGGGGACCAGGCGCGCAGGGCGCCGGTGAGGGCTGCCAGGAACACGTCGTTGCGGGTGGCGCCGATCCGCTCCCCCACCGCGTCCAGCTCGACGAGTGGGAGGCTCGTCGCGAGGAGCCGGGCGGCCCCGGCCGGTCCCGCGGGCCCCTCGGGTCCCGCGGGCCCCTCGGGTCCCGCGGGCCCCTCGGCCAGGCGGCGCGCGTCCCGGCCGGCCCTGAGGTAGGAGGAGGCGGACCGCAGCGCGGGCGCGGCCTGGCGCAGGCGCGACAAGGCGTTGGTGGACGGCGCGGGAAGCGGCCCCGTGCGCTGCTCAGCGGTGGGGGTTCGGGTCCCGGTCGGGGTTCGGGCCCCGGTCGGGATTCGGGTTTCGGTCGGGATTCGGGTATCGGGGCATGGCCCGTCCGGGTCGAGGAGCGTCGCCAGGGCCGTGAGCGCGGCGCCGTCCGCGAGACCGTGGTGCACCCGGAAGACCAGCGCGAACTCGGTGCGGCCGTATCCGTCGACGATCCGTACTTCCCAGGGCAGGGCGGGCAGGGGGCGCGTGAGGATTTGTTCGACGGTGCGCCACAGCCCTGCCGTCCCGCTCCCGGAGGTGATCGTCTCGATGAAGAGCCGGGTGCCGGGGAGCGAGGCGGTGAGTGACGGCCACCCCGCGCCCCCGCAGCGCCGCAGCGTGGCGTGGAGGGGAGTGTCGATCCGGGTGACCAGCCGCAGCAGTGCGGTCTCGTCCGGCCGGTGGCCCCGGCAGCGCAGGACCGCCCCGAGCGCCATGGAGTGGTCCTGCCAGGTCTTCGGAGGACGGAAGAAACCCCGGTCGATGAATCCGGCCTTCGGAGGAGGGAGAGGAGTGGGGAGGGGGGCGGGCATGGATGTCTCCCGTCGTAGCGGGGCGGCGGCGGTCCGGGGCCTGTCCGACAGTCGGGAAGCTGACGGACGGCCCCCTAGCGCAGGCTTCCGAGCATCCGTTTCACCAGTGGTGCCAGCAGGGCCGGTGCGGGACGCAGACCGGACGAGACCTCTTTGAACCCGTCGCTCCAGCGCAGAGGGGTGACGGCTTCGGCGACGGCGCTCCAGTACGCGTCGGCGCCCACCAGGTAGCGAGCCCGTGGGCGCGGTGCGGTCAGCGCGCGCCGGATGGCCTCCGCGACCACCTCGGGGCCGGGAAATCGGCTCGCCAGCCGGACGATCCCGCCGGTCATCCCGTAGTGGCCGGTGAAGTCGGAGTCGCGATAGGCGTCGATGTGCCGGGCGGAGGTGTGCCACAGGGGGGTGTCGATGATGCCCGGTTCGATCAGGACCACCCGTACGCCGTCCCGGGCCGCCTCCATGCGCATCGCGTGGCTGAGCCCCTTGAGCGCGTGCTTGCTCGCGCTGTACCAGCCGAGGAACGGCACGCCGAGCCGGCCGGCGATGGAGGAGACGTTGACGATGCGGCCGCACCCTCGCTGCCGCATGACGGGCAGGACCAGCGAGGCGATGCGGGCGGGGGCCAGCAGGTTGACGTCGAGCAGTTCCCGGACCTGTTGTTCGCTGGGGTCGTCGACCGCTCCGGGCAGCGCGACCCCGGCGTTGTTGACCACGGCCCACGGGCCGCCGCCGGTCATGCCGGCGATCCGGCTGAACGCCGCACGGCAGGAGGCCGGGTCCGCGACGTCCAGCAGTTCGGTACGGAGCGCCAGCGACTCCGCTCCGGCCAGCGCGCGGAGCGGCTCGGCCTTGGCGTCGGTGCGGACCGTGCCGATCACGTCGAACCCCGCTCGTGCCAGAGTCAGCGCCGTGGCCCGGCCGATGCCGCCGCTGGCACCGGTGACCACCACTGTGCGTCCCACTGAAGTGACCTTTCTGTTGTCGCGCCGGCGAGGACCGCCGCGCCTCGCGTTTCATCGACGGCTGCGCAGCCAGCACCGCAGGGCGGTCGCCGCCAGCGCCGTGTGCAGCACCTTCCGCACCCGTGCGTCGGCCCGTTCGCCGAACAGGGACACCCGGCGCTGCACCTGGTCGACCTGCACCGTCAGTTCGCCGTCGGCGAGCCGGCCCAGGACGCTACGGGCGTCGCTCAGCGCGAGTCCCGATCCGGCGACGAGGCTCATGGCCAGGCGGGCGATCTCGGTGCTCGACGCCAGCTCGCGGGCGCAGCCCGCGACGAGACCCGGCATGCACTCGGTGAAGGTCTCCACGACCGACAGATCGGGGGCGAGATGGCGTACCGAGCCCTCCAGGTTGGCGAAGGACCGGCCCACGATCGACACCAGGGGGTTGACCTGGATGCCCCGCCGGGAGGAGAGGAGCAGCACCTTGGTGAGCTTGGCCCCGAAGTCGAGCTGGTTCAGGGAGGAGAAGAAGACCTGGGGCACGAGCAGCGCCATGTCCTGCCGGAAGGCGGCGATGTCGGCGTGCTGGGTGCCGCGGCACATCTCCGACCAGCTCTGGGCGACGACGTGGCTGTCGTTCTGGGCCAGCCCGATCATGACGAGGAGGAGGGACATGCTGAGCCGTCGGTCGACCCGTCCCGCCATGCCCCAGTCGATGATCGTCACGGGGCCGCCGGGCTGGACGAAGATGTTGCCCGGATGAGGGTCGGCGTGGAAGACCCGGTCGAGGAAGTAGCCCTTGCACATGAAGTCGAACAGCTCGCGTCCGATGGCGGACCGCTCGTCGTCGTCGAACGCGTCGGGGTCGGCGTCGCGGATGCTCGTCCCCGGCGCGAGGCTCTGGATCAGGACCCTCGGAGTGGCCAGGACGACGTCGGGGACCCGGATCCGCTCGTACCCGGTCGCCGCTTTCCGCGCCAGTTCCATGGTGCGGGCCTCGGCCGTGAAGTCCAGCTCGGTCGACATCGCGTCCAGGACGGCGCCGAGCAGGGACTCGACGCCCAGGGAGTCGTCGAGCAGGGGTGCGCGGCGCGCGAAGACCCTGGCGGCGAACCGGGCGATCCGCATGTCGTCGTCGACCGTGCCCTTGATGCCGGGCCGCTGGACCTTGACGACGACTTCCCGGCCCCCGGTGAGGCGGGCGCGGTACACCTGCGCGATGGAGGCGGACCCCAGCGGTTCCACCGCGTCGAACTCCTTGAATTCGGCGGCCCAGTCAGACCCGAGTTCCGCCCGCAGAACCGGTTCCATGCGGGCGAAGGGCAGGGGTTCCGTACGGTCGTGGAGTCGTTCGAGTTCTTCCGCGACGTCGGCGGGGACGAGGTCCGGGCGGGTCGAGAGGAGCTGTCCGATCTTGATGTAGAAGGGCCCCAGCGATTCGAGGGACGCTCGTACCCGGGCGGCGCGGGAAGGGCCGCTCTCGGCGAACTCGTACTGTTTTCCGGCCAACCGGTCGAGTCGCTGCCGTACCTCCTGCTCCGCCAGCTCTCCGAGGACTGTTCCCAGGAACCGGACACGCGCACCAAGCAAGAGTCCGCCTTCCGACGCCGCCCCGCGTGACCTCAGGTCGCGCCCGAGGCGTACTTCGCATTCTGAAGCGCTGTGGCGTTGCGGTCATTTTCAGAGTGCGTCACCGGAATACTCGCGTCCACCCTTGCTCGGGGGCGTGCGGGAGTGACCGGGGCGCACTCGCTCAGCCATGTCCGTGGCCCGTGGGGAGGGCGGGTCCGCTCGGTGGTCCGCCGCGGCGCGGGGGCCGCACGGACGATTCGGGGTCCCCTGGGACGCCGGGTAAACTCCGTGCACGTGACTTCCGCTCCCGCCAAGCCCCGCATCCCGAACGTCCTCGCCGGCCGTTACGCCTCCGCCGAGCTAGCCACGCTCTGGTCCCCCGAGCAGAAGGTGAGGCTGGAACGGCAGCTCTGGCTCGCCGTGCTGCGGGCGCAGAAGGACCTCGGCATCGAGGTGCCCGCCGAGGCGATCGACGCCTACGCGCGCGTGCTCGACCAGGTGGACCTGGCCTCGATCGCCGAGCGCGAGAAGGTCACGCGGCACGACGTGAAGGCGCGGATCGAGGAGTTCAACGACCTCGCCGGGCACGAGCAGGTGCACAAGGGCATGACCTCCCGGGACCTCACCGAGAACGTCGAGCAGCTCCAGGTCCGGCTCTCGCTGGAACTGGTCCGCGACCGCACGGTCGCCGTGCTCGCCCGGCTGGGCAAGCTGGCCGGTGAGTACGGCGAGCTGGTCATGGCCGGCCGCTCCCACAACGTGGCGGCGCAGGCCACGACGCTGGGCAAGCGTTTCGCCACCGCCGCCGACGAGCTGCTCGTCGCCCACGGCCGGGTCGAGGAGCTGCTCGCCCGCTACCCGCTGCGCGGCATCAAGGGCCCGGTCGGCACCGCCCAGGACATGCTGGACCTGCTCGGCGGGGACATGGACCGGCTCGCGGAGCTGGAGGACCGGATCGCCGGTCACCTGGGCTTCTCGCAGGCGTTCACCTCGGTCGGCCAGGTCTACCCGCGCTCGCTGGACTACGAGGTGGTGACCGCGCTGGTGCAGCTCGCGGCGGCCCCGTCCTCGCTCGCGAAGACGATCCGGCTGATGGCCGGGCACGAGCTGGTCACCGAGGGCTTCAAGCCGGGCCAGGTCGGCTCCTCGGCGATGCCGCACAAGATGAACACCCGCTCCTGCGAGCGCGTCAACGGCCTGATGGTGATCCTGCGCGGCTACGCGTCGATGACCGGCGAGCTGGCGGGCGACCAGTGGAACGAGGGCGATGTGTCCTGCTCCGTGGTGCGCCGCGTGGCCCTCCCCGACGCGTTCTTCGCGCTCGACGGGCTGCTGGAGACGTTCCTGACGGTGCTGGACGAGTTCGGTGCCTTCCCGGCCGTCGTCGCCCGTGAACTGGACCGTTACCTGCCGTTCCTCGCCACCACCAAGGTGCTCATGGGCGCGGTGCGGGCGGGTGTCGGCCGTGAGGTCGCGCACGAGGCGATCAAGGAGAACGCGGTCGCCACGGCGCTCGCCATGCGGGAGCGGGGCGCCGAGCGCAACGACCTGCTCGACAAGCTCGCCGGCGACGAGCGTCTGCCGCTGGACCGGGAGCAGCTCGCCGCGCTGATGGCCGACAAGCTCTCCTTCACCGGTGCCGCCGCCGGCCAGGTGGCCGCCGTCGCCGGCCGGATCGAGGAGATCGTCAAGCAGCACCCCGAGGCCGCGGGCTACACGCCCGGCGCGATCCTCTGACGCGCCCCGTGGCCCGCTTCACACCGGCCGAACTGGAGGCCGCCCGCGACCGTCTGCTGCCGGACGTCGTCGCGGACGGCCTGCACGTCCTGTTCTGCGGCATCAACCCCGGTCTGCTGTCCGCGGCGACGGGCCACCACTTCGCCCGGCCCGGCAACCGCTTCTGGCCGGTGCTGCACCTGTCCGGATTCACCCCGCGCCTGCTCAGGCCGTCGGAACAGCAGGAGCTGCTGTCCTACGGGCTCGGCATCACCAATGTCGTCGCGCGGGCGACCGCGCGGGCCGACGAGCTGACCGCCGAGGAGTACCGCGAGGGCGGCCGGCTGCTCGCCCGGAAGGTGGCGCGGGTGCGGCCCCGCTGGCTCGCCGTGGTGGGCGTGACCGCGTACCGCGCGGCCTTCGACGACCGCAAGGCCCGGGTGGGCCCGCAGGAGCGGACGTTCGGCGCGACCCGGGTGTGGGTGCTGCCCAACCCGAGCGGGCTGAACGCCCACTGGACGGCGGCGACCATGGCGGAGGAGTTCGCCCGGCTGCGGGCCGCCGCGGAGGCGTAGGTCTGGGCGGGGCGTGGGTCAGGGCGGAGGCGTCTGCGTGACGACGGCCACGAGCTGGACCTCGTCCTCCTCGTCCCGGTCGGTGACGGCGACGGCGATCCAGCGGCCGGTCCCCACCGCCTCCCAGAGCCAGGCCACCCGCGCGCGGACGCTCAGACCGGCCCAGGGCTCGGGTATCTCCCCCTCATGCTCGGTGCGCAGCAGGATCGTCTGGAGGTTGAGCGGGTCCGCCCGGCCCCAGCGAACGGACAGGCGCTCCTCGACGGCGTCGCGCTCCTTCTCGAACTGCTCGACCGTCACCGCGCGTTCCGCCCCGTCGCCGCCCCTGAGGCCGTGGCTGCCGCGCAGCACCGCGAGATGGTGCCGGACCGCGAGCTGGGCGCGGGGTGCCGCGGCGCCGACGGCCGACGGGCCGTGCTCCGCCGGGAAGGGGCGGGAGCACAGCTCGTCGACGAGGGCGAGGTGCCGTGCGATGTCCATGGCTCCAGTAAAGCGCCGCCCACTGACAATTGGCTGCGCGTCAGGCGTCCCAGCGACTCAGCCGCCACACACCGGCAAGCAGGACGGCGCCCGTCCACAGCGCGGTCACGGCAAGTCCCGACCAGGGGCCGAGACTTCCGTCGTACGTCTGGTGCACGACGATCTGACCCGCCTTGTCGGGCAAGTGGGCCGGGAGGCGCGGCAGAGCACGTCGGGGCCGCCGCGGGGCTCTGTTCCTGCCGTCGCTCCCAGCGAAGGTCCCGGTCACCGCACCCTTTAGGCTGGCCGGATGCCGGTCACCGTTCTGCTCGTCGACGACGAACCCCTCGTACGCGCGGGTCTGCGGGCCGTGCTGGAGGCGCGGCCCGACATCGAGGTGCTGCGGCTGATGGCGCGGGGCATGTCGAACGCGGAGATCGCCACGCGGCTGGTGGTCGGGACGGAGACGGTGAAGTCGCATGTCAGCGCGGTGCTGGCGAAGTCGGGGGCGCGCGACCGCACTCAGGCGGTGATCGCGGCCTACGAGTCGGGGTTCGTGGCGCCGGGCTGAGTGGGCGGCGGCGCACGGGCGGGGCCGCCGGGACGCTCGCCCGGACCGGGTGCGCCGAGTACGATCCGGCCAACACGCGCACGAGCTGGGAGGACGGACGTTGGGGCAACTGACCGGCGGGGACCCCTCACTGCTGCGGAGGATCAACTCCGCGGTGGTGCTGCACGCGCTGCGTGCCACGGACTGCGCGACGCTGACGGAGATCACCCGGGTGACGGGCCTGTCCCGGCCGACCGTGGAGGGCGTGGTCGACGGGCTGATCGAGGGCGGGCTCGTCGTGGAGACGGCGCCGGAGGAGGGCACGGCCCGGCGGCAGGGGCGGCCGGCGCGGCGGTTCCGGTTCCGGGCGGAGGCGGGGCATCTGCTGGGGCTGGAGATCGGTCCGCACCGCGTCTCGGCGCTCCTGGCCGACCTGGACGGCCGGGTGATCGGCGCGCAGGCCAAGGATGTGGACGAGGGCGCCGGTGCGGACGAGCGGCTGGAACGGTTGCGCACCTCGGTCGCGGAGCTGCTGCGGCGGGCCGGTGTCGCGCGCGGTTCGCTGCGGGCGGTGGGGGCCGCGACGCCGGGGATCGTGGAGGCGGACGGCACGGTGCGGCTGAGCACCGCGCTGCCCGAGTGGACGGGGCTGCGGCTGGGCGAGCGGCTGAGCCGTTCCTTCAAGTGCCCGGTGCTGGTGGAGAACGACGCCAACGCGGCCGCGGTCGCCGAGCACTGGAAGGGCGCGGCCGCCGACTCCGACGACGTGGTGTTCGTGCTGGCCGGGCTGAGCCCGGGGGCCGGTTCGCTGATCGGCGGGCGGCTGCACCGGGGGTACGGCGGGGCGGCCGGGGAGATCGGCGCGCTGCATCTGCTGGGGCGTGAGGTGACACCGGAGACGCTGCTGTCGACCACCGACGAGCCGCTGCATCCGCTCGACGAGCAGGCGGTCGCCGCGGTGTTCGCGCAGGCCCGGGAGGGTGACCGGCGGGCCCGCGCGGCCGTCGACCGCTTCCTGCGGCGCCTGGTCCACGATGTGGCGGCGCTGGTGCTCGCCCTCGACCCGGAACTGGTCGTGATCGGCGGCTGGGCGGCCGGCCTCGACGGTGTGCTGGAACCGCTCCGGCACGAGCTGGCCCGGTACTGCCTGCGTCCGCCGCGGGTGGCGCTGTCCCTGCTCGGGGAGGCCGTCGTCGCGACCGGTGCGCTGCGGCTGGCGCTCGACCACGTCGAGGAGCAGCTCTTCGCGGTCGAGGGGACGACGGCCCGCCGCTGACGGCTCCGCCGGGGCCGGGGGTGTCCGTTCCGGTGGGTGTTCGGGGGTGTTCGAGCGCCGTCCCCGCCGTCAGGACGCCCGGGGCTCCGGGGTGTCGTGTATCTCCACGTCGCCCGAGTCGCCGAAGGTCAGCCGGCAGGTGTCGGCGCGGTAGGTGGCGACGGAGAGCGCGGCGGTGCGCTTCCCGGTGGACCAGCGGGTGGTGACGACGAGGACGGGGGCGCCGGGCAGCCGGTCCAGCTCCCGTGCCTCGTCGGCGCCGGCCGAGCCGAGTTCGACGGCGCTCTCCTGCCGCTCCAGTTCCAGGTGGTGCAGGGCGCGCAGCACGGCACGCGCGCGTGGAGCCCCGGCCGGCGTGTCGATCGCGGACAGGGCGGGGACGGCCGGAGACGGGACGTAGAGCAGTTCCGAGGCGACCGGCCGGCCGTGGGTGACCCGGGAGCGGCGCACGGTGTGCACGGGCTGCTCGCGGTCGGTGCCCAGCGCCTCCGCGACGGTCGCGGGCGGCGGCGCCAGCTCGCTGTCGAGCGGCTCCCACACGTCACCGGCCGCGCCGGGCCAGGCGTGCGGGCGGTCGCCGACGGCCACGCCCACGCGCGGCGGGGCGACGGTCGTGCCGACGCCCCGGCGCCGCTGGAGCCGGCCTTCCAGTTCGAGCTGTTCCAGCGCCTGGCGGAGCGTGGCGCGGGCGACGCCGAACCGGGCGGCGAGATCACGCTCGTTGGGCAGCACCTCGCCCACGGAGAACTCCGAGTCCAGAGCCTCGCTGAGCACCGTCCTGAGGTGCCAGTACTTCGGTTCCGGCACCGTTTCGAGCTGCGTGGTCCCCACCCTGTCCTCCGCATTCGCCGTGGTCCGGCCGCGTTTTCAGCGCCTTGTTTATTAAAGGTTGTTGCACTTCTCAGCGACCATAGGACGGCCCCCACCCTTGGTCAAGACCAATCCCGGCCTGTGGACGCGCCCGGCCCAGAGCCAGGCGGATCACCGGCCCCGCCGCCGGGTTCGAACAGAAGCGCGGCACGGGTCTACCCGCCGGTAGCCTTTACTGACACTCTGTCTACGAACGATTTCGAGACGCGCCCCCGACAAGGAGTTCCATGTCCGCCACCGTCTCCTTCACCGCCCCCACCTCGTACGGTCCGCAGGAGGTCACCGTCTCCTACGCGCGCGTGGGCCGCGGCGAACCGCTGCTCCTGCTGCACGGCATCGGCCACCACCGGCAGGCGTGGGACCCGGTGATCGACATCCTGGCGACCGAGCGCGACGTGATCGCGGTGGACCTGCCGGGGTTCGGTGCCTCGCCCGCGCTGCCGGACGGCGTGCCGCACGACCTGCCGACGACGACCGCCGTGCTCGGCGCGTTCAGCGCGGCGCTCGGCCTCGACCGGCCGCACGCCGCGGGCAACTCGCTCGGTGGCCTGCTCGCCCTGGAGCTGGGCCGCCAGGACCTGGTCCGCTCCGTCACCGCCCTCTCCCCCGCGGGCTTCTGGACCCAGGCCGAGCGCCGCTATGCCTTCGGCGTCCTGAAGGGCATGCGCGGCACCGCCCGGCGGCTGCCGCTCCCGCTGGTCGAGCGGCTGTCGCGGACGGCGGCCGGCCGCACCGCCCTGACGAGCACCATCTACGCCCGCCCCGGCCGCCGTTCCCCTCAGGCCGTGGTCGCCGAGACGCTGGCGCTCGCCCGCGGTACGGCGTTCGCCGAGACGCTGCGGGCCGGCCGCGAGGTCCTCTTCACCGATGACGTCTCCCGCATACCGGTCACCGTGGCGTGGGGCAGCCAGGACCGCCTGCTGATACCCCGGCAGGGTCTCCGCGCCAAGCGGGTGCTGCCCCGGGCCCGGCTGATACGGCTGCCCGGCTGCGGTCATGTCCCGATGAACGACGACCCCGCGCTCGTCGCCCGGGTCCTGCTCGACGGCAGCCGGGCTCAGGAGGCCAGCGCCTCCAGGACGACGCTGAGGGCGGTCGCGTTGTAGGGCATGCTCACATGCGGCGTGCGGTCCTCCGGGTCGATGTCCTGGATGACGACGTTGCGCACGTGCCGCCCCTCGGTCTCCGCCAGGGCGCACGAGGTGTACGGGGTGACCACGTCGTCGTAGGCGGTGGCGACGACCGTGTGCCGCACGCCCTCGGTCGTCTCGCCCAGTCCGGCGAGTTCCCGCTGGAAGGCGTGGTCGTGCTGGAGCTGCGGCCAGGCGGGGACGGTCTGGCCGATCACGCCCCGCTCGACCAGTTCGACCGCGCCGGGGATCTGGCGGGCGAGGTTCATCAGGCCCTGGGCGGTGATGCCGTGGTTGCTGGGCGCGATGCCGACGAAGTTGTGCACCTTCGGGCCGCCGCCCAGCGCGTTCAGGTAGTAGCGCGGCATCATGCCGCCCTGCGAGAAGCCGACGATGTCGACCTTCTCGGCACCGGTGCGCCGCAGCACCTCGTCGACGAACGCGCCGAGCTGCCGCGCCGACTTCCTGATGTCACCGAGACCGAAGATCACCGGGTTGAGGTGTTTGCCGTAGTCGAGACGGAAGACCCGGTGGCCGTTGCGGCGCAGCAGGGGCACCGCCGAGGTCCAGGTGTAGCCGCGGTTGCCGAACGTGCCGTGCACGAGCACCACCGGGCGCGGGTGTTCGGCGGTGAGCGGCAGATCCCAGTCGTCCTTGCCCGCCTCGATGTCGACGGTGGTGACGAGCTGGGCGCCGGCCACCTCGGTGAGGGCGGCCGCCCGGTGGCGGGCCGCCTCGAAGTCCGTGGCGATGTCGTCCGTGTTGAGGCCGGGAAGGCGGGGGCGGAAAGCACACACGGTGTTTCTCCTCTCCTGCGGATTTCTCCGGCCTCCCAGTTTCGCGTCCAGGGATTTACTTAACGATCCCTCGTTCGGAGGAAAGGAATTAGCTCTTTCGCGTGAATAGGGTTCACCCCTGGGGGTGCGTACAGCGGACGGATTCGCTCGCTCCGCGCGCGAGTCGCGGTGCCAGCCGGGCGGTGACGGCCCGCAGGATCCGTACGTACCGGCTCCACCGGACCGGGTGGGCCACGCCCCCGGTCAGCGCGTGCTCCGCGCGGTCCAGGCAGTGCCGGAAGACGACGTCGTGCAGGGGGCGGAAGAACAGCGGCCAGGCCGGCCAGAGCGGCCACAGCGGCCGCATCACCAGGGTGTGCCGCAGGACACTGTGCCGGTCGTCCAGGCGTTCGACGCCGAACTCGTGGAAGCCCCCGAAGCCGCGCGGCCCGGTGATCCGGAACCGGACCCAGCGGCCGGGGACGTAATGGCTGACGACGTAGCGCACCGGGCCGTGGCCGCCGTGCACGCCGACGGCGAGCGGGGCGTCGAAGCGGATCGGCGGCCAGTCGGGCGGCCAGAGGAGGTCGCCCCCGGACCCCAGGGTGTCGATGAGGGAACCCACGTCTTCCGGCCGAGCCGTAAAAGCGCGTTCGTGAATGTTGAGTACGGCGATCACGAAAGGGATCATGCCCGGCTCGCGGCTCGGGGTGAATTCCCCGAACGGGGGCCGCAGCGCGCGCCCGGCGCGCGTTCGGCCCACCGCGCGCCTTCGCGGTCACCTCTCCGCGCCCGCACCGGCCACGCCGTACGGTGGCCGATTCGCGCCGCTCCCGCCCGTCGCGGCCGGCGGCCTCCACCGCGCCCCGACTCCGTTCCGGCGCGCCCGCGGCGAGCTTTCCGGACCGGTGTGCGACTCCGGCGGGGGCGAAGATCGGCCAAAGGGCCGGGGACGCCGGAGCGGGCGGAGGGTGGGAGCGGAATCCGAGCGTAAAGCAAGGTGAGAAGGAGCGATCGACGAGCGCCGCGCGCAAGGGGGGTGGTCATGGCCCGAGGAGCCGACATTCCCGGTTCCGGACGCCCGGGGACCGGTCGGCCGGAGGCCGGCCGGCCGGCCGGACCGTCCGAGGGGCTGCCCTCGGCGTGGTCGCCGCTGCTCGCCCGGCCGGGGCTGGCCGAGCTGCTCGGGGAGCCGCTGGTGGACGCCGCGCTGGGGCACCTGCACCGGCTGCTGCCGCCGCCGGTCGCCGTGCACTCCCTGCGGACGTTCCTGCTGGCCGACGCCTGGGCGCGGGCCTGCGGGGCCGACTACGACCGGGCCGGGCTGCTCGCCGCGACGGCGTTCCACGACACCGGGCTGGTGGGGCGCGCGCCGCTCGGCCGCGGTGGCTTCCCGGCCCGTTCCGCCGAGTTGCTCGACGAGTTCCTCGCCGGGCAGCGGGTGGACGGCGAGCGGCGCCGGGCGCTGACCGGGGCGGTGCGCGCGCACCTGCGGCCGTTCCCCGCGCGGGACGCCGGGCCCGAGGCACGGCTGCTGCACTTCGGTGCCTGGCTGGACGTCACCGGACGTGGTGCGCGCCGGCTACCCGGGGAGCGGCGGCTGCTGACGCGGCTCGCGCCGACGCCCTGGTTCGTCCTCTCCTTCTCGGCCCGGACGGCGGCCTGCGGGCTGCGCCGGGTGCTGCCCGGCCCGCCGGACGCCCGCCGGTGACCGCGGGGCCGGGCCGTCCCGCTTCTGTCGTCGCGAAAGGACCGTAGACATGCACCAAGAGGACCAGCGGGTTTTCGATGTCGCCATCGTCGGAGGCGGCATCGGCGGGACGATGCTGGGGGCGATCCTCGCCCGGCACGGCGTACGGACACTGCTCCTTGAGGGCAGCGGGCACCCTCGGTTCGCCATCGGCGAGTCCACCGTCCCCGAGACCACGTTCGGCCTGCGGGTCCTGGCCCGCCGCTACGACGTGCCGGAGATCGAACACCTCGCCACCCACGGGGCGCTGCGCCGGCACGTGTCGTCGAACTGCGGGGTCAAGCGCAACTTCAGCTTCGTCTACCACCGGGAGGGCGAGCCGACCCGGGCCGAGGAGTGCACGCAGTACCCCACCTGGGGCCCGCCGCTCGGCCCCGACTCGCACTACTTCCGGCAGGACGTGGACGCCTACATGTTCCACGTCGCCGTCTCCTACGGTGTCACCGCCCACACCCACACCCTGGTCGAGGACGTCAAGTTCGAGGACGACCACGCCACCCTGATCACCCGCGACAAGGGCAGTTTCCGCGCCTCGTACGTGGTGGACGCCGGCGGGATGCGCGCCCTGCTCCCCGAGCGCCTCGGACTGCGCCAGGAGCCGCCGTACCGCACCCGCTCGCGGACGATCTTCACGCACATGGTGGACGTGCGGCCCTTCGACACCGTGGCGCCGCCGCGCGAGGAGCACGGCATGCCCAGCCCGTTCAGCCAGGGCACGCTGCACCACCTCTTCAAGGGCGGCTGGTTCTGGGTCATCCCGTTCGACAACCACAGCGCCGGCACGAGCGGTGTGTGCAGCGTCGGCGTCAACCTCGACCTCGACGAGCACCCCCGTCCGGAGGGGGTCCCGGCCGAGGAGGAGTTCTGGCAGCACGTCAACCGGTTCCCCAGCGTGGCACGGCAGTTCGAACGGGCCCGCTCGGTGCGGCCGTACGTGTCGTCGGACCGCACCCAGTTCTCCTCGCAGCAGGTGGTGGGCGACCGCTGGTGTCTGCTGCCGCACGCCAGCGACTTCATCGACCCGCTCTTCTCCAGCGGGCTCGCCGTCACCGTGATGTCCCTGAACGCGCTGGGCCACCGGCTCATCGAGGCGGTGCGCCAGGACGACTTCGACACCACCCGGTTCCAGTACCTGGAGCACTGGACCAAGCGGATGTTCCGCTTCTACGACGACCTGGTCTCGTGCAGCTACATCGCCTTCGACGACTTCGACCTCTGGAACGCCTGGAACCGGGTCTGGACCATCACCACGCTCTACGGGACCAACGCCCAGAACCAGGCCGCCGTCACCTTCGACAAGACCCGGGACCGCGCCGCCTTCGACGTCCTGGAACTACCGCCCTACCGAGGGCTCCAGGGCGTCGACAACCCCTGGGTGGAGCGATTGTTCGAGCAGTCCCGGGACGCCGTACTGGCCTACCGGGACGGTGGGCTGTCCAGGGAACAGGCGATCGAGCGGATCTACGCGCTGCTGCGGGAGAGCGAGCTGTGCCCGGCCGTGTGGGGCACCCTCGACCCGAAGGACCGCTGCCCCGCCGGGGTGTTCACGCTGTGGCCGCTGATGAAGATCCTGCTCTGGGGCAAGTTCCGCTCGCCGCAGCATGTGCGGGGCTCGTACTTCACCGGCGGCGGGCGCATGGTGGGCAAGGAGGCGGTCGAGGTGTACGCCGCCGAGCTGCGGGGCGGTGCGACGCGGGCACACCAGACCGGCCGGGACATGTGGTTCAACTGGAACCGCGACTGGACGCGGCGTCCCGCGCCCCGCACCGCGGCCGGACCCCGGTCCGGGGAGGCAGCCACGGGAAAATAAGCGCGAAGAATCATTCCTGCCGAGCGCCGGACGCTGGACAAACGTACTCCGTTTGCCGCCCAGAAGCCTCGGGTAGGTAAATCCCATGGTCGACAGATCTCATATCGACCACCGATTTCCCTGCCTGAACTGAAAGACAACGGGCTGCAATCCACAATGGCGCTAAATTCCACCTGCCACTCGCCCGCTGCGTGCTCCTGGGAAGAAATCTTCCAGCATCAGGACCGCCTCATGCGGTTGGTTCGACGACGACTTCCGAGTTTTCAGGACGCCGAGGACTGCGTTCAGGAGACAATGGCCCGCGCAGCCGCACACGCCACGTTGGACAGGAATCGACTGGGTCCCTTTCTGACATCCGTGGCGATTCGCCTCTGTATCGATTTCTACCGCGAGATGGACCGTCGCAGCAGGCTCGTGCAGCGTGCGACCCTGCTGGACTCCCCTGGCATCCCCGAGGAGGACGTCTGTGACGAGGATTTCGGCAGATGGCTGCTGGGGCAGGTGCGGAAACTGCGCGGCCGTGAGCAAGAAGTCATACTCGCCCGCGCCGCGGGAATTTCCACCGCTGAATTCGCCCGCATGCACAACATCTCCGTAAAGGCAGCAGAGGCCGCCTTCACCCGCGGCCGGGCACGCCTGAAGACGGCGTGCGCAAGAGCCCTGGAAGGCTGCGCACGATAAATCCCGGCGCCACCTCGCCGGCCAGAGACCCACCTTCGGAAAATCTCCGGAGGTGTGAGCCCGCCATGTCATCTCCGCGTACCGCAGAGAACGGAAGGGATCCTTCTCCATGGGCAACAACAAGAACATCCAGGACATCTTCAAGGACCTCGTCGGCAGTATGGCCGACAGTTCGAAGGAGGCGTTCGACGACATTCTCAACCGGTCGGAGAGCTCGGACTCGAAGTCCCGGAACCCCGTCGACACGCTGGCCGGACTGCCGGCGAGCACGCTGGCCGCCCTGGCCGGCGCGGTCAACCCGGCGACCGCCCTCGCCGGGGCCAGCAACCCCCTGGCCGCGCTCGCCGGCGGGGCGGGCAACCCGCTCGCCGCGCTGGCCGGCGGTGGGGGCAACCCGCTCGCCGCGCTCACCGGGGCGGCCGGGCAGTTGGGCGGCATCGGCGGCGCCGCGCAGAACCCCCTGGCGGCACTCGCCGGCGGCGGGGGCAACCCGCTCGCCGCGCTCACCGGCGGCGGAGGCAACCCCCTCGCCGCGATCGCCGGCGGCGGGGCCAACCCGCTCGCCGCGCTCACCGGGGCCGCCAACCCGCTCGCGGCACTCGCCGGCGGCGGGGCCAACCCCCTCGGCGCGCTGGCCGGGGCGGGCAACCCGCTCGCGGCGCTGGGCGCGGCCGGCAACCCGCTGGCCGCGCTCACCGGTGCGGCCGGTGCCCTCGGCGGACTCGGCCAGCTCGCCGGAGGCGCGGGGCACGCCGCGGCCGGCGTGGGTGACGTCCTGTCGTCGGTGGCCTCGCTCCCCGCCCAGCTCAACCAGCTCGGCGAGATGATCACCTCACTGCTGCAGGCGCTGCAGAGCCAGGTGGGCCAGGCCGCCGGGCAGGCCGCCTCGGCGACCGGTCAGGCGGCGGGCGGGGCGGCCAAGGCGGCCGGTGGCACCGCCAAGGGGGTCACCGGCGCCGCCGGCGGCCTCGGCTTCCGGGGCGGACTGCCCTCCGTCCTCTGACCTGCCCCGCCCCACCCGCCCGTCCCGCTCCGCCGGTCGCACCGTGACCCTCCGGCTGACGGCGTGGCATCCGCCGTGCACATCGAGAGGATCGCTCACCATGCCGTCTGCCGTCGGCGACCGGCTGCGTCTCGTGGTCAAGGTCCTGGGAAGCCTCGTCGCCGACGAGGTCGGCCAGGCCACCAGGGCGCGGCGCCGGAAACGGGACACGGGGCCCCCGGTGGTGTCCGCCGATCCCCTGGAGGGGACGTCGGCGGGCGTCACCGGGGCCGAACAGCGCCGAGCCAGGGCGGTGCGCCACGCCCTGGAGAGCCTCGGCCCGTTCTACGTGAAGCTGGGCCAGATCCTGTCCACCCGCCCCGACATGGTCCCCGAGTCGATCCGGGACGAGCTGCAGAACCTGCACGACCAGGTCGACGTCCAGCCGTTCTCGGAGTTCGAGCCGGTGCTGGCCCGGGATCTCGGACCGGACTGGAAACTGCGCTTCGACGACATCGAGACCGTCAAGCCGCTGGGGGCCGCCTCGCTCGCCCAGGTCTACCGGGTGATCCTGCCCGGCGGCCGGCCCGCCGTGGTGAAGATCCAGCGGCCCGGCATCCGCGAGGGCGTCCTCGCCGACATGGCGCTGATGCGCCGGGCCGCCAGAATCGTCGCCAAGGTCGCGCCCCGCTTCAACGAGGTGATCGACATCGAGGCGATGCTCGGCTGCGTCTTCGACGCGATGGAACCCGAGCTGGACTTCAACGGCGAGGCCCGCAACATGGACGAGGCCCGCGAGCACATGAAGTCCTTCCGCACCCTGGAGGTGCCGCGGGTGCTGCACTCCAGCCCCCGGGTGCTGGTCCAGTCGCTGGCGGCCGGGACGTCGGTGCGGCACATCGACCGCGCGCACTTCACCGACAGCGAGCGCATCGAGCTGGGCAAGGACCTGCTGCGCTTCATGTACCACGGGTACTTCGTCCACCGCTTCTTCCACGCCGACCCGCACGCGGGCAACGTCTTCGCCGCCCCCGGGGTGCCGGCCACGGTCATCGACTGGGGCATGGTCGGCCGGCTGGACCGGCGTACCAGCCTGCAACTGCTGCCGCTGTTCATGACCCTCGCGCAGAACGACGGCGCGGGCCTCGCCCAGCACTGGGCGGAGATGGGCCGCGTCACCTCGTGGAGCAACATGGCGGCGTTCACCTCGGACATGGCCGCCTTCGTCCCCAAGGTCTCCCATCTCTCCCTGGCGGAACTGAACTTCGGTGTGTCGCTGACCACCGTGCTGGCCAAGGCGACCAAGCGGGGCATCGGTTCGCCGCCGGCGATCTCGCTGCTGGGGAAGTCCTTCGCCAACCTGGACGGCTCCGTGCGCCATCTGGCGCCCGAGATCACGCTGCCCGAGGTGTTCGAGGGAGAGGTGCCGAGGATCCTGCTCGCGCTGGGCAAGGAGTTCCTCGGCCGCAACCAGTTCGCCCGCAACTCCATGGAGGTGCTGCTCGCCGCCGTCACCAGCCCGGAGCAGCTCCGCTCGGTCCTCGGCGACGTCGCCAACCGGCAGTTCGCGCTGCATGTGCACGAGCCGCGGACGCCCGCCGCGATGGGCGGCCAGCGGCCCACCCGGCCCTCCGGCGGCCTGCTGGCCCTCGGGGCGCTCGCCTTCCTGCTCGGCCGCAGCCGCGGCCGCTGAGCCGGCCCCGCACGCCCTCTCCCCCGCCCCGCCACCCACTCGGAGGTTTCCCCATGCCGGACACCGCACGGCCGCAGCAGTCCTCGCCCGCGTCGGGCGTCCCCCTGCCGGACGGGCTCTCACGGGTCGCCCTGTGGACGGCGGCGGCGCACGCCGCGGAGCACCGGCGGCCGGCGCCGTACGTCCTCGACCCGTGGGCCGGTGACTTCCTGCACGCGGCCGGGTTCCGCGGCGGTCCGCCGGGGGACGGCCCGTTGCAGCGGCTGCTGCCCGACTGGGCGGTGGTGCGCACCCGGTTCTTCGACGAGCATCTGACCTCCGCCGCCCGTTCCGGCTGCCGTCAGGTGGTGCTGCTCGACGCCGGGCTCGACACCCGCGCCTTCCGGCTCGACTGGCCGACCGGCGTGCACGTCTTCGAGGTGGCGGACCCGGCACTGCTGACGTTCAAGGACTACGTGCTGGACCTGGCGCCGCCCACCTGCGGCCGCCGCAGCGCCGTGGGCGTCGATCCGGCCGGGGCCTGGGCCGAGCCGCTGCGGGCGGCCGGTTTCGATCCGGCGCTGCCCACCGCCTGGCTCTGCGAGACGCTCCTCTACCACCTCCCGCCGCGACAGGTGGCGTCCCTGGTCGACGCCATGACGCGGCTGTCCGCGCCCGGCAGCACCTTCGGCGCGGAGTGCGTCAACGCGCGTGCCGTCGACTCCCCGGTCGTCGCGCCCTTCCTCGACGCCCTCGCCGCCACCGGCATCGCCTGGCACTGGCGGCTCGCCGAGCCGGAGCGCTGGTGGGCCGAGCAGGGCTGGGACGCGGCCGTCGCCGACCTCTTCACCCTGCCCTACGTGGTCCAGCGGCTGGCACCCCACCTGCCCCTGCTGGGCGAGGCCGCCGCGAAGACGGTGTTCCTGACCACGGGGACGCTCGCCGCGCGGGGATGAACCGGCGTGCCGACGGCTCCCGGCGCCGCGCGCCGGAAGCCGTCGTACCGTGCCGGACGGTGTCGTACGGGGCCGGCGGCTACCCCCGCTCCAGTTCCTCCAGCGCCGCCAGCCACAGGTCCGGCAGGGCGTCGGCGGAGGTCAGGTTCTCGTCGTGGACCACCGAGAGGCAGGCCGCGTCGCCCTGGCACGTCATCGTCACCATGCAGCGGATGCCGGAGGCCAGGCCGGAGTAGACGGCGGACCACCGGGAGGCCACGCCCCGGTGGACCAGCGGGCCGCCGAAGTTGACGCTGCTCGCCGGGCAGGCCACCACCCGGCCGTTGACCAGGCGCAGGCCGATCCGGGCGCCCAGCGCCCGCGGGGTCGCGGCCAGCAGCAGCCGGAAGGCGTCGCGCCGCCGCCCGTCGCGCAGTCTGCCGGTGCTGGCCGCCACCCGCCCGAGCGCCCGCCGCGGTGACTCCTCGTCGCAGGGCAGCAGCACCCGCGCGGTGACCATCCGGTTGCCCGGGTACCCCTCCTCGCCCGGTGCCCGCACCGACATCGGCACCACCACCGGGAGCGGCGGGTGGACGGTGCCGGTGGCCTTCAGGTGCCAGGTGCGCACGGCGTGCGAGAGCGCGGCGAGGTACACGTCGTTGACGCTGCCGCCGTGCGCCCGGCCGAGGGCGCGCAGCCTGGCCAGGGTGGTGTGCGCGTGGCGCACCGCGGCCAGGCCGCCGACCGGCCCGTCGAAACCCGGCTTGGCCCTGGCCGGTCCGAACCCGGTCGCCACGTCGCCGAGGACGCCGGCCAGCCCCGCGAGGGCCGGGCGGGCGCCGCCCTGCGCCGGCGGCCCGTTCCCGGGGTCGTCGTCGAGCAGGGCGCGGGCGGCGTGGGCGGCACCCACGCCGTCCTGGGCGGTGTGGTCGGTGCGGTAGCACAGGGCGTGGCCGCCCGCCGCGCCGTGCACCAGCAGCACCTCCCAGAGCGGGCCGTCCCCGGTCTCCAGGGGCCGGGACAGCAGCAGCCGCCCCAGCCCCGTGCCGTCGATGGGCCCGGGCAGGTGCACCTCGTGCACGTGCCGCTCCACGGCGACGTGGTCGATCCGCCGGAACACCGGGCTGTCCCGCGCGGGACGGTAACGCAGCGCCGGGATGGCGTGGACGCGTTCGGCCACCCGCGCGTGTACCGCGTCGAGGGCCGGGGCGGGGCCGTCGAAGGCGAACACGAACGGGACGGGCAGCGGTCGGCCGCCCGCGGCCAGCCGGTAGGCGACGTCCACGGTCCCCATCCGGAGGGTGGCCGGCAGCCCGGCGTCGGCGTCGATGGCCACACCGGTGGCGGCGTGGCCGTCGGCGCCGGTACCGGAGCGGGGGCGCGTCAGTCGCATCGTGAACCTTCCTGTGGGGTGCGTGGGACAGCCTGCCGGTTCGCGGTGGTCGTCAGCACGTGCGACGCACGACCCGGCCGTGTATGTCCACGTAGGCGCGGAGCAGGGCCCGGCCGGGGCCGCGTACCGGCAGGCGGGGGGCGCGCGAGCGGTGCCAGGGCATCGGGTCGCCCGTTCCCCGCTCGCCCAGCAGTGCGGCGGCGACGTGCTCGCCGTGCGCCACCGACAGGGCCAGGCCGTGGCCGCCGCAGCCGCCGATGTACCAGACGTCGGGGAAGCCGTGCAGCGGCCCGACCACCGGCACGTCGTCGGCGGTCATGGCGATCCGGCCGGACCAGCGGTGGGTGACGCTGACCTGGGCCAGCTCGGGGTGGAGGGACCGCAGCCACCGCTCCAGCCAGTACCAGGCCCGCTCGCGCTGGGCCTGCAGCCGGGGCGTGCCGAGACCGGACGGGAGGGCCGCGCTGCCGCCGCCCGCCATCACACCGCGGTCCGGGAGCAGCCGGAAGTACGGCGCCAGCGGCACCGCGTCCACCACCGAGTACCCCGCGCGCCCGCCCAGTGCCTCGTACGCCGGGGCGCTCAGGGGCGCGGTGGCGAGCGCGTACACCTCCAGTGGGAAGACCGTGCCCACCGGAAGGTTGAGGTGCTGTGCCGCGGAGTTGACGGCCAGTACCGCCTGTCCGGCGTAGAGCCGGCCGTGCGGGAAGACCAGTTCGGGGCCGACCAGGTCGCCGGGGCGGACCGTGAGGAGCGGGCTCTCGCCGTAGAAGCGCACGCCCTTGGCGACGCAGGCGCGGGCCAGCGCGCCGGTCAGGGCGGCCGGGTCGAGGGCCGCCGCGGGGCGGTGCACCAGCCCCGCCCGGTAGGCGACGCCGACCCTTTCGCGGATGCCGGCCGCGGAGAGGACCGGTACGTCCAGGCCGAGTTCGCGGTAGGCGCGGGCCTGGCGGGCGAGGGCCATCAGGCCCCCGGGTGAGCGCGCGGCCATGATCTGCGCGCCGGGCCGCACCCAGGGCACGTCGAGCCGGGCGCACAGGTCGAGGACGTCCGTGACCGCCCGGAGGCTGGCCTGGTGCATGCGGCGGGCGGTGCCCGGACCGAAGCGGCGCACCGCCCGGTCGACCGCCGGGCCGGCCCGGGGGCCGAGCAGGCCGGTGCCCCGGCCGCTGGCGCCCGCGGCCGGTCCCTGGGCGTCGATCACGGCGATGTCCAGGCCGGGGGCGCGTTCCGCCAGGTGGTAGGCGCAGGCCAGGCCGGCCAGACCGGCGCCGACGACGGCCACGTCCGCGGTGACCACGCCGTGCACCTGGGGCTGGGGCGCCGGTTCCGCCGGGCCCCAGTACGGCGTCCCGGCCGGGGGACCGCTCATCCGAGCCGTTCCGGGTGCGCGCCGGCCGGGGCTCCGGGGCCGTCCCGGTCCGCGCCGGCCGCCGGGGCTCCGGGGCCGTCCACGACCGCCTCGGCCAGGGGGCCGGCCGGGACGTCGAAGCCGTCCAGGTCCGCCCCGGTCAGGAAGCCGAACCGGCGGTCGTGCCAGAGCAGTGGGCGGCCGCCGCCGACGTGCACGGCCGCGACCCGGCCGACGACCAGGTGGTGGTCGCCGTAGCGGCGTACGTCCTCCGTCAGGCAGACCGACCAGGCGAGCGCGCCGTCCAGCACCGGCACGCCCAGCACCTGCCGGGTGCCGGTGCCCGCGAAGCGTTCGGCGGCGGTCGTCGTGGGCGAGGCGAACCGGCCGGCCAGTTCCCGCTGTTCCTCGCGCAGCAGGTGCACGGCGAAGGCGCGGCGGGCCCGGACGGCGGCGAGGGTGCGGGAGCCGTCGCGCAGACAGGCCAGCAGCAGCGGCGGGCGGGCGGAGAGCGAGGTGACGGCGGAGACGGTCATGCCGAGCGGGCCGTCCTCGCCGCGAGCGGTCACGACGGTGACTCCCGCGGCCAGCTTGGCGTAGAGCCCGAGGCAGCGGGCGGCGCCCGGGCCGGGCTCCTCGCGCAGCGCCTCGCCGGACGGGGCCGGGGGCGGGAGCGAGGGCGTGATGTCCGGGTGCGCCCGGTCAGCGACCGGCCGCGGCGGCGCGCTCATCGGTCACCTCCGCGCCCAGCAGACCCGCCACGATCTCCCCGATGAGGGTGCGCAGGGTGGACTCGGCGACCGGGTCGAGGATGTCCGCGAGGCTGGGGATGCCGAGGTCGAAGTCGGCCGTGAAGACGACGAGCGTGCCACCGTCGCGTGCCTCGCAGCGCCAGTCCCCGGCGAAGGTCTGGAAGTCGCCGCTGAGCTGTTCGAAGGCCAGGCTGAGGGTGTCGGGGGCGAAGGTGTCCCGTTCCCGCCAGCGCATCAGGCCGCCGCGGAAGAGGACGGTCCACTGCGAGAGCGCGGTGCCGTCCGGCAGCGGCGGTTCGACGGTGACCTCCCGGACGGTCTCGGTGAACTCGGGATAGCGGCGGAAGTCGCTGATCCGGCGGTACGCCTCGGCCGGGTCGACTCCGTCGGCGATCGCGTGCAGAACCACGTGGGGCATGGGCTTGTCCGGTTCCTTCCGGTCTGTCTGTCTGTCCGGTTCGTCTTTCCGGTCTGTCCTTTCCGGGCGGGCGGTCAGCCGGCCATCCGGGCGGCGGTGCTGCGCAGGCCCTCGGCGAGGGTGGTGCGGAAGAACGCGAGCGCGGCGTCGTCGACCACGGCGGGCGGGGTCAGCCGCAGCACCCGGGTGGAGTTGAGCGAGTGGTTGACGAGCACGCCGCGCGCGATCAGCTCCAGCAGGAGTTCCCCGACGGCCTGCTCCCGGGCGAACTCCATGCCGATCAGCAGGCCCCGGCCGCGCACCTCGTGCACCAGACCGCCCTCGTAGGGCGCGCAGACCTGCCGTACGTCGGCGAGCAGCCGCTCACCGAGGGCCGCGGCCCTGGCCACGGTCTGCTCGCGTTCCATCGCCCGTACGGTGGCGAGCGCGGCGGCGCAGGCGATCGGGGAGGCGCCGAAGGTGGAGGTGTGCAGATACGGGTCGCGGCTGAACGGGCCGTACGTCTCGGCGGTGGCCGCCATCGCGGCGATCGGTACGACGCCGCCGCTGAGCCCCTTGCCGATCAGCATGATGTCCGGGCGCACGTCCTCGGCGTCGACGCCGAACCAGGTGCCCAGCCGTCCCATGCCGGTCTGGATCTCGTCGACGACGAGCAGGGCGCCGTAGGACCGGCACAGCTCGGCGACCCGGCGCAGGTAGCCGGGGCGCGGGATGCGTACGCCGCCCTCGCCCTGGACGGGTTCCAGGACGACGACCGCCTTGTCGCGGCGGGCGGACAGGGCCTGTTCGAGGTCGGCGGGATCGTCGTAGCCGACCTGGGTGACGTCCGGGAGCAGGGGCAGGAACGGCTTCTGGTACGTGTCGTTCGCGGTGACGCTGAGCGCGCCGAGCGTCTTGCCGTGGAAGCCCTTGCGGGTGGTGATCACCGAGGTACGGCCGTGCGCGCGGGCCAGTTTCAGGGCGGCCTCGGTGGCCTCGGCGCCGGAGTTGACGAAGTGGATGTGGTCGAGGCCGGGCGGGGTGTGCGCGGCCAGGGCCCGGGCGGCGTGGGCGGCGACGGGTTCGAGGAAGACGCGGCTGGCCAGCGGGTGGGTGTCGATCTGCCGGTGGACGGCCTCGACGACGGCCGGGTGGCGGTGGCCCATCAGGAAGACGCCGTAGCCGCCGAAGTTGAGGAAGCGGCGGCCGTCGTCGGCGTGGATCCACGGTCCCTCGGAACGGACCTCGGCCATGCCGCCCATGACCCGGCCCATCACCGCGCGCCCGGAGCCGATGTGCTTGAGGTAGAGGTCGACGATGTTCTCGCCGGGGCCGGTGCCGGGTGCGGGGCCGGTGCCGGGTGCGGGGCCGGTGCCGGGTGCGGGGCCGGTGCCGGGCTCCGGCGCCGCCGGCGCGGGTGCGGTTCCGGTCTCCGGGGGCGAGAGGGTCATGAGGCCACCTCCGTGGGGGTCCGGTCCGCCGCGTGGAGCCGGCGGGACAGTGCGGGCCGGCCCTCGGCCCAGCTCTCCAGGTTGCGCACGAGCGCGGCCCGGATGTCGGTGTGGGTGACATGGGTGCCGCAGTCGGGCTCGCCCAGGGAGGAGTCGAAGGGCAGGTCGCTCTGGAACACCAGCAGCAGCTCCGCGTAGTAGCGGAACCGCTGGCGGACCGCGCTGGGCAGCGAGGTGCCCTCCAGCATCGGCAGCAGCAGCCGGTGCACCGCCTCGACCGGGATCAGCCGGGGCCGCGGCGGCCGGGGCAGACCGAGCCGGACGGCGAACTCCCCGCAGACGTCGGCGATCTCCCGCAGCTCGACCGCCTCCTTGCCCGCGGTCAGCCAGTACTCGCCGCTGCCCACCCCGCCGCGGACGAGGTCGCCGACGGCGCGGCAGACGTAGTCCTGCGGGACCATGTCGATCCGGGCCTCGGGGGCGCCCGGCAGCACCGGGACCTGGCCCATGACCATCGCGGCGATCGTCTTGGTCAGGCCCTGCTGGCCCGCGATCCGGCCGGTGGCGGAGTGGCCCATCACGACGGAGGGGCGGACGAGAGCGCCCGGCAGGCCCGAGTCGCGCATCATCTGCTCGGCGCGGGTCTTGGAGTCGAGGTAGGCGGCGGCGCCCGGGAAGCGCTCCCGGTCCTCCTCGGACGGCGTGTTCGCCACGAAGGCCGTGCTCACCAGGTACAGGGGGGCGTCGGCGCGGGCGGCCAGGTCGAGGACGGTGTCGGTGCCGAGGGTGTTGGTCCGCACGATCTCCTCGGGCGGGATGTGCCAGTTGGTCTGCGCGGCGGAGTGCACCACCACGTCGACCCGCAGGGCGAGTTCGTACCACTGCCGGGGCGAGAGGCCGAAGCGCGGGGCGAGCAGGTCGCCCTCGATCTCGCCCACCCGCGGGTCGTCGAGCGGTCGGGTGCGGCGCAGGCAGAGCAGGTCGAAGTCGGGGACGAGTTCGTCGATCAGGGCCCGGCCGAGCACGCCCGAACCGCCGGTGAGCAGCAGGGTGGGCCGGCCGTCCGGCCCGGTGCGGGCCGGGACCGGCGACAGAAGGGGGGGAGGTGGGGTGTTGCGCGACATGGTCGGCTCCATGAAGGGTTGACGAGGGAGGTCGTGGACGCCGTACGGGGGGAGCGGGCGGTGCGGCTCGTCCGTCCGTCAGGCGATCGTCAGCGGCGCGTCCGCCAGGTACGCGCAGAACGGCCCGGTCATCCGGGAGCGGGCCGGCGGGTGCAGGGACAGTCCGTGGGCGCAGGCGGCCAGGTGGCCCACCTCGTCGGAGGTCATGAAGTTGAGGCCGCCGAGGAGTTCCACCGCGCGCGGGACGATCCGCCCGAGGGCGTCCTGCACGCCGTACCGGGTGTACAGGGCCTGCGCGAGCGCGGACTCGCCGAGGTCGCCGGCGTCCACCCGGCGGGCGACGCCCTCGGCGGTGGCCATGGCGGCCTCGGTCTCCATGAAGAGCCGGACGCGTTCGTGTTCGGGGATGCGGTCGTTGAGCAGCACCCGCTCCACCAGCGCGCTCGCCGCGCCGAGGTAGCTGCCGGTCATCAGCGCCTGGAACCAGATCAGCCCGGCGGTCTGGAGTTCGTCCAGCCGTTCGCCGGTGGTGGTCGCGGTGCGCAGCACGAGTTCCGCGGGCACCACCACGTCGGTGAGGGTGACCTGCTCGCTCTCGGCGCCGGCCAGGAACGCGCTGGACCAGAACCCGGTGACGCAGACGCCCTCGCTGCCGGCCGGCACCAGCGCGACGGCGAGTTCGTCGCCCTTGCCGTCCTCGCGCGGGATCAGGACGCTGGCGGTGAGGATGTCCATGGAGTGGGCCAGGCTGCACGGCCGTTTGACACCGTTGATCCGGATGCCGTCGTCGACGACCTCGGCGGACATGGACGGGTCCAGGATGCCCGCGCCGCTGCGCCCCTCGGCGAACCCGGAGGCCACGACGCGGTTGCCGGCCGCGACCTCCTCGACGAGCGTCCACTCGGCGCCGTCGCCGAGATCACCCAGGCCCACCAGGGTGGCCATGGAGAAGTGGTGCATGGTGGTCGCCACCGCGAGCGACGGCGAGCGGCTGCCGAGCGCCCGCTGCACCCGCAGCGCGTCCAGCGCGCTCGCGCCCCGCCCGTGGTGGGACTCGGGGACCAGGAGCCCGGGACCACCGCTGTCCCGGAACAGCCCGACGCCCGGACTGCCCGGCCGTTCCAGCTCCATCAGCGGCGTCTCGCGCAGCGCGGGGTCGAGGCCCGGGAGCAGCTTGGCGAGCGTGGTGCGCTCCCGCTCTAGGAATCTCATGACGGGCGGTCCTCCTGGGTGAGTGGCCGGACGGTGAGTGGCTGGGCGGGTGAGCGGCCGGATGCCGGACGGGTGAGTGGCCGCACGGACGAGTGGCTGACGGCGCCCGGCCTCTCATACGGCGTTGGTGGCGCGCAGGAGTTGCCAGACCGCGCCGGGCCGCGGCCGGCCGCGGAAGGCGATGTACTCCGGGAGGACCTCGTGCGGGGCCCATTTCTGCTTGTACTCGAGTTGGGAGGCGGCCGGGTAGACGGCGTCGCCGTGCTCGGCGAGCCACCGGGCGAAACGGCTGAACAACGGGCTCGCACCGGGCAGTTCGTGTTCCTGGGCCAGCCCGGTGAACGGGGTGAACCCGAAGTGCAGCCAGCCCGCGCAGTCGGCCACCAGCCGTTCCATGACGGTGGCGTTGAGCGCCTCCATGACGCCGGGCGGCGCGTCGGGCCGGCGCCGGCTGAGATCGTGCAGCCAGCCGGGGCGGGTGCCGTAGACCGGCGAGTAGTTGATGTAGCCGACCACCTCGCCGTCGACGCGGCCGGCGAAGAGCCGGCGGTGCCGCTGGAGCGAGCCGGTGCGCTGGCCGACGAGGAACCGCAGCTCCTTGACGAGGCGGCCCTTCTCCCGCAGCCAGCGCTGGTCGAGCCGGTCCAGCTCGCCGCAGTCGTCGCCGTCCAGGATCTCGGTGACCTCCAGTCCCGCGCGCCGGGCCCGGGAGATCTTGTTGCGCAGCCGGACGAAGCGCGAGCCGCGCAGGGTGAAACGGGAGAGGTCGACCGCGTACGAGGCGCCGATCTGGTTCACCGTGAAGCCGTGCGCCGCGTACAGCTCGGCGTCCGCCCGCTGCAACTGCACCGCGACCAGCCGCCGCCCGGCGTGTGCCGTGAAGGCGTCCAGGAGGCGGGCCCGGTGCTCCGGCGCCGTGAACGGTCCGCCGAACTGGAGCACATAGCGCCCGGACAGGCGATAGGCGCAGGCACCGTCGAACCGGTCGGCACGGAAATACTCGTTTCCGCTGTTGAGGGCGAGAAAAGAACTCGGATTGTCACTGTGGGCGGCGAGAGTGTCAAGCACGGACGGCATTCGTGCCCTCCACGGGGGTGCGCTCGGTCGCGTGACCGGCGAATACGGGACGGTGGCGCTGCTCGAACTCCGCGAACTCCGGATCGCGCTCCGGCTCGAAGGCGACACCGAAGCTCTTCAGCGAATTGCCGAAGAGCGCCCGGTCGCCCATGAGGTGGACGGGCAGGGCCAGCAGGGCCCATTCCGGCCGGACGAACAAGGCCCAGGCGCCGGCCAGGAGAGCGGCGGTGACCAGGCTGTGCATGACGTTGTAGGCGACGTAGTAACCGCGTCGGACGCGTCCGTCCGGACTGCGCCGGAAGGCGATCGCCCCCGGCAGGTAACCGACGACATCGATCACCACGAAAAGCAGCACGAAAACGCCCCAGCGGATTTCGGAGAGATGCTGGAAGGCGAGTACGAGCGAAACGGTCAGAAAGCCCAGCCATTCGAGTCGGGAGAGAGCGAAGGTGGTCTTCGTCTCGAATCGGTTCTTGGCGTCCACGGGCGCTCCAGGATTGCGCGTACGATTCCGGGGCCCGACATCAGCCTGCCCCCTCGCTGTGGTCTGTCACTTCTGTTTACGCGCCCGGAGGCGGAACCCCTCGTAATGCGGGGGCGGTTGAACCGGTGGGTCGGCTGATCCGGGTGCGGCGGCCGAAGCGGGCCGGGCGGTTGTTCATCCGGGGTTCGTCTGCGCGACTCGGCGCCCCAGTAGGTGTGGCACGTCCCCCTGGCCGGAACACGTCCCCGGAAGGCCCCACCCATGTCACACCGCCCGTTCCCCGGCCGCCGCAGCGTGCTGCGCGGCTCACTCGCCGCGTCGGCGGCCCTCACCCTGCCCACCGCACTCGGCGCGGCACCGGCCTTCGCGCGCTCCGGACGTCCCGGCGCGGGCTGGGGCGTGCAGACAGGAGACGTGACCGAGCACTCGGGTCTGGTGTGGGTGCGCTCCGACCGGCCGGCCCGCATGATCGTCGAGACGTCCGCGACCGAGTCGTTCCGCAACCCGCACCGCCGGCTCGGTCCGCTGCTCGGCCCCGGCACCGACTTCACCGGCACCACCCGGCTGAGCGGGCTGCCGGCCGGCGAGCAGATCCACTACCGCGTGCTGCTCGCCGACCCGGACGACCCGCGCCGCACCGGCGAGCCGGTCACCGGCACCTTCCGCACCGTGCCCGACCGGCGCCGCGACGACGTGCGCTTCGTGTGGTCGGGCGACCAGGCCGGGCAGGGCTGGGGCATCAACCCGGACATCGGCGGCTACCGCATCTACGACGCGATGGCCCGGCTGAACCCCGGCTTCTTCCTGTGCAGCGGCGACAACATCTACGCCGACGGCCCCATCGCGGCCACCCAGGCACTGCCCGACGGCAGCCTCTACCGGAACATCACCACCGAGGAGAAGGCCAAGGTCGCCGAGACCCTGGCCGAGTTCCGCGGGGCGTTCCGGTACAACCTGCTCGACGAGAACCTGCGGCGCTTCAACGCCCAGGTGCCGTCGATCATCCAGTGGGACGACCACGAGGTGCGCAACAACTGGTACCCGGGCCAGGTGATAGCCGAGACGGACAGCCGTTACACCGAGAAGAGCGTCGACGTGCTGGCCACCCGGGCGCGGCGCGCGTTCGCCGAGTACTTCCCCGTCTCCACCCTGCGGCCGGGCGCCCGGGAGGGCCGGGTGCAGCGGGTGCTGCGTCAGGGCCCGCTCCTCGACGTGTTCGTGCTGGACATGCGGACCTACCGCAACGCCAACTCCGCCGACGACCAGAAGGTGGACCCGCAGGGCATCCTCGGCCGGGAGCAGTTGGAGTGGCTGAAGCGGGAGCTGTCGCGCTCGCGTGCGGTGTGGAAGGTGATCGCCTCCGACATGCCGATCGGGCTGGTCGTGCCCGACGCGACCGAGGGGGCGGCGAACATCGAGGCGGTGGCGCAGGGCGACCCGGGCGCCCCGCTCGGCCGGGAGCTGCAGATCGCGGAGCTGCTGCGGTTCATCAAGCACCGGCGGATCACCGGCACGGTGTGGCTGACGGCCGACGTCCACCACACCTCGGCCCAGCACTACCAGCCCGCGCGGGCCGCCTTCACCGACTTCGAGCCGTTCTGGGAGTTCGTCTCCGGCCCGCTGAACGCGGGCGCCTTCCCGGCCAGCGCGCTGGACGGCACGTTCGGTCCGGAGCGGGTCTTCGTGAAGGCACCGACCGCGTCGAACGTCTCGCCCGCCGAGGGATACCAGTTCTTCGGCGAGGTCGACATCGACGGGGGCAGCGGGGAGATGACGGTGCGGCTGCGCGAGCAGGACGGCACGGTGCTGTTCACCAAGGTGCTCCAGCCGGGGCGGGTCGGCCAGTAGGGCCGGCCGGCACCGGCCGGTGCGGCCCGCAACTCCCCGCCCCCGCAGGTGAAGTAGCCTGTTGCCGTGTCGCGCGCCGGTGTCATCCCGCGGCGCGCGGCACGGTCGCCGGGGAGACAAGCGGCGCGATTCGGAACGTGACCGACATCACTCACCGATCTTGGCCAAAGCACTCTTTACCCATCGGTCACAGGGCGTTCGTGATCACGCAACACGTTTCCTCCACAGTGGGCACATGAGCCGAGACATGTCCGAGGTGACCCGTACGGAACACGACCGCCCCGCGGACCGGCGGCGCCGCAACGCCGCCGAGGTCGCCGCGGCGGTGACGGCGGGCCTGCGGAGTTGGTGGCCACGCCGCCACGGTCACGCGCCGCCGACGGACGATACCGGCGCCCGGCCGCCCGCCGCGGGCGAGGCCGGGCAGCCGTCCGCGGCGAGCACCCTGTGGCGGATGCGGACCACCGTGCGGGACGAGCCGGGGTCGCTGGCCGCGCTCTGCGTCGCCTTGGCCGGGCGGCGGGTGGACATCCTCAGCCTGCAGACGCACCCGCTGGGCGACGGCACGGTGGACGAGTTCCTGCTGCGCGCGCCGGGAGAGCTGGCCGCGTCCGAGCTGACGGGGACCGTGTCGGCGGCGGGCGGCGCCGACACCTGGTGCGAACGGGCCGACGCCCACGACCTGGTCGACGCGCCGACCCGGGTCCTCGGGCTCGCCACGCGGACCGCCCTGGACGCGGCGGAACTCCCGCTGTCGCTGCGCCAGTTGCTGGGCCGGTGCACCATCCGGTCGCTGCCCGCCCCGCGGTCCGGCGGCGGGCACGAGCGGGACGGCGTCCTGGTGGAGGGCGCCCTGGAGGACACGGTGATGAGGCTGCGCACCCCGGAGGGCGGCGTGATCAGCGTCGAGCGGCCGTACCTGCCGTTCACGCCGACCGAGTTCGCCCGCGCCCGGGCCCTGGTCGAACTGGACACCCGGCTCGGCCCGCGGGTCCCGCTCGGCGAGGACGTGCTGACGCTGCCCGAGGGCAGTGACCTCACCGTCCGCCGGGCCGACACCGGGGACCTGCGTGCCGCGCGGGCGATGCACGACCGCTGCTCCCCGCGCACCCTCCAGATGCGCTACCACGGGCCGGTCGGGGACGCCGACCGCTATCTGAACCACCTGCTCAGCCCGCGTTACGGCCGCACACTCGCCGCGCGGACCGCGAACGGGCGGATCATCGGGCTCGGCCACCTGCTCTGGGACGGGGACGAGACCGAGGTCGCCCTGCTCGTCGAGGACGACTGGCAGCGCCGGGGCATCGGCGCCGAACTCCTCGGCCGGCTGGTCACGATGGCCGCCGAGGCGGGCTGCGCGAGCGTGTACGCCGTGACGCAGGCGTCCAACACCGGCATGGTCGCGGCCATGCGCGGCCTCGGCCTGCCCCTCGACTACCAGATCGAGGAGGGCACGCTGGTGATCACGGCCCGTGTGGACACCTCGGTGGCCGGTTCCCCCCGGCCGGCGAGCGGGTCGTACGAGACGAGCGGGTCGGGCAGGTCGAGCGAGTCGTACGAGGGGCGGATCGGCCGGGAGTAGCCGCGCGCACGCGCGGGACGGCGCCGTCCGCGAGGAGCACCCGGACCGGCCGGGTGCCCCCGCCGCGGCGGACCGGCGGGTGCGCCCCGGCCACCGGTCGCGGCTCGATCCGGCCAAGCTGGGCCGCGGTCTCCGGGCACCGCGCTCCGTGCGGGCCGGCCGCACCGGCGGGAGCGGACGGGTCCGCGCGTGGCAGTGATCCAGGCGCCGCCCCGGTCGCGGACCGTCTCCCCCCTCACCGGCCCGGCCGGCCGCCTCGGCCATGTCGCCGTCGCGGACGTGGCCGGTCTTCAGCGGCTGGTGCCGGCCGAGTCCACCGCCCGGCGCGAGGCGGTCCGTGTCGGCACCCGGCCGGTCTCGCGGCGGCCGGCGGGGGGCGTGCGGCCCGCCGCTGCCGCCCGCCGCCACGCCGTGAGCGAAATCGGGCCTCCTCCGGCGGCCGGCCCGGCCCACCGGGCTGACGCGGCACCGCTGTCCGTACGAGGATGTCCGCATGTCAGAGACCAAGAGCCCGCTGCCCCGCGAGGTCGCCGACGCCTACGTCGACGATCTCATCGCCCTCGACCCGGTCACCGGCACATATCTGGGCGTGCCGGAGAGTTCCGGCCTGCTGCCCGACTTCTCGCCCGCGGGCCAGCAGGCCCTCGCGGAGCTGGTGCGCACCACGCTCGCCCGGCTGGACGAGGCGGAGCGCAGGCCCGGCGGGGACAGTGACGCCGAGCGGCGCTGCGCCCGGCTGCTGCGCGAACGGCTCACCGCCGAACTGGCCGTGTTCGAGGCGGAGGAGGGACTGCGCTCGGTCGGCAACCTGAGCACGCCCGTGCACCATGTGCGCGAGGTGTTCACGGTGACGCCGGCGGAGACCGAGGAGGACTGGGCGCGGATCGCCGAGCGGCTGCGCGCGGTGCCGGCCGCGCTGGAGGGCTACCGCGAATCCCTCGCACTGGGCCTGGAGCGCAAGCTGTTCGCGGGACCGCGTCCGACCGCCACCTTCGTGACCCAGCTCGGTGAGTGGGCGGACACCGGTGCGGGACGCGGCTGGTTCGAGGACTTCGCGGCCGCCGGTCCCCAGGCGCTGCGCACCGGCCTGGACGAGGCGGCGCGCGCGGCGACGGCGGCCGTGGTGGAGCTGCGGGACTGGATGCGCGACACCTACGCGCCGGCGATCGAGGGCGCCCCGGACACGGTGGGCCGGGAGCGTTACGCCCGCTGGGCCCGCTACTTCAACGGCACCGACCTCGACCTGGACGAGGCGTACGCGTACGGCTGGTCCGAGTACCACCGCCTGCTGGCCGAGATGAGGACGGAGGCGGAGAAGATCCTGCCGGGCGCCGACACACCGTGGACGGCGCTCGCCCACCTCGACACGCACGGCCGGCACATCGAGGGCGTGGACGAGGTCCGCGACTGGCTGCAGGGCCTGATGGACCGGGCGATCGAGTCGCTGGACGGCACCCACTTCGAACTCGCCGAGCGGGTACGGAAGGTGGAGTCGCGCATCGCTCCGGCGGGCAGCGCCGCCGCGCCCTACTACACCTCGCCGTCGGAGGACTTCTCCCGGCCGGGCCGCACCTGGCTGCCGACGATGGGGCAGACCCGCTTCCCGGTGTACGACCTGGTCTCCACCTGGTACCACGAGGGCGTCCCCGGCCACCACCTCCAGCTCGCGCAGTGGGCGCACGTCGCGGGCAGCCTCTCCCGCTACCAGGCGTCGGTCGGCATGGTCAGCGCCAACGCCGAGGGCTGGGCGCTGTACGCGGAGCGGCTCATGGACGAACTCGGTTTCCTCACCGACGCGGAGGAGCGGCTCGGCTACCTGGACGCGCAGATGATGCGGGCCGTCCGGGTCGTCATGGACATCGGCATGCACCTGGAGCTGGAGATCCCGGCCGAGTCGCCGTTCCACCCGGGCGAGCGGTGGACGCCGGAGCTGGCGCAGGAGTTCTTCGCGGCGCACAGCAGCCGTCCGGCCGACTTCGTGGAGAGCGAGCTGACCCGGTATCTGACCATTCCGGGCCAGGCGATCGGCTACAAGCTGGGTGAGCGGGCCTGGCTGCTGGGCCGGGAGAAGGCCCGGGAGCGGCACGGTGACGCCTTCGACCTCAAGGCGTGGCACATGGCCGCCCTCTCCCAGGGTTCGCTGGGCCTGGACGACCTGGTGGACGAGCTGGCCCGGCTCTGAGCCGGCCCGTGCGGTGAGATCCCGGCGGGGAGCGGTACGGGTGCGCCCGGCCCCGCTCCCCGCGCGGGTCAGTCCGTGAGCCGCCGCAGGTGGACGAGGCCGAGCCAGGTCTCCGGGCCGGGCTGGACGCGGGCCGCCCGGACGGCGTAGGTGCCGGGCCCGAGCGGGACGCGGACGCGACCGGTGCCGGTGCCCGCGCCGCCGGGCCGGGCGGCGTCGAACAGCAGCACCGGGCCGGGGACGCGCCAGCACAGCTCGGGCTGCCAGTCGGCGGTGCGCAGCGCCTCGGGGACGCCGGCCGGCGGCGCGTCCTCGGCGCCGGCCGGGTGCCACCGTACGAAGGCGGTGTGGCCGGGCAGGTAGGCGGTGGCGGTGGCGGCGGGTTCGTCACCGAGGACCAGGGCCGTGGTGTCGCCGACCGGGAGGAGTCCGGCCGGTCCGCCGACCTCGCAGGCCCGGTCGTAGTCGGAGGCCGTCTCCTCGCCGTCGGCGCCGGCCCAGAACGGCAGGACCGTCTCCGGTATCGCTATCAGCGGCCCGCCGCCCGACTCGACCCACTCCACCGCGCCCGGCTCCGCGTATCGCACCATGGGGCAGAACCTACACGTAGGCCGGCGGCCGGTTCAGGCCGTGCCCCGCTGCCGCAGCACCGACCCGGTGCGGCTCTTGACGACCTCCAACTGGGCGTGGACACGGCGGCGGAGGTCGGCGACATGGCTGACGATGCCGACGCTGCGGTCGCGTTCGCGCAGTGCGTCGAGCACGTCCAGGACCTCGTCCAGGGTCTGGTCGTCGAGGCTGCCGAAGCCCTCGTCGATGAAGAGGGTGTCCAGGCGGACCCCGCCGGTCTCGTCGGTGACGACGTCGGCGAGTCCGAGGGCGAGGGCGAGGGAGGCGAAGAACGTCTCGCCGCCGGACAGGGTCGCGGTGTCCCGCTCCCGGCCGGTCCAGGCGTCCACGACATGCAGTCCGAGGCCGCTGCGTCCGCGTCCGGCGCGGTCGTCGGAGTGGACGAGGGTGTAGCGGCCGGACGACATGTGCCGCAGCCGGGCGGTGGCGGCGGCGGCGACCTGCTCCAGCCGGGCCGCCAGCACGTACGACTCCAGCCGCATCCGGCGTTCGTTCTGTGTCGAGGTGCCTGCCGCCAGGGCGGACATGCGGGCGACCCGGTCGTGTTCCTCGCGCAGCGGGGCCAGCGCGCGGGCGGCGTCGGCGGCGCGGACGGAGAGCCGGTCCAGTTCGGTGCGGCGCCGGTCGGCGGCGTCCCGCGCGGAGGCCGCCTCGCGCAGCCGCCGGACCGCCGTCTCGGCCGCCTGCCGGGCTCCGGCCAGGTCGGCCGGCGGTGCCCCGGCCGCGGCGACGGTCTCCTCCTCGGCGAGCACCGCGCGTACGGCGGCGTCCTCGGTCTCCCGGGCGTCGAGCCGGCGTTGCAGCTCGCGGTGGGCGGCGGCATCCAGCAGCGCGCCGGCCGCGGCCTGCGGGGTGTCGAACCCGGCGCGGAAGGCGGCGTCGGACAACCGCGCGTCGGCGTCCTTCAGCCGCTGCGCGCGGTCCTCGGCGACCCGGGCGGCCTCGGCCGCCTCAGCGAGCAGTGTGGCCCGGCGCCGCATCCGGTCGACCCGGGCGGCCACGCTCTCGGCACCACCCCGGGCCCGCGTCACCTCCGCTTCCAGCAGGGCGCGTTCGCTCTCCAGGCGGTCCCGGTGGCCGACCCGGGAGGCGGTGCGGACGGCGGCCTCCCGCTGGGCGGTGATCCGCTGTTCGCGTTCGCGCTCCGCCCGGCCCAGCTCCTCCCGCGCGGCGTGCAGGGCGGAGGCGGCGGTCCGTGCGCTGGTGTACTCCCGCTGGAGTCGCTCGGCCTCCTCGGCGAGCCGCTCGGTGGGGGTGTCGCCCGCTTCCGCGGTGGCGGCGGCCAGCGCCTCCCGTACGGTGCCCAGGCGCCGCTCGTCCGCCGCCCACCGCTCCTGCGCCCACTGGTGGGCGGCGAGGGCGTCCTCCTCCGCGGCGCGGTCGACGTGGCCCGCGTCCTTGCGGGCGGGGGCGGGGTGTTCGGTGGCGCCGCAGACGGCGCACGGGGCGCCGTCGGTGAGGTGGGCGGCGAGTTCGGCGGCGATGCCGTCGAGCCGCTGTTCCTTCAGGTCGAGCCAGTGGGCGCGGGCCTCGGCGGCGCGGGCGGCGGAGGCGAGCGCCTGCCGCTGGGCGGCGTCGGTGTCGGCGGTGGCCCGGTCGCGCTGCCGGGCCGCCCGCAGCCGGAGCTGGGCGGGTTCGCGGCGCGCGGCGAGCTGTTCGGCGAGCGCGGCGGCCCGCTGGGCGGTCTCGATGCCGTCCTGGAGGGTGCCACGGGTCTCGTCCCAGCCGGCCAGCCAGCCCTCGGCCTCGGCCAGGACGTCCTCGTCGGCGCGCTCCTGGCGGTCCAGTCCGGTGCGTTCCGCGACGAGTTCGGCGAGGCGCTGTTCGGCCCGGCGGGCGGCGTCCAGGCCGCCCAGTTCCTCGGCGGCGCGGCGGGCGGCGGCGGCCAGTCCGGCCGCGCCCTCCTGGTCGGACGCGTCGGGCAGGGCGGCCCGCGCGCGGGCCTCGGCGCCGGCCGCCCGGCGGTGCTCGGCGTCGGCGGCCTCCCGCAGCTCCAGCGCGGGTTGCACCGTCTCGGCCTTGCGGGCGCGTTCCATGCGTGTCCGGTCCCGCTCGTCCTCCTCGGTCCGCTCCGCGAGCCGTGCGGCGCGTTCCTCCGCCTCGGCGTACCGGCGTTGCAGCCGGTCGCGTTCGCGGGCGTCAGCGAGCTGCTGCTGGGCGGCGGCCTGGGCGGACTCGGCGGCCGCGAGCCGGCAGTGGGCGACGGTGAGCTGCTCGCGGGCGGTGGAGCGGGCGACGGCCGCGGCGGCGAGCACGGCGTCGGCGAGGCCCGGCTCACCCGGCGCCGGGCCGGGCAGTTCCATGGCGTCGCCGGCGGCCTGCTGCATGCGGTGGGCGTCGGCGAGCAGCGCGGTGTCGCCCTCGCGCACCCGGGTCTCGGTGGCCCGGCGCCGGTCGGCCAGACTCTTCTCGACGTCGGCGAACCGGCGGGTGTCGAAGAGGCGGCCGAGCAGCTTGCCGCGGGCCTCGGCGTCGGCCCGCAGGAAGCGCGCGAAGTCGCCCTGGGGCAGGAGCACGACCTGGCAGAACTGCTCGCGGCTCATGCCGAGGAGCTGGGTGATCTCCTCGCCGATCTCCTGGTGGGAGCGGCTGAGGTCCCGCCAGGCGCCGGTGCCGGCGTCGTACTCGCGCAGCCAGGTCTGGGCCTTGTCGAGGGTGGTGCCGGTGCCGCGCTTCTTCGGCCGCTGCCAGGGGGGCTGCCGGGTGATCTCCAGCTTGCGCGAGGCGACGGTCAGTTCGAGGCGGACCTCGGTGCGCAGGTGGGCGGGGGCGTGGTCGCTGCGCAGGCTCAGGCCCTGGCCGCTGTGCCGGGCGCCCGGTACCGAGCCGTACAGCGCGTAGCACACGGCGTCCAGGACGGAGGTCTTCCCGGCGCCGGTGGGGCCGTGCAGCAGGAACAGCCCGGCCGCGGACAGGTCGTCGAAGTCGACGCTCTGGGCGGAGCCGAAGGGCCCGAAGGCGGTGAGGTCGAGCCGGTGCAGCCTCACCGCGCCACCTCCCGCACGCTCTCGTCGGCGCGCACGGCGTCGAAGGCGTCGCGCAGCACGGTCCGCTCCCGCGCGTCGGGGCCGGCGCCGCGCACATGGGCGACGAAGTCCTCGGCGATCTGCTGGTCGTCGCGGCCCGCCAGCCGCCGGGCGTAGGAGACGTCGGGGTCGTCGGGGGGCCGGTCGGGGTCGAAGACGAGGGTGAGGGTGTGCGGGAAGCGGCCGGTGAGCCGGGCCATGGGGTCGGCGGGGCGGACCGGGTCGGTGAGCGTCGCCTCGACCCACGCCTCCTCGTGCCGGGTCAGCTCCGGGTCGGCGAGCAGGTCCTCCAGGGTGCCGCGCAGCCGGGCCAGCGGGCGTTCCACCGGGCAGTAGAGGCGCTCGGCGGTGACCTCCCCGCCGGCGTCCAGGTCGATCAGCCACATGCTCTTGCGGTGGGTGGCCTCGGAGAAGGAGTACGGCAGCGGGGAGCCGGAGTAGCGGACCCGGCCGGTGAGGGTCTGGCTGCCGTGGAGGTGGCCGAGGGCCACGTAGTCGACGCCGTCGAAGACCGCGGCGGGTACGGCGGCGACGCCGCCGACGGTGATGTCCCGCTCGCTGTCGCTGGGTTCGCCGCCGGTGACGAAGGCGTGCGCGAGGACGACCGACCGGGTGCCGGGCGCCCGGGCGGCGAGGTCGGCGCGGACCCGGTCCATGGCGGCGGCGAGCACGCTCTCGTGCCCGGCCCGCGCCACGCCGAACTCGTCCTTCACCAGGGCGGGTTCGAGGTAGGGCAGGCCGTAGAAGGCGACCTCGCCGTGGGCGTCCGCGAGCAGGACGGGGGTGCCGCACTCGGCGGGGGCGGTCCGCAGGTGGATGCCGGCCCGGTCGAGGAGCCCGGCGCCGACGCCGAGGCGGCGGGCCGAGTCGTGGTTGCCGGAGATCATCACGGTGGGCACGCCGAGGGCGGCGAGCCGGTGCAGGGCGTCGTCGAACAGCTCGACCGCGGCGAGCGGCGGCACCGCCCGGTCGTACACGTCCCCCGACACGACCACGGCGTCGACGTGGTGCGCGCGCACGGTGTCGACGAGGTGGCCGATGAAGGCGGCCTGGGCACTCAGCATGTTCACCCGGTGGAACGCCCGGCCGAGGTGCCAGTCGGACGTGTGCAGCAACCTCAAGACACCGCTCCGCCCCGCACGTCTCCTCCAGCAGTTCCCTGGCCACCGGGGACCGACACCGGCCGCGTGGCGCATCCACCACGCTAGCGCGACTCTCTCCCTGAACCCTCACGAACCCCGGCTCACCCCTCACGTTCAGCCGGTTTCGTAGGTTTATGTCGGGTTTTCCGGGTGGTGTGGAGCAGGCCGGCGAGGTGGGGCACCGGCCGTACCGGCGTCGGACGCGGTCGCCGACCGGTGGAGGTGCGCGGGCAGCCGCACCCACCAGGCCGCCCGGCACCGCAGCGCCTCCGGCAGCCGCCGGTCCTGTGCCAGTGCCCGCAGGTGGTGCTGTTCGCCGCCGATGCCGAGGGCGTAGACGAGGTCGCGCACCAGCCGGGCGCTGAGTTCGCTGCCGGCGCGGACCGCCGCGGTGTGCAGGGCCAGGGCGGGTTCCCAGAACTCGTCGCCGCTTCGGCCGCCCATGTGCGCGAGCGCCCGCGCGGCGGCATCGGCCACACCGGCCGGCGCGCCCCCGCGCAGCACGACCCGTTCGGCCTGGCGGCGTTCCGCCGGGCCGCCGAGTTTGCCGAGGGCGTGGAAGAGCCGGATGACGGTCCCGGCGTCGCGGCCGAAGCCGAGCCGGGCGATCTCCCGGCTGACGGCGGCGGCGAGCGGGGTCCGGTAGGGGGTGACGCGGAGCAGCAGGAGGGCGTGCAGCCGGACGTCGTAGACCGGGTCGTGCAGGGCCTCGTCCACCAGGAGGGGCAGGATCGTGTCCTGGAGGCGGTCGTTCCCCCAGGGCGCCGAGGACACCGCGGAGGCGACGATCCGCGCGACCCGCGAGTCCTGGCGCACCGCGCCGCGCTCTCCGTCCCGGCGGACCGGGACACCGGGGCCGGCCGAGGCGGGGAGCCGGCGCAGTTCCTCCCGCAGGGCCGGTGACAGCGCCGCCGGGGCGCGGGAGCCGGCGAGGGCGAACACGGAACGGGCGAGGGTGCGCGTGTCGTGGTAGCGGGAGCCGGGTTCGCGTGACAGGCCGGCCGCGTGCCCGGCGACCGCGCGGATCTGCTCGGGGCCGAGGTGGCCGTGTCTGAGCTTGCGCACGCAGCCGAGCAGCGCGCCGTAGTGGGCGTCCTCGTTGGTGGGGGCGGCGAGTTGGGCGAGCAGATGCCGGGCGGCGTCGGGATGCGTGCTGCCGTCGAGCAGGCACACCGTCTCCACGTAGGCGTGGTTCGTGGGGTCCGCCGCCCAGGCGGCGACCGCCGCGACGGCGGCCGGCCCGCCCGCGGGGTGTGCCAGCAGCCGGTTGAACGCCTCGAAGCGCTGTTGCCAGGCCGGCCCGTCGGAGACGACGGTCTCGGTCAGCAGCCGGTGCGCGACGGCCGACCAGTCCCGGGCGCGCAGCCGCATACCGGGTTCGGTGGCGAGGAAGACGGTCAGGTCGTCCCAGTCGGCACCGGTCACCACCGCGCCGCTCGTCGCCGCGTCGAGCACGAGGTCCACCCTGCTGCCCGCCGCCGCTGCCGCCCGGGGCGGGCGGGCCAGCAGGAGGCGGCCGCCTCCCGGGTCCCGTCCGGTGCCCGGAGCCGAGTAGCGGTTGACGGTGTCGACGGCGCCGGTGAGGTAGCGGGGCGGCAGGCCGAGGAGTTCCTCGTAGCGGCGCACCGCGAGGTAGGGCACCCGGACGCTCCCGGTCTCCCACCGCGAGATCCGGCTCGGATCGGCCTCGTCCGGCCAGGACCCGCCGCGGAAGGCCGCCGCGAAGGCGTACGCCTTGGTGGCCCACATCCGGTTGCCGCCGAGCAGGCGGTTGACGCGCAGCAGCCAGGCGATGCGGCGCGGTGCCGGGAGTCCGCCGGCCGGGCCGTCCCGCGGGGCCGTGAATACCACAGGGTCCCCCCTCACGCAGTCGTCGTTGCACTCCCCGCGCTTGGCTGCAATCTACCGACCACGCGCCCCTGATGCCCCGTAACGTCATAGTTGATCACCACCAGAAGGGGGCAACACCATGGTTCGCAGCAGCCTTCGTGACACGCGTCCCGGCGGCGTCCGGCACGGGCCCGAGGACGGGGACGACGCCCTGCTCCCGGCCCGCCGTCCCGTAGTCACCCCGTCCGGATGACCCGGGCCGCCAGGTCCGCCCGCAACTCGTCGGCGCGGGCGGCCAGATGGGAGGGACGCAACTCGCCCAGCAGGGAGGGCCAGCCGCGGTTCGCGACGCCGTCGAGCCATTCGAGCGCTCGCCAGGCACAGCGGAACTGATCGTCGACGAGCCGGTCGGGGAGCCGGGGATCCGCCGCACACGGGGGTTGCGGCGGATCGGGCAACGACAGCAGCAGATCGCGGCCGGCCGCCGGCCCGAGGTCGGCGCGGCGCGCCGCGAGCGTCTCCTCCACCCGTTCCAGCGCGCGGTCGATACCGGCCCGCCACACGTGCCCCGGGGTGCCGGCGACGGCGGTGAGGTCCCGGCGGGCGGCCCACCAGTCGAGGTAGCGGGGCGAGGGGCGCACGTACAGCACTCTCGCGGGGGTGCGGCGCAGCAGTTCCAGTGGCACCCGGCCGTAGTGCGGGTCCTCGGCGAAGACGTACGGGCGGACCAGGGCCACCGCGGGCCACGGCTGCCGCAGGCGTTGCCGGTCGTCGATGTGCCGGGCGATCACGGCCCAGCCGCGCAGCCGCGCCGACCGCCGGTGCGGAGGATCGCCCGGCACCACCCGGCCGCCGTCCACCACGGTGGCCGAGCTGACCGGCACGTACTCCCAGCCGAGCGCCTCGGCGATCAGGGCCGCGGTGTGCGCGGCGGACCACACGGCACCGACCACCACCAGCGGCCGCTGCTCGGTGCCTTGCCAGGGCTGCAGAGCGGGCCGGTGCAGGTCGGTGAGGACGTTCTGGACGAGCAGGTGCCCGGGCCAGCGGGCGGCGGCGGGCGCCCACAGGGAGGTCCCCGGCTCGCCCTGCCAACTGTATTCGCCCGCGCCGCGCAGCGCCGGGGAGAAGACGATCCGCAGCTCCGCCCGTACCCGGGCGTGCGTGCCGTCGGCATCGGTGCCGTCCGCCGGCCCGACGTCCGGCAGCGCCGCGCCCGGGTGGTCGGCGCGCAGCGCCCGCTCGGCGAGCTGCCGCCTCGACAACGCGAGGGCCCCGTCCGCCAGCCGGAACTCGCCCACCAGCACGGTCGAGAGGGGATGGTCCCGTCCGGAGCCGAGATGGGTGAGCCCGGCGGTGAACCGCCCGGCCGCCCCGCGGTCCGCGCTCAGCGCCGCCGCGGCGCGCAGCGGGGCCGGCAGCCGGACCGGCGGCAGGGTCCGCACGTACTCCTCGACGCTGCCGATCGAACGCAGCGCGGCGGCCAGTTCGGGCGGCGGGTCGTACGGGGAAGCCGTCGGCGCCTGCGATCCGGGCAGCCATCCGATGGCCGCGAAGACCCGCGCGGGAGCGACCCCGGCCAGCTCCGACAGCGACCTGACGAAGCGGGGCGGGGGCATCCGCTCGCCCAGCATGTACTTGCGCACGGTCTCGGTCTTGTACCCGAGGGCACCCGCGAGCGCGCTGTCCCCGCTGGGCCGCCCGTCCGCCGTCAGCGCGGCACGGCACCCCTCCAGGGCGACCCTGACCGCCTCGCGTTCGTCGTCGCTGTACGTCACTGCCGCGCCCCCGCGCCCCCGTACGGAAATGGTGACACGAGCGTACGGATCGGGCGCCCGGGCCGCCCAGGGCTTGGGGGAATCTGGCCCCGACGGCACCGTCTCCGCGGCACCGGTCGGGGACCGGACACCGGATCTGGGGACGGAGGAAGGGGTGGACCGTGGCATCGGAGGAACCCGAGGGGGCGAACATGCCGGACGGCGCGCGCCCGTCGGACCCGGCCCGGGCGGTGACCTGGCCCGAGTGGCACCCGGAGCACGACCCGGGCGGCTACCGACGGCTCGCCCGCTACGTGAGTGTCCAGGCCCTGTGGGACCTCGATCTGCTGGAGCACGAGGCGCACCGCTGGGACGGCAGGCCGCTCGCGCTGCTGGAGCGGCTGTACACCCGGCTGCGGGCCAAGGACGTCCCGTACAACAAGGCGCCGTGGACGGTCCGGAGCCACCAGCGCGTCCGGGACCCGCATCTGGTCGACCGCAGCTCGGGGACCTGCCTCGACCTGAGCCTGATGTTCGCGGCGATGTGCGAGTCGGCGGGACTGCGCCCGTACGTGACGGTGCTGGGCGACCATGCCCTGGTGCTGGTGCACACCGAACCCCGGCCCACGGCCGAGCGGATGAACCGGCCTCCGGTGGCGCTGCCGCCCGGCCACGGCTACGAGCGGGGCGTGTTCCGCGTCTACGGCGGGCGGCTGCGGCTGCGGGGCGGCACGGCCGTCGACGTCGTGCGCGCGTGCCGCGGCGGCGGTGACTTCGCCGAGGCGTGCCGCGCGGGGGCGACGCGGCTCGCCGGGGAGCACGACGACATCCGGATGGTCGACGTCGTGCGGTTGCACTCGGACGGCGACGAGGACGTACGCCCGCTGCCCATGGTCCGCGACGACTCCCGGCCCGCCATCTACCGGCGGCTGCCGACCCGGCCGCCGTTCGTCGACTTCCCCGGGCGCCACGCGTTCGTCCGCGAACTGACGGCCGCGGTCTCCAGGGGCGGCACGCTCGTGCTGTACGGGCCGCAGGGCCTCGGCAAGAGCATGCTCGCCCACCACCTCGCGGCCCGCGCGGACCAAGGGTGCGGATGGTTCCTGGACGCCTTCGACCAGCGGACCCTGACGGCTTCGCTCGGGGACGCGGAGATCGAGGAGCGGGGCCTGGCCGGCGAGGCCCGGGACAGTGCGGACCGCACCGGGTACGCCGCGCTCGCCCTCGAACGGCTGGGCGCCGCCAAGGGCCCCTGGGTGGTGGTCCTGGACAACGTGCGGGCCGGTCCGGGAGAGCTGCGCCTGCCCCAGCCCGCCCGGGAGGGCCAACTGGTGGTCGTCACGACGACGAACCGCGCCTGGGCCCGGCCCGCGACCCATCCCGGCCTGCGGGCCGCGAACGCCACCGCGCTGGAGGTGCCCCCGCTCGGGCCCGACGACTCCCTGCGGGTGCTCGGCGTCGAGGACGCGCCCCTGGACCTGCTCGCCGGACGTCCCCTGCTGCTGGAAGCCAGCGCCCGGTTCCGGACCGTCACCGGCCGTACCTGGTGGCGGCGCGACGCCGCCCTGCCCACCGGTCCCGAGGCGGTGCCCGCGGCCATCTGGGCCGCCGCGGTCCACGGCGCGCCGGACGACGCCTCGCGCGGCCCCCTCCTTGGCGATCCGGCGTCGGCGGAGCACCGGCTGGCGACGGCCATGGCCTGGCTGCCGCCGTCCGGGACGACGCCGGCGCTGCTCGAACTCACCCTGCCGGGAGCCGCGTCGGGGGAAGGAGAGCCGCCCGCGCCGCGGGAGGGGCTGGAGCGCCTGCACTCCCTGGGGCTGATCGACTTCACCGGCGGCCGGGCCGCCATGCACCGGCTGTTCCGGAAGGCGATCCGGGAGGACGGACTGCGGCGCTCGCGGACGGAGACGGCCGCCCTGGTCGGCACGGTCTACCGCAACCTTCTCGCCACGACCGACACCGCCCGCCTCCCCCGGACCGGGGCCGGGCCGGCCGCGGCGGCCTCCCCCTTCGACCTGGTGCTGGACACCACCGAGGTGCGGGCTCTGACCCGCCTGCTCGCCGAGGAGTTGCCCGACCGGGACGCGTTCCGCAGCCTGCACGCCCTGGGTGTGCTGGTGGAGCGGCAGGACCGGGCCACCGCGGCGGACTGCTTCGAGCAGGCCCGGTTACGGGCCGGCCCGATCGACGCGGCCGCGGACGCCGGGCGGCGGGTCATGTTCGCCGACTGCCTGCGGGGCAAGGCCCGGGACGTGCACAGCACACCGGGGCCGTCCCCGAGGGGGACCGTCGAGGAGGCGATCGAGTGGGTGGTCCGGGCGCGCGCGCTGTGCGAGGTCCCCGGGGCCGGACACGCCGAACTGCTGGCGGCCTCCCGGGCCGAGGCGATGCACGGTCTGCTGATCCGCAAGCAGGCGAACACCAAGGGGCCGGCCGCCCACGAACGGCTGGCGCTGCTGCGCCGGGCCGAGCGCATCCTCAGGCACAGTGCCGCCGAGCGGGAGAAGCTCACCGGCGCGGGCTCCCCGGACGTGGACCGCAGCCGCTTCAACCTCGCGGGTCTGGAGATCTCCCTGGCCCAGGCCGACGCCGGGAGCCCGCCCGGGGACCACCTCGACGCCGCCGAACGGCACTACGGGACCGTCCTCTCGATCCGCGAACGCCGCTATCACACCCGGCACCTGGAAGAGGTGATCACCTGCGTGCACGGGATGGCGCTGGTCGGCTACTACCGCGCCGTCCTCCAGCCCGTCCCGCCCGCCGAGCGGGCCCGGCTGCTCACCGACGCGCTGCGGCACGCCCGCGAGGCCCTCGAAGTACGGCAGAGCCTGGCGATCACGATCGAGCGGGACGTCCTCAAGAGCCTCGACATCCTGGCCAAGATCACCCTGGCCCGGCTCGACGCCCATCAACTGGCCCGCGGCGCCGAGGAACCGCCGGACGCGTCCGAGAAGCTCTACGACACCTACCGGCAGGAGTCCGACGGCGGTCGCTTCACTCCCCCGCCGGACCGGCCCGCCGCTCCCGGTCCCCCCGCGTCGTCCCCTCCCCCACCGGCACCACCACCTCCGGACAAGGACTGACCTCCATGACCTCGCGCTTTCCCCCAACCACCCTGCCGGGCACCGGCAAGGACCTGCTGCCCGACATCGACGCCTGGATCACCTCGGAGGCCATGCGGGCTCTCGTCGCCGCCTTCGCGGGCGACCCGGCCGCGCTGTCCGGCACACCGGACACCCTGCTGGAGCGCATCGACCGGCTGCTCGCGTTCACCGGCGGCGTCAGCACCCGTCTGGAGAATCAGGAACGCCACGAGGCCGGCGAACTGCCGATGACCCCGGAACAGGCCGAGACCGTGCTCGCCGCCGCCGCGGCGCTCCGCCTGTGCGACCGGCTGCCGCCGTCCCGGCGGGAGTACGACCACGTGATCATGCTGGGCGGTCTGATCCGCGCCTGCTTCAACCGGCCGGCCTACGCCGCCCGGCTCATCGGCGACGGCACGGTCACGGCCGGGGCGGTCACCGCGCTGGGCGGTCACCGCGACTTCAAGAGGCCCGAGGAGTACGGCGAGACGCCCGTCACCGAACGCGAGCACGTCATCGCCGAACGGCTCGGTCATCCCGGGCTCAAGAACGAGTACGCGGCCCTCGACCTCGGCACCCGGCTGGCGTTCGGACTGGGCGACCCGGAACACGAGGAGGGTGAGGACTCACCCGACCCGGTGAACCTGCCCGGCCTGACCTGGGGCGTGCGCCACTACCGCACCCCGCGGGAGCTGTCCGTACGGGTCGCCGCGGCGCCCTCCCAGGATCCGCCGCGCCGCGCTCACACCGGCGAGACCTACGCCTTCTTCGCCGAGCGGATGGCCGCGCTGAGACCGGGGACGCGGCTGCTGCTCGTCACCACCCCGCTCTACAAGCCCATGCAGCACTTCACCGCCGTCCGGATGCTGGTGCTGCCCTACGGAGCCGAGGTGGAGACGGTCGGTGGCGACGTGGACCGGCAGGCGCCCGTGCTGCGCCAGCCGTTCACCCCGACGAAGTACCTCAACGAGATCCCCACCACGCTGCGGGCCCTGCGGGGCCTCGCCGCGGCGGCGCGGGAGGGCGACAACCCGTGACCGTACGGAGGGACGCGCACCGCATGCCGGAGACCACGGTGGCAGCCATGACCCGGGGCTGGCTGGAACTGCCCGCCGAAGCGCGGGAGGCGATACACCCGCTGGGCGGCGTGGGGAAGGGCGGTCTGCTCACCTACCGGGTCCGGCGCGGCTATCTGGAACGCAGGCTGAAGCGGAGCCGTCCCGAGCTGGGGCCGCTCCTGAGGGCGGGCTCGGGCACCGCTCGTGAACTGGCCGAACTGGCCGGGGCCGTGACCGGACTGGCGCCCGAGGTGGCACTGGACGGTCCGGTCGCGGCCGGTCTGCGCGCGGCGTTCGCCAGGGCGGGGCGGCCGTCCGCAGAACACGAGGACGTGCTGTACCGCTGGGTCGTGGAGTGGGCCGGCGGCCGGCCACCGACGGCCGCGGAGTGCGACCGCCCGGTGGCCGACCGGTTCGGCGGTGACCCGGATGCCCGGCCGCCCTCCTACGCCGCGCTGAAGACGCTGCTGGGGGACCCGGTCGCCGTCGAGCGGCTCGACGACGTCGTCGCGGAGGGCTGGGCGCCGCACACCGCCGGCCGGAGCGGCGCACCGGACCCGGCGCAGCGCGAGGCGCTCGGCGCGCTGCTGGACTCCGATGTCACCAGCGACCTGGACGGGCTGTGGGACGCCTACGCGAAGACCCGTCCGTGGGAGCGGCTGCTGGACGACCCGGTCGACTCCGGGCTGTCGGCGTCGGCCGTCCCCGCCCGGCCCACGGTGGCCGGACGGCGCAGCGGGCGCGGCGCCTCCCTGCCGCCTCCGCTGGACCGGTCGCTCCACCAGCGGCTGGGTCCCGCCGTCTTCGAGAACCCGGACGAGGCGGGCGGGGACTTCCGTGCCGCGACCACCCGCCGCCTCGCCCGCCGGGAGGCGGAGCGGATGTGCCGTCCGCTCGGGCTGGCCGGTGACGACTGGCGGGTGGCGTTCGCGCTGGGCGTGCATCTGGCGTGGGCGGTCGCACCGTCCACGATCGACGAACGGTTGCGGCACGGGTCGCGGGGGCGCCCCTCCGGGCTGCCGCGCCGGGTGGAGCATCTGATCCGGACCGTGGTCGCCGCCGACCGCTTCGCGTACAGCGAGCGACGTGGCGGTGTGCACTCGCTCGCCCGGCAGCGGATGGAACAGGCGCAGGTGCACGCCGTCGCGAGGCTGTGGCCGCGGCTGCACACCCGGGAGGTGCGCGACGAGCCGTTCTCCCCGGAGCTGTCGTTCAGCCTGGTCGGCAGCGCGATCCGCTCGTTCGTCCGCGGGTCGGCCGACGGGGCGGGGCGGGGCGACCCGCGGATCACGTCCATCGGGGACCGCGAGCCCGTGGACCCCGGCACCGGGCCGGCGACGGACCAGGGCTCGGACGCCGCTCAACTGATCTACGAGGTGGTGCTGTTCGCGATCGAGCACCGCCTTCGCGAAGACCTCTCCCGGACCGGCGGGGCCGATCCCCTCGGCCTGATCCGGTGGTTCCTCACGGACCCCGGCGAAGAGGCCGTGCGTACCTGGTGGAACGCCTCGCTGGACGCGTACGCCGACTCGCTCGGGCCCGGGGCCGCCCTTGCCTGCCGGCCCTCCGTCCAGGTGGCCCGGGTGGCCCTGCGGCGCTTCCTGCCCCGCGATGACGACACCGACGAGACCCGCGAGACCGACGAGACCGGCGAGACCGACGAGACCGACGAGACCGACGAGACCGACGAGACCGGCGAGACCGGCGAGAGTCCAGGAGAGCGACGATGACAGTGACCGTACGCGTGGACACGGTCGGCACCGTGCGGATCGGCCCCCCGCCCGAGGTGTGGCCGTTCCACGCGCCGATGGGGCTGGCGGGCGGAACCGTGGTGATCGACCCGTTCGCCCCGGACGCCCCGCCGTACGCGGAGCTGGACGGCCCGGCTGAGGCGGCGGACTGGCTGGAGGCCGTCTACGGCCCGGGGACGCGGGCGGTGGTGCGCGCGACGGTGGCCGCGGCGCGGGCCGGATCGGTCGCCGCTCACGACCGGGTGGACGCGACGGTCCGGTCGGCCGCCGTCCCCTGGTCACCGGGTCCGGGACACGAGTCCCTGGTCCGGCTGGCGATGACGCGCTGGCTGGGCGACTGGTCCCCGGACGGGCTCGATCCGGTCCTCCTGGACCTGGAGGCGGGCGGTCTGCTGTGGGATCTGGACGGTGTCGTTCCGGGGGCTGTGGCGCTGGCCCGGAAGTGCCTGACACGGTCCGCGGACCCGTTGCTGGAGCTGGCCGAGCGACTGCGGCACTGGACGCCGGAGCAGGTGTCGGACGGTCTGGTGGCCGAGGCGGTCCTGGACTCGGTACTGGCGGCGGCCTGCCTCCTCGAAGGCCACCGCCACCACCCGCGGCTGCTCGCCCTCGCCCGCGAGGAAGCGTCGGTACGGGCGTCGGGGGCCCGCCTGTCCGGCCCGGAGAGCCGGGTACCGGCCCTCGCCCGGGTCGAGACGGCCGCTCAGGACAGCGCGGAGGGGACCAGCAGCGTCGACTGGGAACAGGTTCCGGCCCGCGTGCTCGACGCGGCGGACAACACCGTGCGCTGGCGCACCGTGCGCGGCACGGCCGACGGTGACCTGCTCCAGGTGACGGTGCGGGCGGCGCCCCGTGCGGTCCGCGTGGAGGGCCTGGGGTTCCGCGCCTACCATCCGCGGCTCCCGCTGCCGGTCGCGCTGGGCCGGCTGCACCGGCCCGCCGAGCCGGGCGACCCGACCCTGCGGGGGGAGGCCGTGCTGAGCCCGCTGATGCGGGCACTGGACGCGGCCGGGCTCGTGGTCGACGTGTTCGACGCGGCCATGGTGTCCCCGCCGCGCACCGGGCGGGCCGCCCTGCGCGCCGTGCGCAGGCGCCGGGCCGTGCGGCAGCTCACCTCGCTGCGCCGGCGCTGGGCGACCCGCGACGCCGCCGGCATGTCGCGGTGGGTGCCGGCGGCGGCCCGGACCGCCGGTGACCTGGACGAGAGCGCGGCCCGTCGCGGACCCGATCCGCTGGCGACCCGCATGTGGAACCTGGTGTCGGCCGCCGCCGTGACGGCCCGGTCGCTCGGTGCCCCCGACGTACCCGTACCGGAACGCGCCGAGGGGAGGGAGCGGGCGGGGGACCCGGCGGGCCCGCCGCGGGTGCCGTGGCTGCGGGACCCGACCTGGCGTCCCACCGTGGCCGAATGGCTCGCGGTCAGGCCCGACTTCGGCCTGACCGCGAGGTGACCGGGGCCGTCGCCACCGCTCAGCGCCGACGCAGCGCGCGGTCGGCCAGGTCGTAGGCCATGCCGGCGACGTTCAGCACGACCACGGCCCACAGCCCCTCGGCGTTGTGGACGAACCATCCGTCGGCGACGGCGACGACCGTACCGCTGCTGCTGAGCACGGACACCGCCCGTACCGCCCGCGGCAGCCGGAGGGTCACGGTGCGGCCGCCGCGCGGAGAACCTTCGGTGGACATGGACGCTCCTCCTGTGGAGTTCCGGTCCGCTGCCCGAACTCCCGGAGATCGCCCGATTCCGGAAGCCTCGGCGTACGGAGGTGGTCGTGTCCGCACCGGGCGGCTGTCGAGCGAGCCGCCCGCGGGACACGGTGTCATCCGTTACTCCGCTCCCAGCGGCGCGCCGGCCGACGGCCGTGCTCAGCGCGTCACGCGTCCCCGTACGCCTCCGCGCCCACCTCGAACCCGGCCGTTCCGGCGGTCGCGTCGGCGAGCCAGGACCGGAAGGCGGGCAGGTCGGCGTCGGGCAGGCCGATCTCGATCGTGACGGCCTCGGCGTAGCGCACGTCGCGCACCGCGTGTCCGGTGGCGCGCAGTTCGTTCTGGAGCTTGCCGGCCCGCTGGTGGTCGACGGTGACCGTGGCGAGGCGGAAGCGGCGGCGGGTGCGGGTGCCCACGGCGTCGAGGGCCTCGCCGACCGCTCCGCCGTAGGCGCGGATCAGCCCGCCCGCGCCCAGCTTGACCCCGCCGTAGTAGCGGGTGACGACGGCGACGACGTACCGCATGTCGCGGCGGAGCAGCATCTGGAGCATGGGGAGGCCGGCGGTGCCGCCGGGTTCGCCGTCGTCGCTCGCCTTCTGCACCGAGGCGTCGGCGCCGACGACGTAGGCCCAGCAGTTGTGGCTGGCGTCGGCGTGCTCCTTGCGCACGGCGGCGACGAACTCCTGGGCCTCCCGCTCGGTGGCGGCCGGGGCGAGGGCGCACCGGAAACGGGAGCGGTTGACCTCGGTCTCGTGCGCACCCGGGCGGGCGACCGTGCGGTACTGGTCCTGCATCCCGCCACCCTATGCGTTCGGGCCCGGGGGAATCCGGACCGGCCGTCGTCGGTTGTCGCGGTGGGAAGCGTCCAGGAATGCAGGGAGGCCGCCGGTGTACGGCGACGAAGCGACAGTCCGCAAGATCCTCACCGAGTCGGGCGACACCTGGGCCGTGGTGGGCCTGTCGTCCAACCGGGCGCGCGCGGCCTACGGCGTCGCCGCCGTGCTGCGGCGTTTCGGCAAGCGGGTCGTCCCCGTCCATCCCAAGGCCGAGACGGTGCACGGGGAGCGGGGGTACGCCTCGCTCGCGGAGATCCCCTTCGACGTGGACGTGGTCGACGTGTTCGTCAACGGCGACCTCGCGGGTCCGGTCGCCGACGAGGCCGTGGCGAAGGGGGCGAAGGCGGTGTGGTTCCAGCTCGGCGTCGTCGACGAGGCGGCGTTCGCGCGCACCCGCGCGGCGGGGCTCGACATGGTCATGGACCGCTGCCCCGCCATCGAGATCCCCCGGCTGGGCTGAGCCCGGCGGCGGCCCGGGGTCAGGCGGTGCCCAGCCCCTCCAGGAGGTCGGCCGGCCCGCTCAGGACTCCGCGTCGAGCCTGGCCAGGCCCGCCACCGCCGCCTCGTCCAGTGCGGAGAGCGCGCGCAGTTGGCCGGGGGTGACCCCGTCGGGTATCGGCACCGGCGCCGGGGTGCGCAGCGGCGGCTGCCAGCCCTCGTCCGGGGTCCAGCTCCGCACCACGCGGGCGGGCGCCCCCGCCACCACGGCGTGGTCGGGCACCGTGCCGCGGACCACGGCGCCGGCCGCGACGACCACGTTCCGGCCGATCCTCGCGCCGGGCAGGATCACCGCGCCGGTGCCGATCCAGCAGCCGGGCCCGATCTCGACCGGCTCCATCCGGGGCCACTGCTTGCCGATGGGCTGGTGCGGATCGTCGTAGGAGTGGTTCGTGGAGGTGACGTAGACGTAGGGGCCGAAGTAGCAGTCGCTGCCGATGGTGACGGTGGTGTCGGCGATGACATGGCTGCCCCGGCCGAGGACGACGCCGTCGCCCAGGCGCAGGATCGGCTCCGGGCCGAGGTCGAGGTCGGGCATCAGACCGGCGGTCAGCGTGACCTGCTCGCCGATGATGCAGTGCGCGCCGATCCGGATCCAGGGTTCGCCGAAGACCGTGCCGAGCGGGAAGGCCAGCCGGGTGCCGGTGCCCAGCGCGCCGAAACGGAGCCGCCCGGGCCGCTCGGCGGTGACCGAACCGGCGCGCCGTGCCCAGGCCCAGCCCGCGTGGACGGCCCGCTGCGCGAGGCGGCGCCGCCAGGAGGAGAACGAGTTCTTGCGGTTCGGCACCCGCACACGGTACTCAGCGCGCCACCCGGCCACGGGACGGGAACGCTGTGATCTTCACCCCACCCGGTGGCGTACGGTGCCCTACGGCATCGGGCGACGCGCCCGGACCGACCCCGACCAGGAGGCGACGATGACGCACCAGGCCCTGATCACCGGCATCGGCGGCAAGGAACCGCGACTGGACCCGGAGGCGTTCGTGGCGCCGACCTCCTCGGTGATCGGGGACGTGACGCTGCACGCGGGGGCGAGTGTCTGGTACGGCGCGGTGCTCCGCGGCGACGTGGAGAGCATCACGGTCGGCGCGAGCAGCAACGTGCAGGACAACTGCACGCTCCACGCCGATCCCGGCTTCCCCGTCACCGTCGGCGCACGCGTCTCGGTCGGGCACAACGCCGTGGTGCACGGCGCGACCGTCGAGGACGACTGCCTGGTCGGCATGGGCGCGACCGTCCTGAACGGGGCGGTGATCGGCGCCGGTTCGCTGGTCGCCGCGCAGGCGCTGGTACCGCAGGGGATGCGGGTGCCCCCGGGCTCGCTGGTGGCGGGCGTACCCGCGAAGGTCCGGCGGGAGCTGACCCGGGAGGAGCGCGAGGGCCTCACCCTGAACGGCACGATGTACGCGGAGCTGGCGAAGGCGCACCGCGAGGTGCACGGGACGTCGTGAGCCGGGCGCGGGTCGGGCCGTGAGCCGGGCGCGGGTCAGTCGGTGGCCGGGACCGCCTCCGGCTCGGTCACCGCGTCCCCGCGCTCGGCGGCGGCCCGCGCGGCCTTGCGCCGCAGCACCAGCATCGAGGTGACGCCGATGAGCACCGCCGCGACCAGGCCCAGCCAGGAGAAGCGCTTGAGCCAGGACTCGGCGACGATGCCGACGTAGTAGATGACGGCGGTGGTGCCGCCGGCCCAGACGATGCCGCCGAGGACGTTGGCGATCAGGAACTTCCAGTACGGCATGTGCAGCACCCCGGCGAGCGGGCCCGCGAAGATGCGCAGCAGGGCGACGAAGCGGCCGAAGAACACCGCCCACATGCCCCACTTGTGGAAGGAGCGCTCGGCGGTGGCGACATGGCCCTCGCTGAAGTGCCGGGGGAACTTCCGGCCCAGCCAGGCCAGCAGCGGACGGCCGCCCTTGCGGCCGATGGCGTACCCGATGGAGTCGCCGACCACCGCGCCGACGGTGGCGCAGACGCCGAGGACCACCGGGTCGACGCCGGTGTGCTGGGACGACAGCAGCGCCGCCGACACCAGGATGATCTCGCCGGGCAGCGGGATGCCCAGGCTCTCCAGTCCGATGACCAGTCCCACCACGGCGTAGACCACTGCCGCGGGGACGGTGTCGAGCCACTCCTGGACGTGCAATGCCGGCTCCTTCGGTCAGCTCCCTGCTGCTCGGGGAAGCCTACTTGGTCGCCCGGGTCCCGCCACAGTCACGCTCGTCCGCAGCCTCGGGTCGCCCGGCGCTCCTGTCCCGCGCGCAGGGTGAGGCGGAGGTGGCCCGCCGTCGCCCGGACCGGCCGGGCCTCGGGGTCGCGCCGGTGCCGCGGCGCTGCCGGAACGGCTGCCCGGCCGTCCCGCCCCGCGCGGTGGTCCGCAGCCGGTGCGGGCCCGCGCCGAGCCGCAGGGTGCGACGGCGCACGGTGAGGCCGTCGGGCGCGGCGGTGACCAGGCCGCCGGCGAAGTACTCGGGGTGGCCGGGGGCGAGCGGGAAGAGGTCCTCGTCGCCGAGGCGGACCTCGGGGCGCTGCGGGGGCGGTGCGGAGCAGTGCGGGAGGAAGGTCCACTCGTCGTCCTCGGGGACGCTGCTCGGGGGTCTGCACGCACCATGCGACAGGACCGCCCCGGCCACCCGGCGGCACGCGTGCGCGCACCCACAGCTTCCTGCGAGGTCTCTCCCGGCTCACTCCCATCCGGCCGCGCCAGCATGGCCCGCATGATCGTCCCCCACACCCCGACCACGCCTCCCCCGGTCCGCACCCCCGTGCGCAAGGCGGTTGTCCCGGCCGCCGGTCTCGGCACCCGGTTCCTTCCCGCCACGAAGGCGACGCCCAAGGAGATGCTGCCGGTCGTCGACAAACCGGCCATCCAGTACGTCGTGGAGGAGGCCGCGGCGGCCGGGCTCGACGACATCCTGATGATCACCGGACGCCACAAGCGGGCCATCGAGGACCACTTCGACCACGCCTTCGAACTGGAGCAGACGCTCGCGGCGAAGGGCGACACGGTACGGCTGGACGCGGTCCGCGACCCGGCGCGGCTGGCGGACATCCACCACATCCGGCAGGGCGACCCGCTCGGCCTCGGCCACGCCGTGCTCTGCGCCCGTCGCCACGTCGGCGACCAGCCCTTCGCGGTGCTCCTCGGCGACGACCTGATCGACCCGCGCGAGACGCTCCTGGCCAGGATGCTCGACGTCCGCGACCGGCATGCCGGAAGCGTCGTCGCCCTGATGGAGGTGGACCCCGGCCAGGTCCACCTCTACGGCTGCGCGGCCGTCGAACCCACCGGGGAGAACGGGGTGGTGCGGGTCACCGGCCTGGTGGAGAAGCCCGCGGCCCACGAGGCACCGAGCCGTTACGCGGTCATCGGCCGCTACGTCCTCGACCCGGCCGTCTTCGACGTCCTGGAGTGCACCCCGGCCGGGCGCGGCGGCGAGATCCAGCTCACCGACGCCCTCCAGGAACTCGCCGCCGGCGGCACCGTGCACGGGGTGGTCTTCGACGGGCCGCGCTACGACACCGGCGACAAGGCCGAGTATCTGCGCACGGTCGTACGGCTGGCCTGCGCGCGCCCCGACCTCGGGCCCGGGTTCACGGCCTGGCTGACGGCGTTCGTGGCGGGGCTCGCGGGCGACGGCTCGCCCGCGAACCGCGGTGACCTCGCGGCCTGACCCCGGGAGGGCGGGCCCGGCACTTCCGGGAGAGCGGGCCCGGCACTTCCTTCGGGAGAGCCGGCCCGGCGCGGGTCTCAGCCGTTGGGCCGCAGCGTCCAGACGACCGTCATCTCCCCGGTGACGGCTCCGTCCTCGCGCCGGATGGCGACGCTCACCGGGAACTCGGGCCGCTCGCCCGCGTCGAGTTCCGCGATCACCTCGGCGATCGGGCGGCCCAGGGTCGCCGTCGCGGTGACCGGGCCCAGCGCGATCTTCTTGAACGCTATCTCCGCGTTGACGGGCAGCGGCACCGCCCGCGAGAGCTGGTCGCCGAAGGCGGCCAGCACGATGGCGCCGCTGGCCGACTCGCCGAGGGTGAACATCGCCCCGGCGTGCGGCCCGCCGACGTGGTTGCGGTACTCGCTCTGGTCCGGCAGGGCCAGCACGGCCTTCTCCGGAGTGGTCTCCAGGTACGCGAGGTTGAGGGTCCGCACCATCGGCACCGTGGCGGCGAGCAACTCGCCGATCGACATCTGGTCTGCGCTCATACCGACAGGTTACCCGCGAGTAGCATCCGGGGCCAGAGACGGCCGGGTGTGGAAGTCGTGGGGATACCTGGTTGGCACGGCGGCCCCGGCCCGGCGATAGTCGCCGGATGCCCTCCGACCGCGCCTCGCGCCGACGCCCCGCCTGGGCGGGCCGCAACTACACCGTGCTGACCGGCGCCACGGTGGTCACGAGCCTCGGCGGCAGCGGCGCGCTGATCGCCGCCGCCTTCGCGGTGCTGGAGAGCGGCGGCGACGGCGGCGACGTGGGCCTGGTGGCCGCCTCCCGCACCCTGCCGCTGGTGCTCTTCCTGCTGGTCGGCGGCGCGCTCGCGGACCGCCTCCCGCGGCACCGGGTGATGGTGGCGGCGAACACGCTCAGTTGCCTGTCGCAGGCCGCGTTCGCCGTGCTCGTCCTCGCCGGGGAGCCGAGGCTGTGGCAGATGATGCTGCTGGCCGCCCTGGGCGGCACCGGACAGGCGTTCTTCAGCCCGGCGGCGGAGGGCATGCTGATGTCCTCGGTCGAGGGCGAGCAGGCCGGCCGGGCCTTCGCCGTGTACCGGATGGCGATGCACGGGGCGGGACTGGGCGGCGCCGCGCTGGGCGGGGCGATGGTCGCGGCGGCCGGACCGGGCTGGGTGCTCGCGGCCGACGCGGTGGCCTTCGCCGGCGCGGCGGCGCTGCGGACCCTGCTCGACGTGAGCCACCTCCCGGCGCGCGCGCCGGGCGGCGGCCTCCTCGCCGACCTGCGGGACGGCTGGCGGGAGTTCAGCGGACGGCCGTGGCTGTGGGGGATCGTCGTCCAGTTCTCGATCGCCAACGCGGTGGTGGGCGCCGCCGAGGCGGTCTACGGGCCCCTCGTCGCCCGCGACCACCTGGGCGGGGCGGGACCCTGGGGGCTGGCGCTGGCCTGCTTCGGCGCCGGCACGGTGGCCGGCGCGCTGCTGATGACCCGCTGGAAACCGCGCCGCCTGCTGCTCGCCGGCACCCTCGGTGTCTTCCCGCTCGCCCTGCCCGCCGCCGCGCTGGCGGTACCGGTCCCGGTCGGCGCGCTGTGCGGCGTGCTGTTCCTGACCGGCGTGACCCTGGAGATCTTCGGCGTCTCCTGGATGACCGCCCTGCACCAGGAGATACCCGAGGAGAAGCTGTCCCGGATCTCCGCGTACGACTGGTTCGGCTCGATCGCGATGGTGCCGCTGGCGACCGCGCTGGCCGGCCCCAGCGAGTCGGCCTTCGGACGGGCCGCCTCGCTGTGGGGCTGCGCGGTGCTGGTCCTGCTGGTCACGGCGGCCGTGCTGCTGGTTCCGGACGTACGCGACCTGCGCCGCCGCACCGCACCCGTGACGGGCCGGGGCGCGGACGCCGCGAAGGGGTCAGCCGATGCCGAACGCCCCCTCGGGGGGCTCGGGTGAGGCGACCGCGTCCTCGTCCCGCACCGGCCGCGCCTGTCCGGTGAAGTCCCGCAGGGCGGCGCCGTGTGCCACCCGGGCCGGGAAGGCGTCGGCGGCGGTGCGCCGGGCCAGCGCGGCGACGTCGAGCGGGCGGTGGGCGGCCACGAGCACCGCGTTGCCGAAGCGGCGCCCGCGCAGCACCCCGGGTTCGGCGATCAGCAGCAACTCCTCGAAGCGGGCGGCGAAGGTGGCGAGCTGTGAACGCAGGAAGGCGAACGGCGCCGCGTCGGCGAGGTTGGCCAGGTAGACGCCGTCCTCCCGCAGCACCCGCGCGACCTCGTGGACGTAACCCCGCGAGGTGAGGTGTGCGGGGACGCGGGAGCCGCCGAAGACGTCGGCGACCAGTACGTCGGCCGAGTCCGCCGGGGCCGCGGCGAGCCAGTCGCGGGCGTCGGCCGCGTGCAGGGCGACCGCGGCGCCCGCGGGCAGCGGCAACTCCTCGGTGACCAGGTCCAGCAGGCCGCGGTCGAACTCCACCACGTCCTGCCGGGAGCCGGGCCGGGTCGCCGCCAGGTACCTGGGCAGGGTGAGCGCTCCCCCGCCCAGGTGCACCGCGTCCAGCGCGCGCCCCGGCTCCGCGACCGTGTCCAGGACGTGCCCGAGCCGCCGCGCGTACTCGAACTCCAGGTGCTCGGGCGCGTCCAGGTCGACGTACGACTGCGGGGCCCCGTCCACGGTCAGCAGCCAGGCCCGCTCGCGGTCGACGTCCGGCATGAGCTTGGCGGTGCCGTGGTCGGTGCGACGGGTGACGGGTATGGGCTCGTTCACCTCCTCATTGTGCGCGACCGGTCACGCCCGCCCCGCCGCCCCCGCCCGCCGCGCGGGGACGTCGGTCACGGTCCCGGCCCCGACGGTCCGCCCGCCCTCCCGGATCGCGAACCCCAGCCCCGGTTCCAGCGGTACCGCACGCCCCAGTTCGACGGTCATCGTCACCGTCTCCCCGGGCCGCGCGAGGCCCGCCGCACCGAGGTCGACCTCTCCGGCCACATTCGCCGTACGGAGGTGGAACTGCGGCCGGTACCCGGTCGCCACCGGCGTCGACCGCCCGCCCTCCCGCGCCGAGAGGACGTACACCCGCGCCTCGAAGCGGCGTCGCGGCAGCACGCTCCCCGGCGCGGCCACCACCTGCCCCCGCCGGACCGCGGCCCTCGGGACGCCGCGCAGCAGCAGCGCCACGCTGTCCCCGGCCTGCGCCTCGTCCATCGGCCTGCCGAAGGTCTCCAGGCCGGTGACCACCGTCTCGACGGACGTCCCGGGCACCTCGACCCGGTCGCCGGCCCGGACCGTGCCCCGCTCCACCGCACCGGTGACGACCGTGCCCCGCCCGGTGAGGGTGAGCACGTTCTCCACCGGCAGCAGGAAGGGCGCGTCCAGGTACCGCTCGGGCAGGGGCACGTACGTGTCCACCGCGTCGAGCAGCGCCTCCACCGACGCCGTCCAACGCGGGTGGCCGGCCAGCGCCTGCAGCCCCGAGACCCGTACCACGGGCGCGGCGTCGCCGCCGTAGCCGTGCGCGGTGAGCAGCTCACGGACCTCCAGTTCCACGAGGTCGGTCAGCACGGCGTCCTCGCCGTCGTGGACGGCGTCGGCCTTGTTCAGCGCCACCACGATGTGGTCCACGCCCACCTGCCGGGCGAGCAGGACGTGTTCGGCGGTCTGCGGCATGACCCCGTCCAGCGCGGAGACGACCAGGATCGCCCCGTCGAGCTGGGCGGCGCCGGCGACCATGTTCTTCACGTAGTCGGCGTGACCGGGCAGGTCGACGTGCGCGTAGTGCCGGGTGTCGGTCTCGTACTCGACGTGCGCGAGGTTGATGGTGATGCCGCGCGCGACCTCCTCCGGAGCCCGGTCGATGCGGTCGAACGGTACGAAGGCGGCGCCGCCGCGCCCGGCGAGGACCTTGGTGAGGGCGGCGGTCAGGGTGGTCTTGCCGTGGTCGACGTGGCCCATGGTGCCGATGTTGAGATGCGGTTTGGTGCGGACGTATGCCGTCCTGGGCATGGCGGTACCTCGAAGCCTCGCTGGTGAGGAGGGTGGGGACCCCGGTGGCCGGCCGACCCTCCCCCTGCGGGGTCCGCCGGACGTTCCGGGGAGAGTCAGCCTCGGGCGCCGTCGACGGCGGTCGGCAGGGCGTGGGCGGCAGCCTTCGGGGCACCCGCGGCGGCGGGTGCGTCGAGGACGAAGGCGCACCGGAACATGGGACGATCCTCGCCGAGGCGCCGTCCCGCGTCGAATGGTTTTCGGTGCCCGCGGGGCCGGTCGGACGGCCGGTGCGGGTGTGTTCCCGGACGCACCATACGGCGATCACACGTACATGTCGGTTAGTGTCGCTGGATGTTCGATGCCACCACCCGCTCTGGGGGCACCGCCACGGTCTCTCCCCGGACCGACACCGCGACCACCGCCGGGACCCCCCTCCCGGCCCGCCCGACAGGTCCCGCCGCCCGCGCGGCGCGGCTCCTGGTCTCGCCGTGGGCCCGGCTGTCCCTCCTCGTCCTCCTGCTCGCCTCGGCCGCCTCGGCCGTCCTGCTGCTCCAGCCGCAGAAACTGCTGATGCACGGCTGGCCACCACAGCTCGGCGGCGCCGCCGCGGCCCTCGCGTACGCACTCGCGTACGGCCTGTGCACCGTCGCGTTCGTCCCGCGCCCGCTGCTGAACCTGGCGGCCGGCGCCCTCTTCGGCTCCCAGTTCGGTCTGGGCTCGGCGCTGGCGGGCACGGTGCTCGGCGCCGGGATCGCCTTCTGCCTGGGCCGGGTGCTCGGACAGGAGGCGCTGCGCCCGCTGCTGCGCGGGAAGTGGCTGAGGGCCGCGGACGGCCAGCTCAGCCGGCACGGCTTCCGGTCCATGCTGGCGGCCCGCCTCTTCCCCGGCGTGCCGTTCGCCGCGGCGAACTACTGCGCCGCGGTCTCCCGCATGGGCCTGCTGCCGTTCCTGCTCGCGACCGCGCTCGGCTCGATCCCGAACACCGCCGCGTACGTCGTCGCCGGCGCCCGCGCCTCCACTCCGACCTCGCCGGCCTTCCTGATCGCGCTCGCCTGCATCGCCGTACCGGGTCTCGTCGGCGCGCTGGTCGCCTGGCGCAAGCGCCACCAGCTACGCGCCCGCTGACCTCGCATCCGGGCAGCCCCTGTGGCGGGGGCTTCACCCAGGGGCGCTACGCTGCCCACGACACACACGCACCTGATCATCCGCTCGCGGCGGCTCGGTGTGTCCATCGACCGTTGAACGATCGGCACTTGGACTCCGTAACCTCATGTCTTGGTTTGAATCCCTCATCCTCGGACTCGTCCAGGGGCTGACCGAGTTCCTTCCCGTCTCCTCCAGCGCGCACCTGCGGCTCACCGCGGCGTTCTCCGGCTGGCACGACCCGGGAGCGGCCTTCACCGCGATCACGCAGATCGGGACGGAGGCCGCCGTCCTGATCTACTTCCGCAAGGACATCGGGCGGATCATCTCCACCTGGAGCCGGTCGCTGGGGAACAAGTCCCTGCGCGGTGACCCGGACGCGCGCATGGGCTGGCTGGTGATCATCGGCTCGATCCCGATCGGCGTGCTCGGTCTGACGCTGAAGGACCAGATCGAGGGCCCCTTCCGTGACCTGCGGGTCACCGCCACCATGCTGGTGGTGGTCGGCATCGTCATCGGCGTCGCGGACCGGATGGCCGCGCGCGGCGAGAGCGGCGGCCGGCACCGCGCCGCCAAGCCGGGCAAGGAACTGTCCGACCTGACCGTCAAGGACGGCCTGATCTACGGCCTCTGCCAGGCGGCGGCGCTCGTCCCCGGCGTCTCCCGCTCCGGCGCGACCATCAGCGGCGGCCTCTTCATGGGCTACCGGCGCGAGGCAGCGGCCCGTTACTCGTTCCTGCTCGCCGTACCCGCGGTGCTCGCCTCGGGCCTGTTCGAGCTGAAGGACGCCATGGAGAGCGACCACGTCTCCTGGGGCCCGACGATCTTCGCCACGATCATCGCCTTCGCGGTCGGATATGTCGTCATCGCGTGGTTCATGAAGTTCATCTCCACCAAGAGCTTCATGCCGTTCGTCTACTACCGCGTCGCCCTCGGCATCGTGATCATCGTGCTGGTCAGCATGGGCGTGCTGTCACCGGACGCGGGGGAGCCGGCGCACTGAGGAGGGGGTTCCACCACCGGTTTTCGCTAGTGGCGACCTAGCGGAAACTCTCGGAAACTCGGCCTCATTCCGACCCGCTTTTCATGGTCATCTCCACCCTGCGGGGGCCTTCGTGTCGACACAACCAGGGCCAGGGTTCCACTCAGGGGGTCAGCCTGACCCTCGCCCTGGCCGCTTCCATCTAACGCGTGGCATATGCATTAGTCACGCGTTAATCGTTCACCCGTTCGAGTGACGTCTACGTTCTCTGCCGGAATGACAACCCGACCGTGATGGGCGCCGACCCTGGTGAGCTGATCCGACGGCCCGTCACCGGCACGACGGCCGACCGGTGACGGGCCCGCGGCCACCCGGGTTTCAGGGGGTAGCCGCACCCGCTGGCGCTCAGTTCACCGGCCCGCCAGCGGGGTCATGCCCTGCCGGTGCCGCGTCGGCGTGCGGCACCAGCAGGAGTCGAGGGGCTACCCCCGGGCGGGAGGCCAGTACCCGTCGCTGCCAGCCGTGTCGGCGAGGGCGTCGAGGTCTGTCACCGGCTGGACACCGTACAGGGCCACGACCTCGCGGGCGGCCAGCACCCACCGCAGCCGGGCGTCGTCCTCGTACGGGATCAGGTGCAGCTCGTCCTCGGCGTCCGGGGGGCCGGGCAGCGCCCGCAGGGCGGCGTCGTACAGGACGCCTGCGATGCCCCAGGACGGGACGCCCTGGGGGCCCTCGTCGCGGTAGCTCAGCCGCCCGTGCCGGACGACGAGGGGCGGCTTGGACATGGTCTCGCCGCTCCAAGGGGTGATGTACGGGACCTGCAGCCCCCGCCAGATCAGGGTCTCGGGCGTCATCGGCGGTGCTCCCGGACCAGGCGGTACAGAGTGTGGCCGGTCGGGCACAGGGACCGGTCCTCGCCGCACTGCTCGCACAGCGAGGAGTGCGCGAGCAAACCGTGGTGCGCGCGCTCCCCGACGTGCGGGCCGCACGCCCGGGGGAACCAGTGCCCGCCCATCGGGTCCTGCTGCTCGCCGAGGTCGACGGCCGTCTCGATGGTGAGCGCCTCCGGGCCCCACACGCAGGTGGCGCCGCGGGCCTGGTCGGCGTTGACCGCATCGCGTGGCGGCAGCGCGAGGATCTCCAGCACCTCGGCTGGTAGCTCTTGCACGCTGCTTGCTGGCTCGCTCATGGCGCCGCCTCCACGGTTGCGGTGATCTGGCTCATGCAAACGACCGTAGGAGGCGTGCAAGGGCACAACGCTCACAGATCTGTGAGCGTTGCGCGTGGACCTACAGCCCGACCCAGGCGGCCATGTAGGTCAGCGAGTCCGGCGTTCGGCGGGCCGTGTGAACGAGGCCACGGATCGTCTCCCGTGCGCCCGGGTGATACCGCGTCTGCTCTGGCGCCATTCGCCGGGCCGTGACCAGATGCTCCAGCGCCTGATCCGTCCGGCCGGTCTCCATCTCCGTCCGCGCCCGGTCAATCAGGAAGTGCGCCCGCCGCGACGTGGCCATCGCCGCCGGCAGCCGAACCCTGCGTGCCTGCTTCAGCGCATCGTCGTACTGCCCCATCTCCACTGCAGCGCTCACCTTGTGCAGCGTCACGTTTGCCGGACCGAAGCTGAGCCAGTGCACATCGCTGGCATCGCCGGTCTGTTTCGCGAGCGAGCCCGCCTCAGAAAGGTGACGCTTCACAGCCTCTCCGTCTCTCGCCCGGGCGCAGATGACCGATGCACCCAGATGGAGCTGGCCGGCCACCGCGAGGCTTTCCCGAGTCGTCTCCGCCTGCCCGACGATGTCGTGCCCCGAGGCGATCAGACGTTGGCCCATGACGTACTCGCCCTCGCGGAAGTAGGTCAGGGCGCGCATGTACTGGCGGACTGCTCCGAGGCACGGGTCGGACGCGCGCTCAGCAGCCCACGCCATGCGGTCCAGGGCGACTGCAGACAGGTCGTAGTACCCGAGCTTGACGGTGATGTCATGGGCCGTGCGGTACGTCGATGCAAGGGCCTGCCAGATGTCCGTTGACGGGCTCGTCCAAGCCGTGTGTGTCAGCTCGGCGATCGTGCCCGGGAGGGTGCGGGCCGCGTATCGCAGGTGCGTGGCCCGCACCGCCTCGCACAGCGTGTCTGCCTCACCGATGAGCGTGGCCGCCGGGCGAGCAGTCAGGTCTGGAATTGGGCCCAAGTCATAGAGGTCGAGGGACTCGCGGATCGGGCGCACGAGTTCGACGAGCCGGTCGTGCTGCATTTCGGTCACGTAAGGCTGTCCTGTCAGGACGGTGACGTCCACGCCAAGGGAGTGCGCGACCGTGGCGACGAAGTCCGCCGTGGCTGGGCGCGCGCCGCATTCCACCTGGTTCAGCAGGCTGTACGAGTACGGGATGCGGTCAGCGAGCTGGCGCTGAGTGAGCCTGGCCAGTCTCCGTTGCTCCCGGATGCGGGTTCCTGTGTGGTCGTCATCGGGTGAGGGCATACTGGTCTCCTCGTTCCGTAAAGCCACTCGGAACGGTACTCATGCAAGTGCATGGGAGTCAGCTTCCGCCCCCGAATTCTGTGCGAATCGGGGGCGGTTGCGTGCTGGCCTCTGCTCGTGATGCCCTGCCCTCTATGAGCGTCCTCTACCTTTTCGGCTCGGCCGCACCCCCGGTCCATGGCATCGCACAGCCCATTGCCGAGGCGCAGGCCCGCGGCTGGGACGTGTGCCTTGGCCTCACCCCGACGGCGGCCGACTGGTTGTCCGAGCAGACGAGCGAGCTGGAGGGGCTGACCGGGCATCCGGTGCGGTCCTCGTACAAGCGGCCGGGGGTGGCGGATGTGTGGCCGCGGGCTGACGTGATCGCGTTCGCGCCGGCCACGTTCAACTCGGTCAACGCGTGGGCGCTGGGGATCACCAGCAACTTCGTGGTCGGCGTCGTTGCGGAGGCGATCGGCAAGGGGATCCCGCTGGTGGCCATGCCCTGCGTGAACGCGGCGTACGTCCGGCACCGGCAGTTCGAGCGGTCGGTGGCCGAGCTGCGGGAGATGGGTGTCGACGTGCTGTACGGGGCTGGTGGGTTCGTGCCGAACGAGCCGGGGCAGGGTCGCCCGGGCGAGTACCCGTGGGGGCTGCTGCTGGACGCGGCTGGCCGAGTTCGGGCGTGACGAAACGGCCCCCGCCGCCCGCCCCGCAGGGCAGACGCCGGGGGCCGAGTCAGTCGATGCTGTACGGCACCAGCTCGCGCGGGATCTCCTCCGCGTCCGGGCATCACGGAACGGCGGCAGTGCCGGGCGGGCGCGCATCCGGGTGGGTAGCCGCCCGGTAGCGCGCTGTCAGCGCTTGCCCCTACGCTTGTCGCATGTCCCCCGATTCCCCCTCCCCTGGTTCCGTGCGGTCCGCCGCCGAGCTGAACGAGCGGATCCGTGCGCTGTGGCGCCGCGCGGGCGGATCACTCTCGGCCCGTGAGCGTGAGGAGTACGAGCTGCTGGTGGTGGAGTGGGCCGCCGCGATCCGCGGTGAGGTGATCGAAGCGGCCTGACCGCCCGCGGCCGTGTGCGGGGCGGGCCCTAGGATCGTGCCGTGGAGCATCTGACCTCGGTACCACCGCGACGCGGCCTCGTGATCTTCCTCAACGGCACGTCCAGTTCCGGCAAGTCCAGCATCGCGGCCGAACTGCTGCTCCTACTCGACGAGCCCTTCTTCCACCTGCCGGTCGACGCCTTCCACGCGATGCGCTCGTCGGCGCCCGTCCCCCCGGACCGGCTCCCCGCCGTACTGCACCGCACCTGGCAGGGATACCACCGGGCCGTCGCGGGGATGGCCGCCGCCGGCAACCACGTGATCGTCGACCATGTGCTGAGCGCCGAGTGGCGCCTCACGGACTGCCTCTCCCTGTTCGACCCGCGGGACGTCGTCTTCGTCGGCGTGCGCTGCCCCGCCGAGGAGTTGGAGCGGCGGGAGCGTGAGCGCGGCGACCGGCTCGTCGGGCTCGCCGCGCGCCAGCTCACGCAGGTGCACGCGCACGGCGTCTACGACCTCGAATGCGACACCGCGTCGGCCACGCCGGCCGAGTGCGCCCGGCGTATCGCGGAGTTCCTGCCCGGCCGGCCCGCGCCCACGGCCTTCGAGCGGCTGCGCGCGAGGCGCCGCGCCTCGTGAGGAGCGGGTCTCAGCGCCCGCCGGCCACCCGCAGTACCGCGCCGGTCGTGTAGGAGGCGTCCGGGGAGAGCAGCCACGCGACGGCCGCGGCGATCTCCTCCGCCCGGCCGGCCCGGCGCAGCGGGATGCCGGGGGCCATCCGTTCGACCCGGTCGGGGACGCCCATGGCGGCGTGCATGTCGGTGTCGACGAGACCGGGCGCGACCGCGTTGACGCGGATGCCGTCGGGGCCCAGTTCCTTGGAGAGACCCAGGGTGAAGGCGTCGACGGCGGCCTTGCTCGCCGCGTAGTGCACGTACTCGCCGGGGCTGCCGATGGTCGCGGCGCCGGAGGAGATGCTGACGATCGCGCCGCTCCCCCGGGCCACCATGAGCCGGGCGGCGCGCCGCGCGCACAGGAGCGTGCCGAGCACGTTGACGTCGAGGACCCGGCGCAGGTCCGCGGTGTCGCTGTCGGTGAGCCGTCCCACCGGGCCGGTCACCGCCGCGTTGTTCACCAGCCCCGTGACCGCCCCGAACCCCTCGGCCAGGTCGAACAGCCGGTCGACGTCCTCCTCCACCGAGGTGTCCACCCGCACGGTGAGGGCCCGCCCGCCGGCCTCGCGCACCCGCGCCGCCACCGCCCCGGCGGCGTCGGCGTCCCGGACGTACCCCACGACGACGTCGTGCCCGTCGGTCGCCAGGCGCCGGCAGATCGCCGCACCGATCCCCCGGCTGCCACCGGTCACCACCGTGACGGGACGTGTCATCACTGCCTCCCCTTGTGATCGATCATCGATCATTTTAGACGCAGAGGTGCGCCAGGTCGGCCTCCGGGATCCGCAACGGCGTCTCCTCCGGCAGCAGCCCGGCGGCCCGCTCCTCATCCGCTCGCGCTTCCAGCTCGCCGGTGTGGCGGGCGCGTATCTGGTGGCGGGGCGGCTGCCGGGCGTTCACGGGTGTCTGCTGGGCGGTCACGCCGGACAGCCTCGCGCCCGGCGCCCGTGCGGGGCCAGTGAATTTCGTCCGCGTGAGAACGGGGCCGTGATGTGGTCGACTGGGCTGGCGTCCGGCTGATGATCCGGATCGGCGGCGGCGCGCACGCCGGTGGTACCACGGGGTAGGGAGGCGCCCATGAAGACGCTCGGCCGCCGGTTCGCCTCCCCCTGGTGCCGCTCCCTGGCCTGTGTGGTCGCGGGTGCCCTGCCGGTGCTCGCCTTCCCGGCGCCGGCGCTGTGGTGGTGGGCCTGGGTCGCACTCGTCCCGTGGCTGCTGCTGGTCCGCTCGGAGCCGGCCGGGCGGCGGGCGGCGTACGACGGCTGGTGCGGCGGGTTCGGGTTCATGCTGGCGATGCACCACTGGCTGCTGCCGAACCTGCATGTGTTCACGTTCGTCCTCGCCGCGCTGGTCGGCGCGGTGTGGGCGCCCTGGGGGTGGCTGGTGCGGCGGCTGCTGGGCGGCGCGCCCTCGCGGGTCCGGGTGGCGGCGGCGCTCGTCGTGGTGCCGTCGGGGTGGCTGGCGATCGAGCTGGTCCGGTCCTGGCAGGGACTCGGCGGGCCGTGGGGGGTGCTCGGCGCGAGCCAGTGGCAGTCCGCCCCGGCGCTGCGGGTGGCCTCGGTCGGCGGCGTGTGGCTGATCAGCTTCCTGGTGGTGGCCGTCAATGTCGCCGTCGCCGTACTGGTCGCCGTGGACCGGGCCCGGGTGCCCGCCGTGGCCGGCCTGCTCGCCAGCGCCGCCATCGGCTCGGCGGCCTGGCTGTGGTCGCCGCGGCCCGACATCTCCGGGCAGGTCCGGATCGCCGTCGTCCAGCCCGGTGTGGTGGCGGGCGCCGCGAGCGCCGACCACCGTTTCGACCGGGAGGAGGAACTGACCCGGAAGCTGGCCGGCCGGGGCGCCGATCTGGTCGTGTGGGGGGAGAGCAGCGTCGGTTTCGACCTGGACGACCGCCCGGACACGGCCCGGCGGCTGGCGGCGCTGGCCCGCGACACCGGAGCCCCGATCCTGGTCAACGTGGACGCGCGGCGCTCGGACCGGCCCGGCATCTACAAGAGTTCGGTGCTCGTCGGCCCGGACGGACCGACCGGCGACCGCTACGACAAGATGCGGCTCGTCCCGTTCGGCGAGTACGTCCCGGCCCGCTCACTGCTCGGCTGGGCCACCTCCGTCGGCAAGGCGGCGGGCGAGGACCGTCGGCAGGGCACCCGGCAGGTGGTGATGGACGTGGGCGGCGGCCTGCGGGTCGGCCCGATGGTCTGCTTCGAGAGCGCCTTCCCCGACATGAGCCGCCATCTCGTCCAGGACGGCGCCGAAGTGCTGCTCGCGCAGTCCTCGACCTCGACCTTCCAGCACACCTGGGCGCCCGCGCAGCACGCGTCGCTGGGCGCGCTGCGCGCCGCGGAGACCGGCCGCCCGATGGCACACACCACGCTGACCGGGGTCTCCGCCGTGTACGACGCGAACGGCGCCCGGATCGGGGAGCGGCTCGGCACCGAGGTGAGCGCCGCACGGCTGTACGAGGTTCCGCTGGTGCGGGGCACCACCCTGTACGTCCGTCTCGGTGACTGGCCGCTCCACGGAGCCCTGCTGGTGCTCGCGGTCTGGGGCGCCGCCGAGGCCGTACGGGCGCTGCGGCTCAGGCGGAACGCTCCTGGACCGCGCGTACCACCCGCTCGCACAGCTCATGGGTCTCCAGCGCGTCCCGGGCACTGACCACCTCGCCCGCGCCGACCGCGCCGAGGAAGGCGAGCACCGCCTGTTCGATGCCGCGCTGCCGGGCGACCGGCACCCAGTCGCCGCGCCGCCGAACGGTCGGCTGGCCCTTGTGGTCGATCACCTCGGCGAGGTTGACCACCTGGCGCTTGGTGTCCTGCCCGGAGATTTCCAGGATCTCCTCGGCGGAGCCGCTGAGCCGGTTCATGACGCCGAGCGCGGTGAAGCCGTCCCCGGCGAGCTGGAGCACGACGTGGTGCAGGAGTCCGTCCTCGACCCGGGCGCGGACGGTGAGGTCGTCGACCGGCCCGGGCGCGAGGAACCGCAGGGTGTCCACGACGTGGATGAAGTCGTCGAGGATCATCGTGCGCGGCTCCTCGGGCAGCCCGGTGCGGTTCTTCTGCAGGAGGATCAGTTCGCGCGGGTGCTCGGCGCACTGCGCGTAGGCGGGGGCGTGGCGCCGGTTGAAGCCGACGGCGAGGCTCGTGCCCTGTTCCTCGGCGAGCGCCACCAGCCGCTCAGAGTCGGTGAGTGTGTAGGCGAGCGGCTTGTCGACGTAGGTGGGGACGCCGGCCCGGAGCAGCCGTTCCACGATCTGCGGGTGGACGTCGGTCGGCGCGTGCACGAAGGCGGCGTCGAGGTCCTGGGCGAGCAGCGCGTCGAGGTCGGCGTGGCGCCGGTCGGCCGGGAGGTGGAGGCTGTCGGCGACCTCGGTGAGGGTCGCGGGCGTCCGGGTCTGCAGGTGCAGTTCGACGCCGGGCCGGAAGGCGAGCACCGGGAGGTACGCCTTGCGCGCGATGTCGCCGAGTCCGATGCAGCCGACCTTCACGGGCGCTCTCCTGAGGTGTCGTCTTCCCACGGCCCCCGATCCGGGGCCGCCGCTCGGCAGCATACGGCGACCGCGGCGGAGGCCGGTCGGCTAGGGCCGGGAGGGAGCGCGGGACACGCGTCACGCACCATGTGGCGGAGGTCGGCCTCGGGTCGTCGTTCCCGCGCCGTCCGGGCGGGGTGCCGGGGGCCGGGCACCTGACGTCCCCGCCGTCAGGGGGCGGCGTCGGCCCGGGGATCACTCGTGCGGGGCAACCTCCGGTCGTCCGGCACCGCGCCGGGCGCCGCGGCCGACAGAGTGGCGCGGGTGTATCGAACGACGACCACCGCGACGCTCCTGGTGTCCGTGGCCCTCTCGGCCCTGACCGGCTGTGTGACGGTCCAGCGTCCCCCCGTCCCGGACCCGGCGACGTCCGGTGCCCGGCCTCCGGCACCCCGTCCGGACGGCCCGGCACGGCCCCGGGCCGTGCAGGCTCCCGCCGAGGAGGCGCTGGAGATGATCGGACCTGCCCGGGAGGGGAGGCCGGGGCGCGGGGGCGGTCCCGGTCACGCGGGCGAGAAGTCGCTCCGCGCGCCGGAGGGTGCCGCTTTGCCGCACCGGCGGCCTCCGGCGGAGGCGACCCGGCCGCGAGCCGCCCGGCCCGTGCCCCGCGAGCCGGAGCCCCGGACCGCACCGGAACGGCGCGCCCCGGCCCCCGGCTCCCCCGCCGCCCCCGGCGCCGCGCGGGGCGGCGGCGATGTGTGCGGTCTCGGACGGAAGTACGGCGGCTGGCGGGCGGGCAGTCCGGAGTCCGCCATCTGCGAGCGGACGTACGGCCGCTGAACCCGCCGCCTCGTCGGACCGCGCGGACGCCGCACGCGCGGCGCCCCCGGCTCCCCCGCCATCCCCGACTCCCCCGCCACACCTGCCGCCCCGCCGTCTCGTCGGGCGGGCGCCGCTCAGGGGCGCTGTCTCGGTGGTTCCCACGGGCCGTCCGGAGCACGGCCGGCCTCGTCCAGCCTGCGCTCCAGGGTGTCGATGGCGGCGCGGACGCCCAGGGTGTGGCGGTCCTCGCCGAGGATCTCGGCCGCGCGCCGGGCGCGCCACAGGTGCAGGCGGGCGGCCTCACGGCGGCCGAGCCGGTGGTAGTCGGCGGCCAAGTTCAGGTGGAGGGAGGGGGCGAGGGCGCGGGCGGCGAGCGCCCCCTCGTGGTGGCGCGGCCTGCCGTCGGTGAGTTCCTCCGCCGCCGACAGGGCCCTGAGGTCCCAGGCCAGTTCGTCCACGGGGTCGTCCTGGGCGTCGGCGAGGTAGTGGGCCACCGTGCAGCGGTGCAGGGGGTCGCCGTGCTCGCCGATCTCGTCCCACAGTTGGAGGTAGCGGTGCCGGGCCTCCTCGCGGTCGCCCGCGTGGTGCAGCATGACGGCCTGCCCGATCCGGGTCGGCACGGCGTCCGACGCCGTCTGCTCCTGCCCCTGGGCCACCGCGTCCTCCGTGTGCTGCGTGCCGTGTGCCGGCGCTGTCGCCCACGACGTTAGGCCCTGTCCGGCGGATCGCGGCGCAGACTCGGCGCGATCCGCCACCGGCCGGACCGGCCACGCCCGGGTCGGCCCGGGTCAGCCGAGGTCAACCCCGGTCAGCCCGGCTCAGCGCAGGTCAGCCCAGGTCGGGGATGGTCCAGTCGATCGGCTCGTGCCCCTGGGCGGCGACCGCCTCGTCGATCCGCGTGAACGGGCGGGACCCGAAGAACTTCTTCGCGGAGAGCGGCGAGGGATGCGCGCCCTTCACCACGACGTGCCGCGACTCGTCTATGAGCGGCAGCTTCTTCTGGGCGTAGTTGCCCCACAGTACGAAGACCGAAGGGTCGGGCCGCTCGGCCACCGCGCGGATCACCGCGTCGGTGAACAGCTCCCAGCCGCGGCCCTTGTGCGAGTTGGCCTCCCCCGCGCGGACCGTGAGCACCGCGTTGAGCAGCAGGACACCCTGCCGGGCCCACGGCATCAGATACCCGTTGTCCGGGATCGGGGTGCCCAGCTCCGCGTGCATCTCCTTGTAGATGTTGCGCAGGGACGGCGGGACGCGCACGCCGGGCCGCACCGAGAAGCACAGTCCGTGGCCCTGCCCCTCCCCGTGGTACGGGTCCTGGCCGAGGACAAGCACCTTGACCTGGTCGTACGGCGTGGCCTCCAGCGCGGCGAAGACCTCCTCGCGCGGGGGGTAGACGGGGCCCTTCGCCCGCTCCTCCTCGACGAACTCCGTCAGCTCCTTGAAGTAGGGCTTCTGCGGTTCGTCCCCCAGCACCTCGCGCCAGGACTCGGGCAGCATGGCGATGTCGGTCACGTCAATTCCCTTACGGTGTGCGGTCGCTTGCGTACCGCAGAACCTACAGGCGACCACTGACAACCGAGCGGGCCACCGGTGATCCGGGGCGCCGTTCCTTGCCGGAACGACGCCCTTCGGCAACCGGTCCGTCAGCCCACACCGCCGTTGAGGAAGATGCCGCCGTCGATCACCAGCGTCTGACCGGTGACCCACGCGGACTGCGCCGAGGTGAGGAACGCGGCGGCGCCCCCGATGTCGGAGGGCACCCCGAGCCGGCCCAGCGGGTAGGAGGCGGCCGCCTCCTCCTCCCGGCCCTCGTACAAGGCCTGGGCGAACTTGGTCTTCACCACGGCCGGGGCGATGGCGTTGACCCGTACCTTCGGCGCGAACTCGTGCGCGAGCTGGAGCGTCAGGTTGATCATCGCGGCCTTGCTGACGCCGTACGCGCCGATGAACGGCGAGGCCGAGACGCCCGCGACGGAGGCGATGTTGACGATCGCGCCGCCGTTCTCCTTCTGCCAGGCGTGCCAGGTGCGCTGGGCGAAGCCGAGCGCGGAGACGACGTTGGTCTCGAAGACCTTGCGCGCGACGTTCAGGTCGAGGTCGGCGATGGGCCCGAACACCGGATTGGTACCGGCGTTGTTGACCAGGAAGTCGACGCGGCCGAACGCCTCCATCGTGCGCTCGACGGCGGCGGCCTGGTGGTCCTCGTCGTGCGCCTTGCCGGCCACGCCGATGACCCGGTCGGCGCCGAGCTTCTCGACGGCCTCCTTCAGGGCGTCCTCGCCGCGGCCGGTGATGCAGACCCGGTCGCCGCGGGCGACGAGTTCCTCGGCGACGCCGTAGCCGATGCCCCGGCTGGCGCCGGTGACGAGGGCGACCTTGCCCGAGAGTGCGGGAAGTTCCACGGAAGTCATGTGTGTCCGTCCCCTAGTCGAGCGGTCCGCCGGCCACGTACAGCACCTGGCCGGAGACGAAACCGGCGGCCTCGCCGGTGAAGAAGGCGACGGCGTTGGCGATGTCGTCGGCCTCGCCGACGCGCTGCACCGGGATCTGGGTGGCGGCGGCGGCCTTGAAGTCCTCGAAGCCCATGCCGACGCGCTCGGCGGTCGCGGCGGTCATGTCGGTGGCGATGAAGCCGGGGGCGACCGCGTTGGCGGTGACGCCGAACTTGCCCAGCTCCTTGGCGAGGGTCTTGGTGAAGCCCTGCATACCGGCCTTGGCAGCGGAGTAGTTGACCTGGCCGCGGTTGCCGAGGGCGGAGGAGGAGGACAGGTTGACGATGCGGCCGAACTTGGCGTCCACCATGTGCTTCTGGCAGGCACGGGACATCAGGAAGGCGCCGCGCAGGTGGACGTTCATGACGGTGTCCCAGTCGGAGACGCTCATCTTGAACAGCAGGTTGTCACGGAGCACGCCCGCGTTGTTGACGAGGATCGTCGGGCCGCCCAGCTCCTCGGCGATCCTCGCGACGGCCGCCTCGACCTGAGCCTCGTCCGAGACGTCGCAGCCGACCGCGATCGCCTTGCCGCCGGCCGCCGTGATCTTCTCCACGGTGTCCTTGCAGGCGGCCTCGTCCAGGTCGATCACGGCGACCGCCCGGCCCTCGGCGGCCAGCCGTACGGCGGTGGCGGCGCCGATGCCGCGCGCGGCACCGGTGACTACGGCGACCCGCTGCTCAGTGGTGGACATGCTGCTCTCCTCGTCCTGGGGATGCGGCTGGGCGGCCCGCTCTGCGGTGAGCGACCGCTTAGTACCTTCAGCAGACGTGACGCTAGAAGCCCTGGCACCCGGTGTCAACGGGACACCGGCCCGGTGTGATCCATCCCCCCCCGGCCGGTGCCGTGCCGAAGGGCGGCCGTCGGCGGGGTCAGCGCACGAGCAGGTCGAGCAGCCGTTCCACCTCGGCGGCCGGGTCGGCGGTGAGGCCGGTGTGGACCGGACCGGGCTGCACGACCGTGGACCGGGGGGCGATCAGCCAGCGGAAGCGGCGGCCGGGGTCGTCGGCGGCGGCCTGCCCGGCGGACGCGCCGCCGCCGCACACCCTCTCGACGGCGTCCAGGGCGGCCCGTACTCCGGCGACGTCGGCCTGCGGGTCGAGGGCGAGCAGCCTGGCCTCGTCCAGGTGGGTGCGGGCGGCGACGAACGCCTTGGCGCGGCAGTACAGGAGCACTCCGGCGTTGACGCACTCGCCGCGCTCGACGCGGGGGACGACGCGCAGGAGGACGTACTCGAAGACGTCCCGCTCGTTGGTCTCGCCGCCCCGGATGATGTGGCGTTCGACCACGTGCCCGGCCATGTGGATGTGGCGTTCGCTGCTCACTTGTCCCCCTCGTCCGCGGTGTCCCGCTCGGCTCCGGTGCTCTCCCCGACTCCGGCGTTCCGTCCGGCTCCGGTGCCGCGTCCGACCCCGGCGTTCCGTCCGGCTCCGGTGCCGTGTCCGACTCCGGTGATCCGCTCGTGGACGCCGGCCGCCCGTGCGAGCAGTGGCCGCGCGTAGGCCCGCCTGAGGTCGTCCGGGGTGTCGAAGCCGGGTTCGTCGGTCAGCCAGGCGTCGGGGATCTCGGCGGTGACCTCGGCGAGGAGTTCCTCGGTGACGCGGGGGGCCAGCTCCGCGGCGGCGGCGCGCACGTCCGGCGCGAAGGAGGCCAGGGCGTGGTCGGAGGCGTCGTAGGGGCGGGCGGCGGAGGCTTCGGCGCCGGGCCAGTTGTGGTGCCAGATCATGGTGGCGCCGTGGTCGATGAGCCAGACGTCGCCCTGCCGTCGCAGCAGGTTGGGGTTGCGCCAGGAGCGGTCGACGTTGTTGACCAGCGCGTCGAACCAGACGATCCGCCCGGCCTCCTCGGGGCTCACCGGGAAGGCGAGCGGGTCGAAGCCGAGGGCGCCGGAGAGGAACTCCATGCCGAGGTTGGTGCCGCCGCTGGACCGCAGGAGTTCCTGCACCTGCGGGTCGGGTTCGCCGAGCCCCAGGACCGGGTCGAGGGTGAGCGTCACCAGGCCCGGCACGCGCAGGCCCAGCCGGCGGGCCAGTTCGCCGCAGACCACCTCGGCGACGAGCGTCTTGCGGCCCTGGCCCGCTCCGGTGAACTTCATGACGTACGTGCGGAAGTCGTCGCCCTCGACGAGTCCCGGCAGCGAGCCGCCCTCACGCAGGGGCGTGATGTAGCGGGTCGCGATGACTTCCTTGAGCATCGCCCCAGGTTACCGGCGCGCGACGGGCCGCCGGGGCGAGGTGCGCTCGCCCGGGCGGCCGTCCCCGCGCCCGTGCCGACAGGGGAACGACAGCCGTGGCTTACGTTCCTCCGACCGCCTACCGGCCAGCATCTCGACACGGTCCATGAACGGCACGTGCCCGGCGGCCGTACCCCACGGCAGCTCAGCTCCCGTGTCCACCCCCGGAAGGGAACATCGGCATGACCAGCACCTCGCTCACCTCCGCAGTGCGACCGGCCCGGCGAACCGTCGTGGCGGCGGCCGGAGCGGCGACCCTCGCCGCCGCGCTGACCGCGTGCGGCGGCTCCGACGACAGCGGGTCGGACCCGGCCGGCTCCACAGCGTCGGACTCGGCCGGTACCGAACAGGGCGACGACGCCGCCGGTGACGGCGGTTCAGCCGAAGGCGATGCGGGCGGCGGGACGGCCCTCGCGGCGACGTCCGACATCCCCGAGGGCGGCGGGAAGGTCTTCGCGGACCAGAAGGTGGTCGTCACCCAGCCCTCGGCGGGCGAGTTCAAGGCGTTCTCCGCGACCTGCACCCACCAGGGCTGCGTGGTGAAGGACGTCTCCGACGGCGTGATCAACTGCCCCTGCCACAACAGCAACTTCTCCGCCGCGGACGGCAGTGTGCGGAGCGGGCCCGCGCAGAAGCCGCTGCCCGCCGTACCGATCACCGTCAGCGGGGACTCCATCTCACTGGCCTGAGCACGGCCGAGGCGCACGGCGACGACGGCACTTGAGAGGACCCGGAAGGACCCGGCGAGGACTTCGGGAGGGCTCGGGAGGACTCGGAGGCGGGGAAGGCCGGGTAGATGACGACGTGAGGCCGGGGGGATCTCCTCCGGCCCGACGCGGGAGAAGAGGGGCCGTATGACCACCACACAGCGCCGGGGCCGCAAAATCATGATGACGCCGGACGAACTGGACGAGTTCCTCACCCAGCAGCGCATCTGCCGGGTGGCCACGGTCTCGCCCGGCGGCGCCCCGCACGTGAGCACGTTGTGGTTCGTCTGGCACGGCGGCTCGATGTGGCTGTACTCGGTCGTGCGCAGCAAGCGCTGGACCGACCTGCGCCGCGACCCGCGCGTGGCGGTCGTCGTCGACACCGGCGAGCGGTACGACGAACTGCGCGGGGTCGAGCTGTCCGGCACCGTCGCCCAGGTCGGCGAGGTGCCCCGCACCGGTGAACCGTGCGCCGAACTCGACGTACCGGAGACGCTGTTCGCCCGCGAGAACTTCGACCTGGACGAGATACCGCACGACGGCCGGCACGCCTGGCTGCGCCTGACCCCGGAGAAGACCGTCTCCTGGGACTTCCGCAAACTGGCCACCCTGTAGGAGCGTCGCGCCTGCGAGGGGGCGGCCGTAGCCGCGGGCCGGCCGGCGGACTCTTCTGCCCCGGGGCGGTCAGGCGTGACTGCGGGCCGGGCCCGGGCCGGCCGCCGCGGCGATGGCGTGCGCCAGCGGCTCGGTGTCGTCCCGGGTGAGCGTGGAGACGGTGACGCGGATGCCCGGCGGTGCGCCGATCCGGAAGCGGGCGCCGGGCGCCACCGCCCAGCCCGCGTGCAGGAGCCGGGCCACCGCCCCGGTCTCGTCGGGCACGGGGACCCATACGTTCATACCGCTGCGCCCGTACCCCTCGACCCCGCGTCGCGCGAGGGCGCCGACCAGCGCGTCCCTGCGCCCGTCGTACGCCGCCGCCACCGCGGCCGGGTCCACCGCGCCCGCCGCCCACAGCCCGGCCACGGCCCGCTGGATGAGCAGGCTGACCCAGCCGGGGCCCAGGCGCTGGCGCCCGCGGACCAGGTCGAGGGTGACCGAGTCGCCGGTCAGGACGGCGAGCCGCAGGTCGGGGCCGTACGCCTTGGCGGCCGAGCGGACTAGGGCCCACCGGTCGGTGGTCCCGGCCAGGGGGTGCAGGGGCAGGTCGACGATGCGGTGACCGTGGTCGTCCTCGATCAGCAGCGTCCGGGGGTGCGCCCGGAGCAGGGACCGCAGGGCACGCGCGCGCGGGGCGCTCACCGCCGCGCCGGTCGGGTTCTGTGCCCGGTCGGTGACGATCAGAGCGCGGGCACCCGCCGCCAGCACGCGCCGCACGTCGTCGGGGAGCGGACCCTCGTCGTCCACGCCGACCGGCACCGGGCGCAGGCCGAGCGCCGGGACGAGGTCGAGGAGGCTGCCCCAGCCGGGGTCCTCGACGGCGACGGCGTCGCCCGGTCTCAGGTGCGCGGCCAGCACCCGTTCCATCGCGTCCAGCGAGCCCGAGGTGACGGCGACCGGCCCGTCCGGCACCCCGTCGGCGTCCAGTTCGGCCCGGGCCAGGCGCGCCAGTTCCGGTTCGACGGGCGCGTGTCCGTACCTGACCGGCTCCCGGTCGCCCCGTTCGGCCGCCGCCGCGAAGACCGGGGCGAGCGCGGGCAGCAGCGCGGGATCGGGGTTGCCGTCGGACAGGTCCCGGACGCCCTCGGGCACCTCCACCCGGATGAACTCACGGCCCGTGGTGGCCGGCCTGGCCCGGACCCTGCTGCCGCGGCGCCCGGCCGTCTCGATCACCCCGCGTTCCCGCAGGGTGCGGTAGGCGGCGGCCACGGTGTTCGCGTTCACCCCGAGGCGCTCGGCCAACTCCCGCATAGGGGGCAGCAGTTGCCCCGGCTCCATCTGGCCCGCGCCCACCGCGCGCTCCACACTCGACGCGATCTCGACAGCGCGCCGCCCACTGATCCGATACTCTCCTAGCACAAAGCCAAGTATGCACTAGTGCAATGGAGAGCACCCATGCAGGGCCCCCCGCAGACACCGCGGCAGCCTCGGCCGCTCCCGCAGACGCCGCCGCGGTCCGCCGCCTACGCCCCCACCGACCGCACCGTCCCCACCCGCTCCGCGGACCGCGCCTCGTACGACCGGGAAGTGGTCCACGCGATACTCGACGAGGGGCACCTCTGCCACCTCGGCTTCGTGCGCGACGGCGCCCCGGTGGTGCTGCCGACGCTGTACGCCCGGGTCGGCGAGCGGCTCTACGTGCACGGCTCCACGGGCTCGCGCCCGCTGCGGATGGCCGGCGGGAAAGACTCGGGACTGCCCGTGTGCCTGACCGTCACGCACGTGGACGCGCTGGTGCTGGCCCGCTCGGCCTTCCACCACTCGATGAACTACCGGTCGGTGGTGGCGCACGGCACCGCGTACGACGTCACCGACCCCGAGGAGAAGCGCGCGGCCCTGGACGCCCTGGTCGACCAGGTCGTGCCGGGCCGCTCGCGCGACTCCCGGCCGGCGAACAGGAAGGAACTGGCGGCCACCGCGGTCCTCCGCCTCGACCTGCGCGAGGTGTCCGCCAAGGCCCGCACCGGCGGGGTGAACGACGAGGCCGAGGACCTCGCCCTCCCCCACTGGGCCGGACTCGTCCCCCTGCGCAAGGGTTACGGCACCCCGGTCGCCGATCCCGCCCTGGCCCCCGGCACCGCGCTGCCGGACTACCTGAAGGTCTGACGCCCCTCGCGGTGGCGCCCCCCGTCGAGCGCCCCGTCGGGCGCCGCCGCCGGTCGGACGCACCGGGCGTTCCTCCGCCGGCCCGGCGCGTTCCGCGCGTCCCGGGTCTCCGCGGCCGCGAGGCCGGCGACCGAGGACAGCAGCGGTAACGCGCCGGGCCGCTCGCGCGGGGCCCGCCTCAGGCGGCCGGTTCCCGCCGGGACAACTCGCGCTCCGGGCCGCCGGCCGCCACGGGGTCAGCGGCACCCCTGGCGGGCGCCGACGCCTGGGCGATGAAGGCGCCCACCAGGACCACGGCCCCGCCGGCGACCTGCGGGGCCGACAGCCGCTCGCCGAGCAGCACCCAGGCCAGCACGGTGGCCAGGACCGCCTCCAGACACGCCACCACCCCCGCGACCTGCGGCGAGAGCCGGCGTACGGCGACGATCCCGGTGACGTAGGCGAGCACCGTGGCGACGAGCACGATCCAGGCCAGCAGCAGCGCGGCGGACACCGGGGTGCCGTTCACGGGCACGGTGTGCGTGAGCACCGGCCAGTCCAGGTTCCAGGGGCGGGCGACCGCGGTGAGGAGGACGGCACCGACGAGGAGCCCGTACGCGATCACGCCGAGCGGGTCGGGCGCGTCGTCGCCGGCGTCGCCGCCCCGGTCGGACAGGACGAAGTAGCCGACCTGGCAGCACGCGGCACCGAACGCGAGCAGCAGACCGAGGGCGTCGAAGCCGAGGCCCGACCAGATCTCCACCACGCAGGCCAGGCCGCCGACCGCGAGGACCACCCCGAGCGCGGCGGCCCGGGTCACCGGCCGCCGCTGCACGAACCGCACCCAGCCGAGGACGAGGGCGGGCGCCAGGTACTCGACGAGCAGCGCGACCCCCACCGGAACACGGGAGATCGCGGCGAAGTAGCAGGCCTGGACACCGGCGACGGCCAGCAGTCCGAACCCGGCGAGCAGACCCGGATGACGGCGCGGCAGCGCCCGGTGGCGCACGGCGAGCGGCAGCATCACCACGGCCGCGCCCGTGACCCGCAGCCACACCACGTGCAGCGGGTCGAGGCCCGCCTCGATCAGCGGCTTGGCCGCGACCCCGGAACCGCCGAAGGCGACCGCGGACGCCAGCGCGAGACCGAGCCCCACGCCTCTGCCACCACGGCCGCCGACGCTCTCAGACGTATGCACCGGCCCATGATGACAGGCCAGGACATGACCGTCACCCCGGATGACACCTGTCTCACCGTCCGGACGCGGGGAGACAGGCGCAAGGGTGGGAAAGGGCGCCGGGCCGCAGGCCGCCAAGGCTCCGGACCGGCCGTCAGAGCGCCGGCCCGGCCTGCCCGTCGGCGCGCGCGAGCACCTCGCCGGGGTCGATGCCCGCCCGGTCCAGCACCTCCGCGGCGCGCGACCTCGGGTCCGTCACGAGGGCGGCGAGGAGGTCGACACCGTCGGCCCGCACCCGGCCGCGGCGCGCGGCGCGGGCGCAGGCGTACGCCACCGCGGCGGCGGCCACCGGGGACAGGCCCGCGGGCCCGGGCACCGCGGGCCCGGCCCCCGAGTCCTCGACCGTCCCCTGCCAGCGCAGCCCATAGCCGATGCTGCGCTGCACCAGATAACCGAGGAGCCGGGCCGGCCGGGGGTCGTCGCCGAGCGCGGCCCGCGCACCGGGGTCGGACTCCAGGAGCGAGTGCAGCAGGTGGGCCGTGTCGATGTGGCGGTCTCCGTCCCGCAGCGCGCGGCGGCGGGCGCCGGAGACCACCGACGCCAGCGCGGCGCTCAGCCGGGCGTCGTGGTCGGGGCCGTCCGGCAGCCGGTCACCTTGCGCACCGGCCGACTGCCGGGAAGTACGGGTTCGCACGTGTCCCACCCCACCAGTCGCAGGAGCCCGGGGCATCCCCGCCGGGAAGCATCTTCACCTCCGACGCTGAGGGGACCGCCCCCGCCGAAATCTCCTCCTTGCGGAGGAGATCAGGCGGGAGGCAAGGCGGAGCCGGTGCCGTCAGTCCTCGTCGGCGAGGATCCGGTACAGCTTCTTGCGGGTGTCGTTGATGACGTCGAGCGCCTTCTCCCGCTGCTCCTTGCTGCCGGTCTTCCAGACCTGGCCGAACGCCTCCATCAGACCGAAACCGGCCTGCCGGATGTCGTTCAGCGCCTCCCAGTCGACGCCGCGCGACGCCTCTTCCCAGGGTGCCTCGGCGCCCTGCTCGGCGGCGGTGCGGCCGGCCTCGGTGAGGGCGAACAGCTTCTTGCCGCCCTCGTTCTCATTGGCGATCAGGCCCTCGTCCTCCAGGAGCTGGAGGGTGGGGTAGACCGAGCCGGGGCTGGGCTTCCACGCCCCGCCGCTGCGCTCGGCGATCTCCTGGATCATCTCGTAGCCGTGCATCGGCCGCTCCTTGAGCAGGGCGAGGATCGACGCGCGTACGTCGCCGCGCCGCGCCCTCCCCCTCGGCCCACCGCGCCCCCGGCCGCCCCAGGGCCCGGAGCCGAAGCCCGGCCCGAACGGACCAGGACCGCCGGGACCCCCGCGACCGCCGGGGCCACCGTGCCCCCCGGGCCCGAAGGGTCCGAAGGCCGCACGCCGGCCGTCGAAACCGTCCTGGCCGTCGAAACCGCGGCCACCGCGCCCCGAGGGCCCGCCCTGGCCGCGTCCACCATGTCCACGCTCGTATCCGTGGCTACGCATAGCCATCACTCCATTCAGTCGTTGATCTGTCGCGATGCCTCAACGATATATCGGGACTGTTCGGATGACAACCCCGTGCGGAAAACTCGGTCCAGCCCCTGCGGATTGGCCTTGGTCCCGCGCTCCCCCGGCCCCCTACCGTCGGCGCATGCGCATCCGAATCGTCGACGCCTTCACCGACCGGCCCTTCGCCGGCAACCCCGCCGGAGTCCTGCTCCTGGACGCCTTCCCCGGCGACGACCTGCTGCAGAAGGTCGCCCTGGAGGTCAACCACGCCGAGACCGCCTTCGCCCACCGGCTGCCCGAGGGCGACGAGGCCGACTGGGCGCTGCGCTGGTTCACCCCGGCCACCGAGGTCGCGCTGTGCGGTCACGCGACCCTGGCCGCCGCGCACGTCCTGCACACCACCGGCGCCCACGAGGGAACCGTCCGGTTCGCCACCCGCAGCGGGGTCCTGCTGGCCACGCCCGGCCCGGACGGTTCGATCACCCTGGACTTCCCGACCGCCCCGCTGACGCCGACCGAGGTCCCCGCCGGGCTCGCCGAGGCGCTGGGCGCCGAGCCCCGCACGGTCCTGGACACCGGCCCGCAGGTGGGTGACCTGCTGGTGGAGGTCGCCGACGAGAAGACCGTCCGCGGTCTGACGCCGGACCACAGGGCGCTGGCCGCCCACGCGGAGCGGGGCGTGATCGCCACCGCCCGCGCCGAGGACCCCGCGGGCGACTACGACTTCGTCTCCCGCTGCTTCTTCGCCAACGTCGGCATCGACGAGGACCCCGTCACCGGCAGCGCCCACACCTCCCTCGCCCCCTTCTGGTCCGAGCGGCTCGGCCGCCCCGACCTCACCGGGCTCCAGGCATCCCCCCGCTCCGGCCTCGTCCGCACCGGACTGCGCGGCGCCCGCACCCTCCTGACCGGACACGCGGTGACGGTGATCGAGGGCGACCTGCTGGCCTGGTGACCCGGAGAGGACCTGCCGGCCTGGTGCCCCGGAGAGGAGGGCGCGGAACGGGACGCGGGCAGCGGGGAAGGACGTACGACCGTTTCCGCGCCGCCGAACCGCCGAACCGTCAGGCGGTCGGCAGCCAGCTCACCTTCCCGGCCAGCAGCGCGTATCCGACGAACGCCCCGATGTCGAGCAGCGAGTGCGCCACCACCAGGGGGCCCACCCGGCCCCAGCGCCGGTACAGGTACACGAACACCACGCCCATGACCATGTTGCCGACGAAGCCGCCGATGCCCTGGTAGAGGTGGTACGACCCGCGCAGCACCGAACTGGCCGCCAGCGACGCCCTGGGCGTCCAGCCCAGCCCGTCGAGCCTGCGCAGCAGATAGCCGACGACGACGACCTCCTCCAGGACGGAGTTCTGCACCGCCGAGAGGATCAGCACCGGGTACTTCCACCAGACCTCGGGCAGGGCCTCCGGCACGACCGTGAGGTTGAAGCCCAGGCCGCGGGCGGCGAGGTAGAAGGCGATCCCGGTGCTGCCGATGACGGCGGCGACCACCGCCCCGCGGAGGAGGTCGAAGCCGGCCCGGCCGCGGTCGAAGCCCAGCGCGCGCAGGCCGCTGCCCTCGCGCAGCAGCAGATGGGCGACGAGCGCGACGGGCACCAGCGCGGTGCCGATCCCGAAGAGCTGCCAGGCCAGGTCCAGCCAGGGGCGGCCCGGCGCGGCCGAGGCGTTGAGCGTGGCCGCCTGGTCCTTGAGGCCGCCCGGCCGGGTGACCGAGCCGATGAAGCTGATCAGCGCGGAGACTCCGCTCGCGCCCAGCGAGAGGGCCAGGACGAGCAGCGTCTCGTGACGGAGGACCCGTCGCGAGAGCCGCTCCTGGGGAAGGGAATCGCCCACCGGGCCCGCCTGCGCCATCACACCCGCCTCGACCGGAACGTCACACGTGCACGCGCGACACGTGCACGCCCAGTATGAGGCGGGCGCCGGCGCGGGGGCGGGCCGCCCCTACGACCTGCCCTGGCGCACCGGCTCCTGCTCCTGCTCCGGCTCCGGCTCCGGATGGCCGACCGGCCACAGGTGGACCGGGTCCCCCTTGAGCATCAGTTCGCGGTAGCGCCGGGTCGTCGCGGCCAGCGCCGCCTCCCGGGACATCCCGCCCTCCAGCGCCCGGTGGAACGTCGCCGCCTGCCAGGAGGCGCCGTTGACCCGGCGCCGGCACCGCTCCTCGATCACGCCGAGGTACAGGTCGCGGTCGGCGGGCTCGATGCCCCACGCGTCCAGCCCGGCCGCGGCCAGCGGCAGCAGTTCGTCGAGGACGAGGGCGGTCGCGTCCACCTCGGCGGTGCCGCCCAGCGGACCGCGCCGCGGCCACTCGAACCGCGCCTCGATGCCGTACCGGCAGGCGGCGTCGAAGTTGGCGGCGGCGGCCTCGAACGGCAGCCGCGACCACACCGGCCGGGACTCCTCGGAGAGCGCGCGGACGAGGCCGTAGTAGAAGGCCGCGTTGGCGATGACGTCGGTGACGGTGGGGCCGGCGGGCAGGACACGGTTCTCCACCCGCAGGTGGGGGACGCCGTCGGCGATGTCGTAGACGGGCCGGTTCCAGCGGTAGATCGTGCCGTTGTGCAGGACCAGCTCGGCGAGGGACGGTACGCCGCCCGCGTCCAGCACCTCCAGCGGGTCCTCGTCGTCGCAGAGCGGCAGCAGCGCCGGGTAGTAGCGCAGATTCTCCTCGAACAGTTCATGGGCCGAGGTGATCCAGCGCTCCCCGAACCAGGTGCGCGGCCGCACCCCCTGCGCCTGCAGCTCGGGCGGGCGGGTGTCGGTGGACTGCTGGAACAGCGGGGGCCGCGACTCCCGCCACAGCTCCCGGCCGAACAGGAAGGGCGCGTTGGCGCCGACGGCGATCTGGGCGGCGGCGATCGCCTGGGCGGCGTTCCACACGTCCGGGAAGCGCTGCGGGGTCACCTGGAGGTGCAGTTGCACCGAGGTGCAGGCGGCCTCGGGCGCGATCGACTTCGAGGTGCAGGTGAGACGTTCGACGCCGTCGATGTCGAGATGGAAGTCCTCGCCGCGGGCGGCCACCATCTGCTCGTTGAGCAGCGCGTAGCGGTCCACGTCGGAGAGGTTGGACGAGACGAGGTCGTCCCGGTCGAGGGTCGGCAGAATCCCGATCATCGCGATTCCCGCGTCCAGTTCACCGGCTTTTCGGTCGGCGTACGCCAGCGAGGTGCGGATTTCCTCGGCGAGCCGGTCGAAAACCCGGCCGCCCAGCCGATGGGGGGCGATGTTCACTTCGAGGTTGAACATGGCGAGTTCTGTTTGGAAGTCGCGGCTCGCGATGCGTTCGAGGACCTGCCCGTTCAGCATTCTGGGCATCCCGTCGGCGTCGACGAGGTTCAGCTCGATCTCCAGCCCCATCAGGTTCTTCGGACGGTCGAACCGCTCCTGAGCCAGGAGCCGCTCCAAGCCCGTCAGACAGCTCCGCAGCTTGTCGCGGTAGCGCTGACGATCGGACAGGTCGAAACGGCCTGCCACGACCTTTTCCCCCATGGAAGCTTCCTCCTCGGATCAGCGGGCCGGTGGTCCGGCCGCCGGTGTGCGGTCAGGTGGAAGGATGCCCCGTCCAAGCGATCGATAACGTCTCCTCACCGGCTCACGAACCGCTACTCTGAGCCGGTGTGACCGGAGGCACATTCGCCGGGCATGGCGCGTCCGCAGTTTCGTGGTGCGGCGGCCGCTGTGGACGGGGGTACGGATGCCGGTGCGGTTTTGGGTACGGATTTCGGTACGGATGTCGTGGAAAAGGCTGACGGCAATTGGCCGACCGCTTCCCGGGCATTACCGGAGGTCACCGCCGCGCACCCGGTCCGGAATCAGGATGTTTACCGCATATCACCGACCGAATGCGGCCTTGTTCCGTCCGCCGGAAACGGCTAGCCGAAACACAGCCCGAACATTTGCCGTATAAACTCCGCAGACACGGCAGCAGATGGGCGCCCACGGCCGGAGGATCCTGCCGAGGCGACCTACGGAATGCCCACTCCGCACCCCGGTCTCCGGCCCGGCCCCCGCTTCACTGCTCCCGTGAGCTGACAGCGTCGTCCGCTCGGCCACGCCCCGCCACGCCCTCGCGCCACCGTGCCTTCGAATGAGAGGCGACCCACCATGCCGCTGCATGTCCCCCCGGCTCCCGCGCCCGCCCTGCGCACCGTCCTGACCGCCCTGTCCTCGCCGACCGCGGTCCGGGAGGCCCGGACCCCGTCACTGCTCGGCGCCCGGGGTCCGATGACCCCCGAACTGCCGCTGCCGCTGCACGTCCTGGACCGGGGTGCCCCCGAGGGTGTCTGGGCCACCCGGCTGGCGGGCTGGCGTTTCCTCATCCGCAGCCAGGACCGCGCGGTGGCCGCGGCCGAGACCGTGCTGACCGCGGACGGCTGGGCCTTCGCCCGCTTCTTCGAGGGCCCCTACGTGGCCTCCACGGAGCGCGCGCTGCGCCACGCCGAGACGGTGGAGGGGAGCTACCAGCCGCGGCTGCTGTCGGTGCCCGGCCTGTACATGCTCACCCTGTGGCTGCACGGCGACCGCGCGGCGGACCCGGCCACCGGCCGCCCGGACGCCACCGACCTGCTGGTGCCGCTGGCGCCGGCACCCCCCGGCATCGCGGCCCACCTGCCGCACCGGGTCGAGGACCTCCTCCCGGTACTGACGCACCGGGTCACCCCCACCCGACTGCTGAGCTCACCCGCCTGAACCCGAGCCCGCCCCCGGCCCCTGCCCCGCCATGGCTTCAGCCCCAGCCGCACTGCCTGCCGCAGTCCCTCCCGTGATCCCCTGATCGGCGTGTCGCTCGTAGGAGCGAGCAATTGCTCCTACGAGCCGACAACGCGCCCGATCCCCGGTCGGACTAGCCCTTTCGGACTACGGCGAACCCCCCGAAGTGACAGCCCTTCGAGTTGAACCGTCCGCGTGGGTGACGCGTCTTCAACCTGTGAGAAGCGGTGCCGTCAAATACCTGCGGAACGGGTCCGGCAGGGCAACACTGGGTTCGAACCCACTTGCCCGACGGGGGCGGCCATGAACGAGGTTTCACGCCGCGGAACAGACACGACAGCACACCACCCACACCGCACGACAGAGCGAAAGATCTCTTCCATGTGTCAGCATCAGCCATCGTGCCCCTCCGCCGACTCCGCCGACCGGGAGTCCGCCCGACTCGCGGCGCACCACCCGGAGCAGGGCTGGAGCCTGCTGTGCAACGGCGTCCTGCTCTTCGAGGACACCGGTGAGCTCCTGCCGGACGGTCAGATCATCGCCCCGCACCGTCCCCTCGGGGCCGGCCAGGTGATGACCGCCGCCTGACGCCTGCCGTTCGGGTCACGCCGCGGCCGCGGGGACCGGCATCGGCAGGCACCGCCGATGCCCTGCGACCCGATCCGGACAGCAGGCCGTGAGCACCGGCCGGGCGGCGACACGCCCCGCCCGGAACACTCCTGGGGCCGGCCGCGCCGAGCGCGAACCGGCCCCGCCGCGTGTCCGGGGCCGGTCACTCGGGGTAGCCGCAGGTCAGCCCTTGGTGGCCCCCGCGGCGAGCCCGCCGACGAGCTGGCGCTCGGCGACGGAGTAGAAGGCCAGGGCGGGGACCATGGCCAGCACCAGATAGGCGAAGACCCGGGCGGTGTCGGCGGAGTACTGCCCCTGGAACTGCTGGACGCCGATCGGGATGGTCCACCAGGTCGAGTCGGTGAAGACCAGCAGCGGCAGGAAGAAGTTGTTCCAGCTCGTGACGACCGCGAGGACGGAGACGGTGCCGAGGGCGGGCCGGGCCATCGGCAGCAGGATCCGCCAGAAGAAGCCGAACGGGCCGCAGCCGTCCAGGGTCGCCGCCTCCTCCAGCTCACCGGGGATCTCCCGGAAGAAGCCCCGCAGGATGATGATGGTCATCGGCAGTCCGAAGGCGGCCTGCGGCAGGATCACGCCGAGCGGGTTGTCCAGCAGCCCCATCGACCGCAGCAGCAGGAACAGCGGCAGCGCCGCCACCGCGAACGGGAACATCAGCCCCATGGTGAAGACCGTGAACAGCAACTCCCGCCCGCGGAAGGCGAACCGGGCGAAGGAGAACGCGGCGAGCGCCGAGACCGCGACCACCAGCACGGTCGACGCCACCGCGATCAGCGTGCTGTTGCCGACCAGCCGCCAGAACGTCCCCGAACCGAGGATGTCCGCGTAGTTGGAGGCCACCCAGGGCGAGGGCAGGCCCACCGGATTGCCGGAGAGCTGGTCGGTGGACTTGAATCCGGAGACCACCGCGTACAGCAGCGGTACGGCCATGACGGCGCCGACGAGCGTCAGCAGGGCGTGGAGGGACGGCCCCCGCACCCCCCGTCCGCCCCGTCCGTCGCGCCCGTGACGCGGTCGCTTCTGTGTGAGGGTCATCCGCCGCCTCCTCGCATGGTCGTGGTGGCTCCCTGGAGGTCGCGCCGGAGCACGAACCGCTGGTAGGCGAGGGCGAAGACGAGGCTGATACCGAACATGGCCACGCTGATCGCGCTGGCGTAGCCGACCTGGTAGCGCTTGAAGCCGAACTGGAACATGGTCACGGCCATCGTCTCGGAGTGGTGGTCGGGGCCGCCCTGGGTGACCACCCACACCAGGTCGAAGAGCTGGATGGCGCCGATGACGGACAGGAAGACGCTGATCCGCAGGGTGGGGGCGAGCAGCGGCAGGGTGACACCGCGGAACCGCTGCCAGGCGTTCGCGCCGTCGATGAGCGCCGCCTCCCGCAACTCGCGCGGGATGGACTGGAGTCCGGCGAGGTACAGCATCATGTGGAAGCCGAAGTACTTCCACGTCATCACGAGGAAGAGGGTCGCCATCACCATCGACGGGTCGGCGAACCACTCCCCGCCGAGCCCGTCGAGGCCGACACCGCCCAGCACCTGGTCGGCGAGGCCGTCGTCCGGGGCGAAGATCATGCCGAACAGCACACCGGTGATGGCCTCGGACAGCACGTAGGGCGCGAAGAACAGCATCCGGTACACCGCCCGGCCCCGCATCCGCTGGTTCAGCAGCACCGCCATGGCGAGCGCGAACGGCAGTTGCAGCACCAGGGAGAGGACCACCAGGACCAGGCAGCGCCACAGGTCGCCGAGGAAGACCGGGTCGTCGAGCAGCCGGGTGAAGTTCTCGGTGCCGATGTAGTCGGAGGGCATGCCGAAGCCGCCCCACCGGAAGAAGGCGGCGTACAGGGCGAACAGGATCGGCAGCAGGACGAGGACGAGGAACAGCACCAGGGCGGGCAGTTGGAAGGAGACGGCGGTGAGCCAGTGCGACACCCGGCGCCGGCGCCGCCCCGGGGAGGCCCCGGGCGGTGTGGGCGCGGGCGGCCGGCCGGCCTCGGGGCCGCTCCGCTTGTCCGGCAGGAACGTGGAGGTCATCGGCGGTTACTGCGCTTCCTTGGCGACCTTGGTGATCGACTCGGCGACCTGTTCCGCGGACTTGGAGCCGGCCAGCAGCGCGGCGACGCTGTCGTTGACCTCCTGACCGACGGCGGGGGCGTACGCCTGGTCCAGGTAGAGCTGGAAGCCGGTGGCCGCCTTCAACTGGCGCTGCACCGAGGTGAGGTTGGGGTCGGTCAGCGCGCTCTCCGCGGCCGGGACCACGGGCAGGACACCGGTCTTCTTCACCAGTTCCCGGTCGCTCGCGGCGGAGGCGAAGAACTTCAGGAAGTCGACGGCGGCCTGCGGGGCGCCCCGGCGCAGGGCGTGTCCGCCGCCCCCGCCGAACACCTCGGTGATCGCGCCCCTGCCGCCCTCGACCGCGGGGAACGGGAAGAAGCCGAGGCCGTCCCCGAGGCCCTTGCCCGCGTCCGCCTCCACCACCGGGGCCCACTGCCCCATCAGCTCCATCGCCGCCTTGCCGTTGCCGACGGTGGCGGCCTGGCCGGTGGGGGTGGAGTAGGCGGCGCCCAGGAAGCCCTTCTGGAACGGCCGGAGGTCGGACAGCTCCTTCAGCTTCCGGCCCGCCTCGACGAACTCGGGCCCGGTGAAGTCCTTCTCGTCGGCGGCCTTCTGCACGGCGTCCGCGCCGGCGACGCGCATCGCGAGGTACGCCCAGTAGTACATGCCGGGCCACTTCTCCTTGCCGGCCAGGGCGAGAGGCGTGACGTTCTCGGACTTCAGCGCGCGCACGGCGTCGAGGAAGCCGCTCCAGGTGGCGGGCGGGGTGGTGACGCCCGCCTTCTCGAAGAGCGCCTTGTTATACCAGAAGCCGACCATCCCGATGTCGAACGGGATGCCGTACACCTTCTCGTCGATCAGGTACGGCTCCTTGGCGACCGGCAGCAGGCCGTCGGCCCACCCCTTCGTACGGTCACCGAGTTCCTCGACCAGACCCGCGTCGACCTGCTGCTTCAGTACCCCGCCGCCCCAGGTGTGGAAGATGTCCGGGAGCTTCCCGGAGGCGATCAGCGCCGTCATCTTCGACTTGTAGGCGTCGTTCTCCAGTTGGACGATCTTGACCTTCACCGTGGGGTTCCGCGCCTCGAACTTCTTCGCGAGGGCGGCCCACACGTCCTTCGTCGGCTGGGTGGTGGAGATGTTCCACCACTCGATGGTGGTCGTCCCGGACGACGACCCTCCGTCCGAGTCACCGCCACAGCCGCTCAGTGCCGTCATTCCCAGACCGGCCGCGGTCGAGGCCGCGAGGAAGCCGCGGCGGGACAGTGCCGGGTCGCCCATGGTGCGCTCCTTGGGTGCGAGGGGGTACGAAAGTTTCGGAGAAAATCCAGAAAGCTGCGTTGTTGCCGCACCCTAAGGACAGCGCTCGAAGGGTGGCAACCCCCTGTGCACGACCAATCCGCCGCCGCCACACCGCAGTCGGGGAACACTCGGGCCAACCGCACCCTTGACGACCAGCGGCGCACCGAAAGTTTCGGATGAATCAGCGAACGTTACGATTCCCCTGCCTGGTCGGCGGCCGTCGTCGTCCGCACGCGCGGGAGCCGACCGCACCGGGGAAGTCCCCCGAAGCGGCCGGCTCTGTATCTCGCGTCTCGTGGCTCGCGTCTCGCGCGGGTGGTTCCGCCCGCTCAGCCCTTCGCGACCAGCTCCTTAAGGCCGATGTTCAGTTCGAGCACGTTGACGCGGGGTTCACCGACGAAGCCGAGGGTGCGGCCCTCCGTGCTGTCGTCGACCAGCCTCTCGACCCGGGCGACGGGCAGACCGTTCCGGTGGGCGACCCGGTGGACCTGGAGTGCGGCGTACTCCGGGGAGATGTCGGGGTCGAGTCCGGAACCGGAGGAGGTGACGGCGTCGGCCGGGATGTCCGCCGGGTCCACGGTCCAGCCGGGTACGGAGTTGTCCTCGACGACGGCGGCCCTGGCGTCCTCGACCTGCCGGACGAGGTCGGGGCTGTCGGCGGCGAGGTTGGTGGCGCCGGAGAGGATCAGGTCGTACCGGGTGTTGAGGCTGTTGCTGCCCAGGCCGTTGGCAGGGCGCCCCTGGAACCACTTCAGGTCGGGTTCGGGGGTCTCCTGCCCGTCCTTGAGCGGCAGGTCGTACGGCTGGCCGATCAGCGAGGAGCCGACGACCTTGCCGCCCGCCTCCACCTCGGACCCGTCGGCCTTGCCGGGGAAGAGTCCCCGCGCGATGCCGGTGACGACGAGGGGGTAGAGGACGCCGGTCACCAGGGTGAGGACGAGCAGGGCGCGCAGGCCCGCGCCGAGCAGTCGTGCGGTGTTGGTCAGGGAGTTGTTCATGTCCTTCACGCGATCCCGGGGATGAGCGAGATGAGCAGGTCGATGATCTTGATGCCGATGAAGGGGGCGATCAGTCCGCCCAGGCCGTAGACCGTGAGGTTGCGGCGGAGCATCCGGTCGGCGCTCATCGGCCGGTACCGCACACCGCGCAGGGCGAGGGGGACCAGCGCGATGATGATCAGCGCGTTGAAGATCACCGCGGCGAGGATCGCCGAGTCCGGCGAGGACAGCCGCATGATGTTGAGCTTGTCCAGACCCGGGTAGACCGCGGCGAACAGCGCCGGGATGATCGCGAAGTACTTGGCCACGTCGTTGGCGATGGAGAACGTGGTCAGCGCGCCCCGGGTGATGAGGAGCTGCTTGCCGATCTCGACGATCTCGATCAGCTTGGTCGGGTCGGAGTCGAGGTCGACCATGTTGCCGGCCTCCTTCGCGGCCGACGTGCCGGTGTTCATCGCCACGCCCACGTCGGCCTGCGCGAGCGCGGGCGCGTCGTTGGTGCCGTCGCCGGTCATCGCGACCAGCTTGCCGCCGGCCTGCTCCCGCTTGATCAGCGCCATCTTGTCCTCGGGGGTGGCCTCCGCGAGGAAGTCGTCCACACCGGCCTCGTCGGCGATCGCCTTGGCCGTCAGCGGGTTGTCACCCGTGATCATGACCGTCCTGATGCCCATGCGGCGCAGTTCCTCGAACCGCTCGCGCATGCCCTGCTTGACGACGTCCTTCAGGTGGATGACGCCCAGCACCCGCGCACCCTGGGCGTCCTCGACCGCCACGAGCAGCGGAGTGCCGCCCGCCTGCGAGATCTCGTCGGACAGCTCCTGGGCGTCCCGGGGGGCCGCACCGCCGCGCTCGGTCACCCAGGCGATCACCGAACCGGCCGCGCCCTTACGTATCCTGCGCCCGTCCAGGTCCACGCCCGACATCCGGGTCTGCGCGGTGAACTCGATCCACTCGGCCCCCGTCAGTTCGTCCTGGTGGCGTTCGCGCAGCCCGTACTTCTCCGTGGCGAGGACGACGATCGAGCGGCCCTCGGGGGTCTCGTCGGCGAGGGAGGAGAGCTGGGCGGCGTCGGCGACCTCGGCTTCCGTGGTGCCGCGCACCGGCGCGAACCGGGCCGCCTGCCGGTTGCCGAGGGTGATGGTGCCGGTCTTGTCCAGCAGCAGGGTGGAGACGTCACCGGCGGCCTCGACCGCGCGGCCCGACATGGCCAGCACGTTGCGCTGCACCAGGCGGTCCATGCCGGCGATGCCGATCGCGGAGAGCAGGGCGCCGATCGTCGTCGGGATCAGACAGACCAGCAGGGCCACCAGCACCACCATCGTCAGCCGGCTGCCGGCGTGGGCGGCGAACGGCGGCAGGGTGGCGCAGGCCAGCAGGAAGACGATGGTCAGCGAGGCCAGCAGGATGTTCAGCGCCACCTCGTTGGGCGTCTTCTGCCGGGCCGCGCCCTCCACCAGGTTGATCATCCGGTCGATGAAGGTCTCTCCCGGCTCGGTCGTGATCCTGATGACGATCCGGTCGGAGAGGACCTTGGTGCCGCCGGTGACGGCGGACCGGTCACCGCCGGACTCGCGGATGACGGGTGCCGACTCGCCGGTGATCGCCGACTCGTCGACGGACGCCACGCCCTCGACCACGTCGCCGTCGCCGGGGACGATGTCCCCGGCCTCGCAGACCACCAGGTCACCGACGCGCAGCTCGGTACCGGGCAGCACGGTCCCGTCCACCCGGCGGGCCACCGTGTCGCTCTTGGCCTTGCGCAGCGTGTCGGCCTGCGCCTTGCCGCGGCCCTCGGCGACCGCCTCCGCGAGGTTGGCGAAGAGCACGGTCAGCCAGAGCCAGCCGCTGATCGTCCAGCCGAACCAGTCGCCCGGGTCGGTGAAGGAGAACACCGTGGTCAGCACCGAGCCGATCCACACCACGAACATCACGGGCGACTTGGCCAGCACCCGCGGATCGAGCTTGCGGAACGCCTGGGGCACCGCCCTGACCAACTGCGCGGGGTCGAACAGGCCCCCTCCGACACGGCTGTCGGAGGGCTGCCGGGCGGCCGGGACGTCGTCGTGCGGCGCCCGGGTCGGAGTGGCTGCGGACATGGAGTCCTCACGCTTCTGGTTGCGAGGGTCGTTCTGGGTGCGGGCGGGCTCGGTGGGGGCGGTGGTCCCGGGGGTCCCGGCAGGGGTGGTGGTCCCGGCGGGGTCGCTGCTTCCGGTACGGGCGGACATCAGGACAGCCCCTCGGCCAGCGGGCCCAGCGCGAGCACCGGGAAGAACGTCAGACCCGTGATGATCAGGATCGTGCCCACCAGCAGCCCGGTGAACAGAGGCTTCTCCGTACGCAGCGTTCCGGCCGTGACCGGCACCGGCTGCTGCTGGGCCAGCGAACCGGCCAGCGCCAGGACGAACACCATCGGCAGGAACCGGCCGAGCAGCATCGCGAGTCCGGTCATCGTGTTGAACCAGTCGGTGTTCGCGTTCAGCCCCGCGAAGGCCGAGCCGTTGTTGTTGGCGGCCGAGGTGAAGGCGTACAGGATCTCGGAGAAGCCGTGCGCGCCGGAGTTGAGCATCGAGTCCGGCGGGGTCGGCAGCGCCATGGAGAGCGCGCTGAGGACCAGTACCAGCGCCGGGGTGACGAGGATGTAGACGGCCGCCAGTTTGATCTCGCGGGGGCCGAGCTTCTTGCCCAGGTACTCCGGGGTGCGGCCGACCATCAGACCGGCGATGAACACCGCGATGACCGCCATCACGAGCATGCCGTAGAGCCCTGAACCGACACCGCCGGGCGCGATCTCGCCGAGCATCATGCCCAGCATCGTGATGCCGCCGCCGAGCCCGGTGAAGGAGGAGTGGAAGGAGTCCACCGCGCCGGTCGACGTCAGCGTGGTCGACACCGCGAAGAGCGACGACCCGCCGATCCCGAAGCGCAGCTCCTTGCCCTCCATCGCACCGCCGGCGGCCTGCAGCGCCGGACCGTGGTGGGCGAACTCGGTCCACATCATCAGGGCGGTGAAGCCGACCCAGACGGTGGCCATCGTGCCGAGGATCGCGTAACCCTGCCGCACCGAACCGACCAGCACCCCGAAGGTGCGGGTCAGGCAGCACGGGATCACCAGGATCAGGAAGATCTCGAAGAGGTTGGTGAACGGCGTGGGGTTCTCGAAGGGGTGGGCGCTGTTGGCGTTGAAGTAGCCGCCGCCGTTGGTGCCCAGCTCCTTGATGGCCTCCTGCGAGGCGACCGCGCCGCCGTTCCACTGCTGCGGGCCGCCCAGGAACTGGCCGACCTCGTGGATGCCGGAGAAGTTCTGGATCACCCCGCAGGCGACCAGGACCAGCGCGCCGACGACGGCCAGCGGCACCAGCACCCGGACCACCCCGCGCACCAGGTCCGCCCAGAAGTTGCCCAGCTCACCGGTGCGCGAGCGGGCGAAACCCCGCACCAGGGCGACGGCGACGGCCATGCCGACGGCCGCCGAGACGAAGTTCTGCACGGCCAGACCGGCGGTCTGCACGACGTGGCCCATGGTCTGTTCGCCGTAGTACGACTGCCAGTTGGTGTTGGACACGAAGGACGCGGCCGTGTTGAACGCCTGCGCGGGCGCCACCGCGTCGAAGCCGAGCGAACCCGGCAGGACGCCCTGGAGCCGCTGGAGCAGGTAGAGGAAGAGGACGCCGACGACCGAGAAGGCGAGCACTCCGCGCAGATACGCGGGCCAGCGCATCTCGGTGTCCGGATCGGCGCCGATGCCCTTGTAGATCCACCTCTCCACCCGCAGATGCCGGGTGGCGGAGTAGACCCGGGCCATGTAGTTGCCCAGCGGGATGTGGACGAGTGCCAGCGCGGCCACGAGGGCCAGCAACTGGAGCACGCCGGCGAGTACGGGTCCCATGTGGCTCTCAGAACCTCTCCGGGAAGATCAGGGCGAGGACGAGATAGCCCAGCAGGGCGACGGCCACGACCAGGCCGACGACGTTCTCGGCGGTCACAGCTTCGTCACCCCTTGGGCGACGAGGGCCACCAGCGCGAAGACCGCGAGCGTGGTGACGACGAAGGCCAGATCGGCCATCGTGAACTCCTGGAGTGAGGTGCGATGAGACTCGGACACTTCGAGAAAACATCCTCGATGGCCGAAACCGACCGCCCTTGACGCCTCCCATACGGCATCCCGCACGCCCTTGACGCTTCTCTTACGACCTCGGTGCCGGACAGAAACCGTCTCGGCGCCGGACATGACGGAGGGCCCCGCCTGCGGGCGGGGCCCTCCGTCATGTCCGGTGTGTTCGGGGTGTGGGTCAGTCCTCGTAGGCGTCCAGCGGCGGGCACGAGCAGACCAGGTTCCGGTCACCGAACGCCTGGTCGATGCGGCGCACCGGCGGCCAGTACTTGTCGGCGGCCGACACCCCGGCCGGGAAGACGGCCTCGGCGCGGCTGTAGGCGTGCTCCCACTCGCCGCCCAGCGCCGCGGCGGTGTGCGGGGCGCCGCGCAGCGGGTTGTCGTCCGCGGGCCACGCGCCGGAACCGACCTTGTCGATCTCCGCGCGGATGGCGATCATCGCGTCGCAGAACCGGTCCAGCTCGTTCAGGTCCTCGGACTCGGTCGGTTCGATCATCAGCGTGCCGGCCACCGGGAACGACATCGTCGGCGCGTGGAAGCCGTAGTCGATCAGCCGCTTGGCGACGTCGTCGACGCTCACGCCGGTCGCCTTGGTCAGCGGGCGCAGGTCGATGATGCACTCGTGCGCGACCAGCCCGCCCGGCCCGGTGTACAGCACCGGGTAGTGCGGCTCCAGCCGCTTGGCCACGTAGTTGGCGGAGAGCACGGCCACCTGGGTGGCCCGCTTCAGCCCCTCGCCGCCCATCAGCCGCACGTACGCCCAGGAGATCGGCAGGATGCCCGCCGAACCCCAGGGAGCCGCCGAGACGGGGCCCACGCCCGTCCGGGGTCCGGCCGCGGGCTGGAGCGGGTGGTTGGGCAGATACGGCGCCAGGTGCGCGCGCACGCCCACCGGGCCGACGCCGGGACCGCCGCCGCCGTGCGGGATGCAGAACGTCTTGTGCAGGTTCAGGTGCGAGACGTCGCCGCCGAAGTGACCGGGCTTGGCGAGTCCCACCAGGGCGTTGAGATTGGCGCCGTCCAGGTAGACCTGGCCGCCCGCCTCGTGCACCTGGGCGCAGATGTCGGCGACGTGCTCCTCGAAGACGCCGTGCGTGGACGGGTAGGTGATCATCAGCACGGACAGCTCGTCGCGGTACTGCTCGATCTTGGCGCGCAGGTCCTCGACATCGATCTCGCCGTCCCCGGCGGTCTTCACGACGACGACCCTCATGCCGGCCATGACGGCGCTGGCCGCGTTGGTGCCGTGCGCGGAGGACGGGATCAGGCAGACGGTCCGCTGCTCGTCGCCGTTGGCGCGGTGGTAGCCGCGGACGGCGAGCAGACCGGCCAGCTCGCCCTGCGACCCGGCGTTCGGCTGGAGCGAGACCTTGTCGTACCCGGTGACCTCGGCGAGACGCTCCTCCAGCTCGCGGATGAGCGTGAGGTAGCCCTGCGCCTGCCCGGCCGGGACGAAGGGGTGGAGCTGCCCGAACTCGGGCCAGGTCACCGGCTCCATCTCGGTGGTCGCGTTGAGCTTCATGGTGCAGGAGCCCAGCGGGATCATGCCGCGGTCCAGCGCGTAGTCCCGGTCGGCCAGGCGGCGCAGGTAGCGCAGCATCGCGGTCTCGGAGCGGTACTGGTGGAAGACGGGGTGGGTCAGGAAGTCGTCGGTGCGCAGCAGCCCCTCGGGCAGCGCGTCCCCGGCCGTCCCGTCCAGCGCCTCGATGTCGCCCTCGACACCGAACGCGTTCCACACGCCGCCCACCTGGGCGCGCGCGGTGGTCTCGTCGCAGGCGACGGAGACGTGGTCGGCGTCGACGAGCCACAGGTTGACGCCGTTCTCGCGGGCGGCGCCGACGATCTCGGCGGCCCGGCCCGGCACCCGCGCGGTGACGGTGTCGAAGTAGTCGCCGTGCACGATCTCGACACCGCCGGCGGCGAGACCCGCGGCGAGAAGGGAGGCGTACCGGTGGGTGCGCCGGGCGATGCCCCGCAGCCCGTCCGGCCCGTGGTAGACGGCGTACATTCCGGCCATCACCGCGAGCAGTACCTGCGCGGTGCAGATGTTGCTGGTGGCCTTCTCGCGGCGGATGTGCTGCTCGCGGGTCTGCAGCGCGAGCCGGTAGGCGCGGTTGCCGTCGGCGTCCACCGAGACGCCCACCAGCCGTCCGGGCAGGCTGCGGGCCATCTTCTCGCGGACCGCCATGTAGCCGGCGTGCGGACCGCCGAAGCCCATCGGCACACCGAAGCGCTGGGTGGTCCCGATCGCGATGTCCGCGCCCAGCTCACCGGGCGACTTCAGCAGCGTCAGCGCGAGCAGGTCGGCGGCGACGGTGACCAGGGCGCCCAGCTCGTGCGCCCGGTCGATGACCGGCCTGAGGTCGCGTACGGCACCGGAGGCGCCCGGGTACTGGAGGAGGACGCCGTTGATCTCCCGCTCGGCGACCTCGGCCGGGATGCCCTCGCCGAGGTCGGCGACGACGACCTCGACACCGGCCGGTTCGGCGCGGGTCCGGATCACGGCGACGGTCTGCGGCAGCGCGTCCGCGTCGACCAGGAAGAGGCCCTTCTTGTTCTTGCCCAGGCGCCGCGACAGCGCCATCGCCTCGGCGGCGGCGGTGGACTCGTCGAGCAGCGAGGCACCGGAGGTGGGCAGACCGGTCAGCTCGGCGACCATGGTCTGGAAGTTGAGCAGCGCCTCCAGACGGCCCTGCGAGATCTCCGGCTGGTACGGCGTGTAGGCGGTGTACCAGGCCGGGTTCTCCATGACGTTGCGCAGGATCACCGGCGGGGTGAACGTGCCGTGGTAACCGAGCCCGATCATGGAGTCGAGGACCTCGTTGCGGTCGGCGAGCGAGCGCAGCTCGGCCAGCACCTCGGCCTCCGTGCGCGCGGACGGCAGGTCCAGCGCGTCGGCGTTCTTGATCACGTCCGGCACCGCGGCGGCCGTGAGCTCGTCGAGCGAGCCGTATCCGACCTGCGCGAGCATCTTGGCGCGGGCCTCGTGGTCGGGGCCGATGTGACGCTGCTCGAACGGGGTTCCCTGTTCGAGTTCGGAGAGCGGAGTACGGTGAACGGTCATGGCGGGGGCCTCCTGGTCTGCGCGACCTTCGAGGGGCACCACTCGGGTACCCGGACGGCCTCCCCCTCTGTCATCGCGACCTGAGAGCTTCACCGGCCGCCCGAGGGCCGCCGGCTTTCCCCGTCGGTGAGAGCGGAAGCCGTCGACACCCGCTCTGCTTTCCAGAGTGACCTCGTCCATGCGGTACGTGTGCCTGAGAGATTCCGGGGAGGAGTTGCTCCTTCGGCGCCTCCGATGAAGCCTGGAGGACTCTCCCGCGCGGGGTCAGCAGCCGTTTGCCAGCGTACCAGCGCGATTGACGTACGGTCTTTCGAGTGGCCGTCCACCCGAATGTGCTCTTTTGTAGTGCTTACGGATGATTTACCGGATGGTTCGTGACCATGTGGAGGGCCCGTGCGTACCGACATCGATCCGCGCAATCTGATCGGCCGCAAGGCGTTCGACCGCGACGGCAGCAGGATCGGCACCATCGACGAGGTCTATCTCGACGACGCCACCGGCGACCCGGAGTGGGCGGCCGTGCGCACCGGCCTGTTCAGCAGGGACGCGTTCGTGCCCCTGGAGCCCAGCGAACTCGTCGAGGGCGCCCTGCGGGTCCCCTTCGAACGGTCCCTGATCAAGGAGGCCCCCGACTTCGGCGTCGGCCGCCACCTCTCCCCGGAGCAGGAGATCCAGCTCTACCACCATTACGGACTCGACGTGGCCGCCCCTCCCCCGCCCCCCGACCGGGACTTCGGCAAGCTGGCCGGCCACGAGGAACCCACCTGACCCTCCTCCTCCGGTGCCGGTGGCGCCGGCTCCTCGGCCACCAGCGGCAGCGGCTCGGCCGGTTCCAGCTCGGCGTCGTCGACCCGGAAGGTGCGCACCCGCCCCGGCTCCCGCGAACCAGGGGTCTCGAAGCGCACGGTGACCCGCCCCAGCCCGCTGCCCTGCACCCATCCGTGCCCGTACACCGCGTGCCGCACGTCGTGCCCCGAGGGCCAGCGCCGCTCGGCGGGCGGCGCCTGCGGCTCGACGGGCGCACGCCGGTCCACGTCCGGGCCGGCCGGACCGGCCGGACCTCCCGCCGCTCCCCGCTCCCGCTCCCGTTCTCTCTCCCGCTCCCGTTCTCTCTCCCTCTCTCGTTCTCTCTCCTGTTCGCGCTCCCGTTCCCGTTCCCCGACCGCCGCCTGGGCGAAGAGATCCTCCTGTGTGTAGTCGGCGAGCCCGCTCACGCCCACGCCGAGCAGCCGTACGCCCCCGGTCGTGTCCACCCCGTCCAGCAACCGCGCCGCCGCCTCCTCGATCACCGCCGGATCGTCCGTGGGCCCGCGCAGCGTCTCGGAGCGGGTCAGGGTGGAGAAGTCGTACCGCCGCACCTTGAGCACGATGGTCCGTCCGGACAGCCCCGCCGCGCGCAGCCGCCGCACGCACCGGTCGGCGAGACGCCGCACCTCCAGGCCGACCCGCACCCGGTCATGGATGTCCACGTCGTAGGTGTCCTCCACGGACACCGACTTCGCCTCCCGCTCGGCGACCACCGGGCGCTCGTCGTGCGCCAGCGCCATGGCGTACAGCGCGTGGCCGTGCGCCTTGCCCAGCAGCCGCACCAGCTCGTCCTCGCCCGCCTCGGCGATCTCCCCGATCGTGGTGATCCCACCCCGCCGCAGGTGGTCGCCGGTGGCCGGCCCGACTCCGGGCAGCGTCCGCACGGACATCGGCGCGAGCAGGGCCCGCTCGGTACCCGGCTCGATCAGCACCAGCCCATCGGGTTTCGCCGCCTCGGAGGCGATCTTGGCCAGCATCTTGGAGGCGGCGAGCCCGACCGAGCCGGTGAGTCCGGTCGCGGCCCGGATGTCGGCCCGCAGTCGGGCACCGGTCAGCTCGGCCGACTCCGCGTCCCAGGCCGTCCCGCCGGCCTCCAGATCCACGAACGCCTCGTCCAGGCTCAGCGGCTCCACCAGCGGCGACAGCGCCCCCAGCAACGTCATCACCTGCTCGCTGATCGACCGGTAGAGCGCGAAGCGCGGCACCAGGTAGGCGGCGTTGGGCGCGAGCCGCCGGGCCTGGCCCATCGGCATCGCGGAGTGGACGCCGAAGACCCGGGCCTCGTAGGAGGCGGTGGCCACCACACCCCGCGGCCCCAGCCCGCCCACGACGACGGCCTTCCCGCGCAGGCTCGGCTTGGACGCCTGCTCCACCGAGGCGAAGAAGGCATCCATGTCGAGATGGAGGATCGTGGGTGCGGTTCTCACCTCTCCGATGCTGCCCTACACCACTGACAATGCCCTGCCCACGCCCCCGGGCATCACGTCCGCGGCGGTCCTCACACCGCGCGGTTGCGCCTGCGCGCCAGTTCGTCCGCCGGGTTCTGCCCGATCAGGGTCTCCCCCGTGTCGACCCGCTCACCGTGCAACTGGGACAGCGCGCTCTCCACGTCCCGCCACACCACGCCGACGGCGATCCCGAAGATCCCCTGACCGCCCTGGAGCAGTGCGTGCACCTCGTCGGGCGAGGTGCACTCGTAGACCGTGGCACCGTCGCTCATCAGCGTCGTCCGCTCCAGATCGCGGAAGCCGCTCTCCCTGAGGTGCTGGACGGCGGTGCGGATGTTCTGCAGGGACACACCCGTGTCGAGGAACCGCTTCACGATCTTGAGGACGACGACGTCGTGGAAGCTGTACAGACGCTGCGTGCCGGACCCGTGGGCCGGTCGCACGCTCGGCTCGACGAGCCCGGTGCGGGCCCAGTAGTCGAGCTGGCGGTAGGTGATGCCGGCCGCCGCGCAGGCCGTGGGCCCCCGATAGCCGATCTGCTGGGCCGCCACGGGCGCCGCCTCTGTTCCGCTCGGCACCGCCGCCGGTCGCTGCCGCGCCTGGTCGGCCGCGCTGCTCTGCTGCGGATAGCCCCCGCCCGACCGGAGCCGAGAGCTTCCGGGAGGGTACGGACCGCTCGCCCCGAGACCGCGTCCGGGGGCACCCCCCACCGTACCGTCGCCGCTGCTTCTCACGCCGACCTCCGTCCTTGACCTGCCTCCTCGACGGTAGGCAGTCACCAACGGTGCGTCAACGATCGCCACACTCGCCACGCCGAGTGATAATCACCCTACGAGTGGTTTACCGTGCCTCATCGTGGGGAAAGGCTAGCCGGATGTGCCCGGCGGACGCCCCTCACTGATTGCTGGTGCCGAAGTCCTCGGGCGAGATCTGGTCGAGGAACTCGCGGAACTTCTCCACCTCGTCCTCCTGCTCGTCGGGGATCGCGATGCCGGCGTCGTCGAGCACCGTGTCACTGCCGTAGATCGGGGTCCCGGTGCGCAGCGCGAGCGCTATGGCGTCGGACGGCCGCGCACTCACCTCGACCCCGCTGGCGAAGACCAGCTCGGCGTAGAAGACCCCCTCGCGCAGGTCCGTGATCCGCACTTCGCTGAGCTCCTGGCCGACGGCCTCCAGCACGTCCTTGAACAGGTCGTGGGTCAGCGGGCGCGCGGGAGCCATGCCCTGCTGGGCGAAGGCGATCGCCGTCGCCTCCCCCGGTCCGATCCAGATCGGGAGGTAACGGTCGCCTCCCACTTCACGCAGCAGCACGATCGGTTGGTTGGAGGGCATCTCGACCCGGACACCTACGACATCGAGCTCGTTCACACAGCAACCCTAGGCCGTGCCCGGGACGTTTGGGTAGTCGGGCCGGGAACGGGTGACCGATCCAAGCCTTCGGCACTGCCCCCGATCAGGGCAGCCGGACCCCGAGAGCGGTCTGCACCAGCGCCGCGTGCAGCTTCACCGCGAGGCCCGCCAGTTCCTTCGTACGGGCCTCCGCGTGGGCCCTGGTCTGCGGATTCCGGTGCCGCTTGAGCGGCGCCACCACCTGGTCCACCAGGCCCGCCTCCCGGTCCGCGGCGGCTTTCATCACCCGCAGATGGCGGGGCTCGATACCGAAGCGTCCCAGTTCCACCACGAGTGCGGCCACCGTGGTGGTCTCCGCGTCGTAGGCGCCGTCGGGCAGCGGGGCGATGAGCCCGTACGACTCCCACTCGTCGAGCTGCCGTTCCTCTATCCCGGCCGCGGCGAGCAGCTCCGCGCGGCCGATCCGCGCCACGGCGGGCACCTGGGGAGTCTCCGGCGCCGCCTCGCCGTCGCGCTGCCGGCCCAGCGTCGGCAGCTTCACCGCCTCACCGCGCTCCATGGCGTCCAGGTGCTCACGGATCACCTTCAGCGGCAGATAGTGATCCCGCTGCATCCGCAGCACATGGCCGAGACGCTCCACGTCGTGGGCGCTGAACTTGCGATACCCCGCCGGGGTCCGCCGCGGGTCGACGAGCCCCTCCGACTCCAGAAAACGGATCTTGGAGATCGTGATGTCGGGGAACTCGTCGCGCAGCACATTGAGCACTGTGCCGATGCTCACCAGGCCACCGTCCGTGGCGGCGGCGCCGTGCCCGGCACCGCCACTCGGTGTTTGCAGCATGGACCTTCCCTGGGGATGTGCCCCCGGACGGTGAGCCCGGGAGGTCAGTAGCCCCGCTGGCTCGCGTAGAACACCAGCCGGTACTTGCCGATCTGCACCTCGTCGCCGTTGGACAGGGCGACGGAGTCGATACGCTCGCGGTTGACGTACGTACCGTTCAGGCTGCCCACGTCGGCGACGGTGAACGACCCGTCCGGCTGCCGGCGGAACTCCACGTGCCGACGGGAGACCGTCACGTCGTCCAGGAAGATGTCGCTCTGCGGGTGGCGCCCGGCCGTGGTCAGCTCACCGTCCAGCAGGAAGCGGCTGCCCGAGTTCGGCCCCCGGCGCACGACCAGCAGGGCGGACCCCAGCGGGAGCGCCTCCACGGCGGCCTGCGCCTCCGGGGAGAGCGTCGGCATCGGCGTCTGGCCGGTGACCTCGGAGTCGTACGCCTCCAGGCCGGAGATCGAGATCGTGGACGTCGTCTCCGAGGCACGCTCCGGGGTCGCCCCGGGCCGCAGCGGGGCGCCGCAGTTGGAGCAGAAGCGGCTGTTCTCCGCGTTGCGGTTGCCGCACCTCGTACAGACCAGGGCCGACATGGACGGATCCTCCTGCGGCGGCTGCCCCGCCGGGGCATTGGACGCGTACGGTCCGGGGGCGAACCCTCCACCCGTACTTGAGGTCGACGGTTGCCCGAAACCTATGCCGCCGGACTGAGAGGGGTCAACAGACGGCGCGCCCTGACCACCCACCTGGTCCCGGAACAGGGGCCGATGGCCCTCCGCGTCGGGCTGCGCGCGGTGGCGAGCGGTCGCGTTCTCCCCGCCATCTCGCGCGCTCTTGCCGAACAACTTCGCAAACAACTTCACGGGCGCTTCCCCTTGACCGAAACAGACCCGCCCGTGGGGCAGGACGAACCCTGACTGAACCTACTGATCGACCCGGACATCCTCACAACGTCCGTCGCCACCAGACAGTTTCCACCACGCACCACCCAATCGGTGCGCCGACCCCCCGCAAGCTCATGCCCCCGTCGCGCGACGGCCATGCACCGCCGGTTCACCGGGAGGACGACCGAGCGTAGTCAGGCCGCTCCGCCGCTCGCAAGGCGTCCACAATGATCTTGCTCGACCGCTCAACAGTAGCGGTGGCCTGTTCCTTCTCCAGGGTCTGCACCACGCCTCCAGGGATGTTGAGTGCCGGTTCGAGGTCCTGCGGCTTGCCGATGACCTTGAAACGATACGGCGCGTCGATCTGGTTCCCGTCGACGCTCACGGCGTCGGACGCATCCGTCAGATAGGTCCCCGCGACCACCCGCACGCCGTTCACCTGGATCGCCTCCGCACCGGCGGCGCGCAGCTCCTGGATCGCGTCGAGCAGCATGTCCGCCTCGACCGCCCCTTCCGGGTCCTGGATGCTCATCGTGATGCCGGGCCCCTGCGCGGCCACGGTGCCCGCCAGCACACCGAGTTGCCGCTCTTTCTCGATCGTCTGCTTACGGGCCTCCTCGGCCTGGTCGGAGCTGTTCTCCAGCTCGTCCCGCTGCTTCTCGAGACCCTGCTTCTCGTCCTCAAGACGCTGCGTACGGTCGTCGAGTTCATCGAGGATGCGGACCAGATCCTCCTGTCGTGCGCCGCGCAGCGCGCTGTCACCGTCGCTGTTGGAGGCCACCTGCACGGCCAGCCCGAAGCCGAGCCCGAAAAGCAGCAGGGCGACGATCAGTTGGGCCCGGGTGACGCGCGGCGGCCACAGCCCCCGCACCAGCCGCTGCCGCCCGGTCTCCCCGTTCCGCGCCGGCGGCACCGGCTCGCCGGCCCCGTCGGGCGGCGTGGGCACCACCTCCGCGGGCAGTTCGGCGCGGAGACTGTGCCGCCCGTGCTCTCCGTGGTCGCTCATCGGCCTCACGCCCGGAAGACGTGCCGGCGGATCGCCGCGGCGTTGGAGAAGATGCGGATGCCGAGCACGACCACGACACCTGTGGAGAGCTGGGCGCCGACGCCCAACTTGTCGCCCAGGAAGACGATCAGCGCGGCGACGACGACGTTCGACAGGAACGACACCACGAAGACCTTGTCGTCGAAGATGCCGTCGAGCATGGCCCGCAGCCCTCCGAAGACGGCGTCCAGCGCCGCCACCACGGCGATCGGAAGATAGGGCTCGACGGCCGCCGGAACCTCCGGCCGGACCAACAGCCCGGCCACGACTCCCACGACGAGGCCCAGTACGGCGATCACGATGTGCCCTTCTCGGTTTTCGGTTGTGCGGTACGTACGATCACACTCGGTGCGGCCGGCAGCCGGAGGTCGTCCTCGACGGAGATGCCGGTCCGAATGCCGTAGCTCTCCTGCAACGCGTGCAGGTACAGCCCGTCGGAGCCGTTCTGGAACCGCGTGCTGAGCCGCTGCCCGTCCCCCACGGCGAGCACCGTGTACGGCGGCACCAGCGGCTTGTTGTCGACCAGTATCGCGTCACCCGCGGCCCTGATCGCGGACAGCGCGGTCAGCCGCTGCCCGTTGACGGTGACCGCCTCGGCGCCCGCCGCCCACAGCCCGTTGACCACGCGCTGCATGTCACGGTCGCGCACCCGTCCGGTGTCGGAGAAGCCGGACGTCCCACGCGCCTCTCCGTCACCTCCCGTGGCGACGTCCTTGGCGTCGTTCACGACGAGCCTCACCCCGGGGCCGCGCACCGCGACCGCCCCTGACAGGACGGCCACCAGGTCGCTCGGGTCGCCGTCCCCGCTGTGCCGCAGCGCCTCGCGCTGGCGGGTTCCGACGTCCCCGCGGAGCCGGTCGACGTCCTTCTCCAGCCCGTCCGCCGCCGAGGTCTCCTCGTCGATGCGGTCGATGAGTTCCTCGCGCTCCTTGGCCGCGGCCGGCGCCGCGATCCGCGCCTGGGCCGCCCCGACGGTGACCACGAGGGCCGCGAGCACCAGTCCTGCGGCGAGGCCGAGCTTGGCCCGGAGGGTCTTCGGCATCCCGCCGGAGCCTTCGGCCCGCCTGCGCTCCGCCGCTTGGGCGTAGCCGTCGTCGAGGCTGTGGTCCATGACGTTGGTGAGCAGCGACATGGACGCGTCCGGGCGCGGAGGCCGCGTGGGTGTGCTCCGAACGGGGGGTTGCTGCGGCATGCCGCACATCGTCGCACGCCACGGGCGCTGCGACCGAACGGCCCCACCGGCGTGCCGGACAGGCCCCCTTGGGGAGGCTTGTCCGGCACGCCGCCGTGCGGGCTGTTACCGCCCCGCGCTGTCCACTACGCCCGCCCACTCGTCGAGCAGCGCCTGCGCGGAGGCGTCGTCGGGGCCTTCCGCCCACAGGTGGGTGACCGCCTCGGCCGGGTCCGGCAGCACCATGACCCAGCGCCCGTCGGCCTCCACCACCCGCACACCGTCGGTGGTGTCCACGGAGCGGTCTCCCGCCTCCTCCACCACCCGGCGCATCACGAGGCCCTTGACGGCCCACGGGGTGGCCAGGTCACGCTTGAGGACGTGTGCCTTCGGGATGCGGGCGTCGATCTGGCTCAGTGTGAGCTGGGTCCGCGCCACGAGCCCGATCAGCCGTACGAAGGCCGCGGTGCCGTCGTAGACGCTGCTGAACTCGGGGACGATGAATCCGCCCTTGCCGTCACCGCCGAAGATCGTCCCCTCCTCGCCGCCGACCCGCGTGAGGTCGTCGGGAGAGGTGGTGGTCCACTCCACCTGGGTGCCGTGGTACGCCGCCACCTGCTCGGCGATCCGGGTGGTGGTCACCGGCAGCGCCACGCGCCCGCTGCGCCGCTCCGCGGCGATCAGGTCCAGCAGCACCAGGAGGGCACGGTCGTCCTCGATGATCCGGCCCTTCTCGTCGACGAGCGAGAGCCGCTCACCGACCGGGTCGAACCGCACGCCGAAGGCCGCCCGCGAGGAGGCCACGATCTCGCCGAGCCGGACCAGCCCGGAGCGCCGCATCTCGGCCGACTCGGTGGGCCGGGACTCGTCGAGACCGGGATTGATGGTCAGCGAGTCGACGCCCAGCTTGCCGAGCAGGCTGGGCAGGACGAGTCCCGCACTGCCGTTCGACGCGTCGACGACGACCTTGAGGCCCGATTCCTTGATCCCCGCCGTGTCGATGTTGCGCAGCAGCGACCCGGTGTACGAGTCGAACACGCTGGACGGGAAGTGCAGGTCACCGATCTCACCGGGGAACGCGCGCCGGTACTCCTGGCGGGCGAACACCCGGTCCAGCTTGCGCTGGCTGCCCTGCGACAGGTCGGCGCCCTGGCTGTCGAAGAACATGATGTCGACGGAGTCCGGCACCCCGGGCGTCGTACGGATCATGATGCCGCCGGCGCTTCCCCGCGCGGTCTGCTGCCGTGCCACCGGCAGCGGCACGTTCTCCAGGTCGCGTACGTCGATGGCGCTGGTCTGCAGGGCCGAGATCACCGCGCGCTTGAGCGCACGCGCACCACGGGAGTGGTCGCGGGCCGTGGTGACCGTGGAGCCCTTCTTCAGCGTGGTCGCGTAGGCGCCGGCCAGGCGGACGGCGAGTTCGGGAGTGATCTCGACGTTCAGGATTCCGGACACGCCCCTGGCACCGAAGAGGTGCGCCTGGCCGCGGGATTCCCAGATGACCGAGTTGTTGACGAAGGCGCCGGCCTCGACCGTCTTGAACGGGTAGACCCGTACGTTCCCCTGGACGATGGATTCCTCGCCGACCAGGCATTCGTCGCCGATGACGGCGCCGTCCTCGATCCGCGCCGCGCGCATGATGTCGGTGTTCTTGCCGACGACGCAGCCGCGCAGGTTGCTGTGCGGTCCCACGTACACGTTGTCGTGCACGACGGCCTTGTGGAGGAACGCCCCGGTCTTCACGACGACGTTCGAGCCGATGACGGTGTGCTCGCGGATCTCGGCACCGGCCTCGACCTTGGCGTAGTCGCCGATGTACAGGGGTCCGCGCAGTACGGCGTCGGGATGTACCTCGGCTCCCTCCGCCACCCATACGCCGGGGGAGATCTCGAAGCCGTCGAGATCGACGTCGACCTTGCCCTCAAGGACGTCGGCCTGCGCCTTCACGTAGCTTTCGTGGGTACCGACGTCTTCCCAGTAGCCCTCGGCGATGTAGCCGTAGATGGGCTTGCCTTCCTTCATCAACTGCGGGAAGACGTCGCCGGACCAGTCGACGGAGACATCGGCCTCGACGTAGTCGAAGACCTCGGGCTCCATGACGTAGATACCGGTGTTCACCGTGTCGGAGAAGACCTGGCCCCAGGTCGGCTTCTCCAGGAAGCGCTCGACCTTGCCCTCTTCGTCGACGATGGTGATGCCGAACTCCAGCGGGTTGGGCACTCGCGTCAGACAGACGGTGACGAGCGCGCCCTTCTCCTTGTGGAAGTTGATCAGCTCGGTGAGGTCGAAGTCGGTCAGGGCGTCACCGGAGATAACGACGAAGGCATCGTCCTTCAACGCCTCTTCGGCGTTCTTGACGCTTCCGGCGGTACCGAGTGGCTTCTCCTCATTGGCATAGGTGAGCTCCATTCCGAGCTCTTCACCGTCACCGAAGTAGTTCTTGACCAGAGAGGCCAGGAACTGCACGGTGACAACGGTCTCGTTCAGCCCGTGCCTTTTGAGCAGCCGCAGCACGTGCTCCATGATCGGCCGGTTGGCCACCGGCAGGAGCGGCTTGGGCATGCTCGAGGTCATAGGACGAAGGCGTGTGCCCTCGCCACCGGCCATCACTACGGCCTTCATGTCGGAAGCGTCCTCCTCTAAGAGACGGATCTAGCCGACTTCACCCGCCTCGATTGTCCCGCACTTTTCGAGCACGGGCCATCGGGGGCCGTTACGGCCGCACAGTCAGCGAGTTCAATCGGCCATGGTGTCCGCACAGACCAAGCGGCGGACCTGAACCACGTAGAGGACTCCTGCCCACCAATACAGCGTTGTACCCCATCCGGCGAACGCCCATCCGAAAATAGCTGCGAGTGACGAGATCCAACCGCTTCCGTCACTGAGCAGCAGCAGCGGGAAGGCGTACATGAGGTTGAACGTGGCCGCCTTCCCGAGGAAGTTCACCTGCGGCGGCGGATAGCCGTGGCGTCGCAGGATGCCCACCATGACCAGCAGGACCAGCTCCCGCGCGAGAAGTGCAGCGGTCAACCACAGCGGCAGGATCTCGCGCCAGGTGAGTCCGATCAGCGTGGACAGAATGTAGAGCCGGTCCGCGGCGGGGTCGAGCAGCCGGCCGAGGCTGCTGATCTGGTTCCACCGCCGGGCGAGCTTGCCGTCCAGGTAGTCGCTGATGCCGCTCAGGGCCAGCACCAACAGCGCCCAGCCGTCGCTCTTCGGGCCGCCGAACTCCGGCCTGAGAATGAGCCACAGGAAGAGGGGCACGCCGACGAGGCGGGCCATGCTGAGGATGTTCGGGATGGTGAGGACCCGGTCCGTCTGTACGCGGGTCTCCTGGACCTCCACCCGGGAGCCTCCTGGAGGAAAGAGCCGACAATGCTCCCTGACCCTACCTCAACGCAAAAAAGCTCCGGCTCTTGGGCTGGTGCCCAAGAGCCGGAGCTCTAAAAGAAGTTCGGCGGCGTCCTACTCTCCCACAGGGTCCCCCCTGC
>NZ_BAABIG010000062.1:0-54437 GCF_039542605.1 Streptomyces ziwulingensis
CCGCAGCCCTCATCTGTCACCGTCGCCTCACCAAATGAAGCGACGTCTAAGGCTGACTGAGCCCGGGAGTACGCCGACGGATTGGCTGTAATACTCCTGCGCGGGGACGGATCAGTACAGGCACTGGCGACTCACGCGTGCATCCATAGGAAGGCCGTGTGGACGGACGGACGACAAGGCGAAGTCGAGGCGATAGCGCCGTGCGCGGCTGATGCCGGCTCCCGGAGGTGTTGTTGTCGGTGGCAGACCGTCGAGAACGGCCGAGTGATCAGGTGCGGCCGAACCCGAGGACGAGACATGTGCTGTGGCGAGGGTCGGGGAGCACGGTCCGGAGCGGTTCGCCATCGCCATCGCCATCGGTAGCCGTGGACGTGGACCGAGGAGGGACGAGGCGGAGTCTGAACGAGGGAAGACTGCTGACTGCCCTGCGTTCAGTCGCCCGATTGCTGGTGGCGACTGCCGCCTCGTGGCCCTGACACTGCATCAACTCAATTCGAGGAAGCTCGGCACGGGTGATTCAGGAGCGTACCTGAGCCGTGTTGGTGTTCTGGTCGGGCACACGGGCCTGGCGCGCAGTGCGACGTGGTGACAAGGGCATTTTGTTACTGTCCGGGTCGGCTGATTCGTGCTGCACCTCGGTGAATCTGCGCGCCGAACCAGCGCGGACGACTTCAGGCATACGCTCGTTGGGTCGGAAGTACGCCATCTCCCAGACCCCGTCAGAGATCCACAGATTCCAGGTCTTGAGCAGCAGCCCCAGCTGAAGTGAGCTGACAGTGTTGCCGCGCCGTGGGCGGGCTGGATTCTGGAAGTATCGGCGGACAACCCATCTGGGGTCGGCTGTGTCCAGGTGGGCTCCGGAGACCAGCCCCTGGAAGAAGTCGTGTGTGTGCGAGGTGCTCCCGCCGTCCCGGTGGACCAGGTACGCGCATGCCAGTGACGCTGCGGGGGCGGAGTACACGCCGCTCTTCAGGGAGGTCATCAGAGGCAGGAAGTCCGGCAGGTCGAGGTACTCCGACTGGAAGAATTTTACGATCTCGGCATTGGTGTAGACGACCGACCGCCATGCGGGCCAGGCAACCTTATTGCGTTCGACGTCGTAAAGTCGCAGCAGCCGGACGGTCGAAGAGATGTCCTTGCGGTGCCGCTCGACGCCCACCAGGGACAGCGCGGTGGCGGCTGAGCGCGCCTTGCCGCAGTCCATAGTGGTGGCTGTCCGGTGTGGCAGGTCCCGGACGACAAGGAAGCTGCGGGGCGTCTTGCTGATGACGACCGCTTCGAGGCGGTGCTGTCCCTGGATTGCGGCTCCGTGACCGCACAGAGACAGGACGTCGGGGTTGTAGTCGTCCCAGCTACCGCTGCACATGTCACGAGCGAGTCGCCGGGCGTGAGAGGAATCCAGCTTGCGTGGGTTGCAGCCGTGCAAGCGGGTCTTCTCAAGGATTTCTGCTGCCACAGCAGGGGTGACGACCTCACGCACCGGCAAGGGGAGCGGTGCAGAGGAAGACGTGCTCTCGTCGTTCATGTAAGACTCCGATGGATCTGGGATAGGGGCGTTTGGGCGGCGCTTTCCGTAGCGACGGTTCGTGTCTGCGCAGTCAGGAGCGCGATTACGTCGCCTGAGCCGAGGACCTTGCTTTGCGGGAAGTGAGCTGAGCGCGCTGAGTGGTGCCCGCCATTGCCGACGGCTCGGCTTCCTTTAGGATTGAGAATCAGGCGCGGTTGACGGTGTGGCGGGCGGTGCACCGTCAGCTCGAAAATGGCCGATTCAGTGGCCGATGGTGTCAGTCCGTATTTTCGTGGAAGAATCCGATGGTTCCACCGAATGCGAGGACTCCTGCGACAAGTCCGGCCAGTGGATCGCTTCTCGCGGACGCTACGATGTAGCCCACGCTGTTGGCAAGGGTGACCGCGGAGCACAACACGAGAAGAGTGCGCTGTTTGAACAATGAATCGTGCTGGGCTGCTCTGAGAGGGGCGTTCTCGGGAGGCTGCGCGTGCGAAGGCACATTGCAGAGCGGTGAAATTTCCTCCGGTTGAGGGACGGCATCACCGGGGGTCCTGCGCCAGCGTGACATGGCTCCGGATCTGGGAGACTGACTCATGACCGTGTTTCTCTTTTCGCTGGATACACGGAAGGTGGTGGGAGCCCTCTCGCTAAGGGCTCCCACCTTTATATGATCAGTCCCACCACCGAAGATCAATTTCTGTCGCGCGAATCGATGTCGTGGCGCGACCACGTGAAACCGGATGGCGCAACGAGGTGCGCCGGAGGTGACCCATCGCTCGATGATTCGGAGCTACGACGGAGACGTGACCGCAGCTTGCCGGTGGCCCTGTCAAAAGACGTTCTGCTTGGATCAGCGTGTTCCTTTCCTGTTCGATGACATTCGGGCTCCACCGACGCCCCGCCGTCCTCGGCGTGGAGCGGGACAACCGCGGAATCACTCCTCGCCGCGCAGCCCGCTGCACGGGTAGCGCCGTGACAGCAGTCCGTCTCGGCTGCTGGTCGCAGCGACACTCCGCGGTGGCCTCGCCGCAGGAGGCGGGCAAGTGTGCTGGTCGGACCTAGGGGGTAGAGCCGAAGGCTCCTGACGCACGTCCACGCCGATGTCCGAGCCGGCAACCACGTCCGAAGCTCGGCGGGGCATGGCGACGCGCGTCCGCCCGTCGAAGCTTTGGTGTCCAGCAGTGCTTCTTGAACAGGTCTGGCAGGGCGGGCAGCCCAACACCATCGCCTTGTCCGGGATACGCCTCTCATGCGGGGAAACCCTCTTTCATGGGCAGGCGCATCATGCTCATCGTCTGTCCCGGAACGCTGGCTCCGTCTCCAGCTCGGCGGCGTGGAATGACGTGTCTGTCCTGGCACGGATTCTTGAAGGCATGCTGCGCTTGTGCAGGACATGGCGCATTGACGATGTCGGGCATGCGCTGTGTCGCCCGAAAGTTGGCGATTCCCCAGGTCTGGCCGGTGACCCAAAGATTCCACGTCTTCAGGAGCAGTCCCAGGTGGAGGGCGCTTGTGATGTTGCTGCGTCGGGGCCGGGCCGGGCTGTGGAAGTACCGGCGAGTGATCCACCTGGGGTCGGCTGTGTCCAGATGGGCTCCTGAAACCAGGCCCTGGAAGAAGTCGTGTGCGTGCGAGGTGCTCCCGCCGTCCCGGTGGACCAGGTAAGCGCATGCCAGTGACGCTGCGGGGGCGGAGAACACGCCGCTCTGCAGAGCGGTCATTAGCGGCAGAAAGTCCGGCAGGTCGGAATACTTGGACTGGAAGAATCTTACGATCTCGGCATTGGTGTAGACGACCGACCGCCATGCGGGCCAGGCAACCTTTTTGCGTTCGACGTCGTAGTTCTGCAGCAGCCGGATGGTCGAAGAAATGTCCTTGCGATGCCCGCCGACGCCCACTAGGGACAGCGCGGTCGCAGCGGATCGAGCCTTGCCGCAGTCCATCGTTGTTGCCGCACCATGTGGAACGTCCCGGGCGACAAGGAAGCTGCGGGGGGTCTTGCTGATGATGACTGCTTCGAGGCGGTGCTGTCCCTGGATTGCGGCTCCGTGACCGCACAGAGACAGGACGTCGGGGTTGTAGTCGTCCCAGCTACCGCTGCACATGTCACGAGCGAGTCGCCGGGCGTGAGAGGAATCCAGCTTGCGTGGGTTGCAGCCGTGCAAGCGGGTCTTCTCAAGGATTTCTGCTGCCACAGCAGGGGTGACGACCTCGCGTACGAGATCAGGCAGCGCTACTGTAACGGGTGCGGCGTCTTCGATCACGGTTGACTCCGGTTTGTGCGGAATGCAGGGCGAGCCGGAGAGGTTCACCGTGCGGACTTTTACGCGCGATCGGGTGACCGTTCTCCGATTTGGCGTCACTTGGTTCGGTGACCTGAAGCGCGGGCAGTGACGCGGCGGCGATGTATCACATCGGGCAGCTTCATCGCCCGCAAATGCCTAGTTCATCGAGCATCCGAGACGTTGTCGCAATAGTGCCGGATGGCGCACTGCCAGTCGGCGATGACACGCATAGCAGCGGCAGGCAACCGTCCACGTACCGAAGGAATAACATGAGTGCCCTCCTGACTCTGATCGAGGAGCCCGTCACGCCACCGGCCGCTGGATTCGATTGCAGGGCGCTTCCGTCGGCCTGCGTTCGGCTTGGACCCCGATGACGGGGAGCGGGCCGGCCGAGCCACGAACCTGTTCGTCGACCAGGAGAGGCACCCCGAGGCGGACCACGTGCCGGAACCGTAGGGCGACGCGGCGCCGGAGGAGGCCATAGTGCAGCTGTGCTGTTTCGCGGCTCTGCCAGGACTGGTGCTCCACACTGTCGACCGGACCAGAAACTTACACGGGCAATTTCGTCAGCGTCAGCGTCAGCGACCTGCTCCAGGGTCTCTCTGAATCGTCCACAACGCGGTGGCCTCTGTGCGCCCCACCGATAGACGCGTACTCGACGGAGAGAGAGGGACCCTCTGGATGTCCAGAACGGCGCTCTGGCACAGTTGACGAACGAGGTGGCCCTTTGTTTTGCCGTGGCAGTCGAGCAAGGCCGCAGACTGAGTGGACAGGGCGGTTCGGGGCCAGAAGCAGGACACTGCACTCGCTTCGGCCCCGGGAGAGTTCGATGCGGGGACGATGGACATGTGGCTCGGCACCTGTCCGGCGCGCTGCTTCTCCTCGGTTGATTGGTCGGTGTCACCCATCTCGGCGTGCAGAGCGGCTTCCGCCATGGGCCCGCTCTGCCCTGGAGAGTCCGAGCCCGCCTTCGAGTCTGAAATCGGCCGGGGTCGACCCCCACCTCGCCAGCGCCTCCTACTGAGGTTGAACTCGTGGTGTCGTAGGGGCTGACGGTCCGGGGCCCCTGCGGTATCACCGGGATAGGCGGTATCCACAAGGGGGCGGGCTGACCGCCGAACGACAGCGGTTCCGCGAGGGGTTACGCCTCCGAGCGGCCGAGCGGTTCGCCCGTGGCGTGGCGAGTTCAGTGATCGCCAAGGATTTGCGCGTCAGTGTCCGGTCGGTACAGCGGTGGCGGCAGGTATGGGAGGAGGGCGAGCCGCGTGCTGTGCGGTCCCAGGGGCCCGCATCGTTGTCGAGGCTGAGTGAGAGGCAGTTCGCGCAACTGGAGGCGGAGCTGGCCAAGGGGCCGGCCGCGCACGGCTGGGAGGACCAGCGCTGGACCTTGGCCGGATCAAGACCGTGATCGGCCGGCGCTTCCACCTGGCCTGCACCCTACAGAGCGTGCGCAAGCTGCTGGTGCGCGACGGCTGGTCCTGCCAGGTCCCCGCCCGACGGGCTGTGGAACGCGACGACGAGGCCGTGGCCGGCTGGGTGAAGGAGACCTGGCCCTGCGGGGAAGACTCGCGGTGGCCCGTGGAGCCTGGCTCGTCTTCGAGGACGAAGCCGGCTTCTCTATACGCCGCCGCAGGCCAAGACCTGGTCACAGCGTGGCCGCACCCCAGTGGTGCGAGTCCGCGGGCGATCCCGCAGACGCATCTCCATCTCAGGGCTGAACTGCTACAAGCTCAGGGCTGAACTGCTACAAGCCCGGCCACCGATTTCGGCTGATCTACCGGGCCCCACCGGGACGACGGCAACCGCGACGGACGCAAGAGCTTCTCCTGGCGCGACTACCGTGACCTACTGGTTGCAGCACACCAGCAGCTCGGCGGCCCGATCGTGCTGGTCTGGGACAATCTCAACGTCCACAAGACCGCCGACCCGCGGAAATGGGCGGCATCCCGGGAGTGGCCGGCCATCTACTACCTGCCGCCCTACGCACCCGACCTCAATCCCGTCGAGGGCATCTGGTCTCTGCTGCGGCGCGGCTGGCTCTCCAACGTCGCCTTCAGCACCCCCGAACACCTCGTCCAGCGCATCCGGCGCGGTCTCCGCCATAACCAGTACCGCAGCGACCTCATGGACGGCTGCCTCACCGAGACGGGACTGATCATCGCCCCCTGACCACCGAGAACGACATCACGCGTTCAAGGTCGACGCCTACGGGCTGATTTCGATGGGCCCCTCAGTGGGCTCCCGGCCGCCCCGGAGGCCGGGACGGCGGGGAACTGTTCATGGGTGCAGCAGAGGGAGCGTACGCAATCGGTCATTGATTGTCGCGGTGACGAAATCCGGTACCGGAAAATCCCGTCGCACACTGGGCCAGGAGCTGGCCATGGCGTCTGCGGTCTCCGCGACCGTGTCGACGATCTGCTCCTCGGGCAGGCCGAGGGCGGGGGACAGACCGAGGAAGTTGTGTCGGGTGACGGCCTCGGACCTGACCGTGCCGCCCAGTGGGAAGGCGAGCTTCGGATCAATCTTCGGATACGCCGTGACGCACACCAGGTCGTACGCTGGCGACAGCCGGGCCTGCCTCCCGTCGGGGTAGCGCAGCGTCCAGTTCTTCAAGTGCGCGTCCGCGTTGCCCATGACTACGACCGCCACCAGCCGCCGTACGTACTCGATCGTGTCCTTGGGCGGACAGACCGCCCTGATCACCCGGCCGATGCCTTCGTACGTCGCCTTCTCGTACTTGGCATCGATGGCGACCTCGCGGACCTGGGCGAAGTCCTCTTGGTGCACTCGGCCTTCGCTACCCGCACGGTCGAAACGGCTGACAGCAAGTGCCTGTTCGCCGGGGTCGATCGATCCCACGGGCAGATTCTGCATGTCCGCGCCGACGACGAGCCGGGACTCAGGAACGTCGATCCCCGACCGACCCGCCCACTGGAGCATCGCGTGCTCGTTGGCAGGCACGCCGGAGAAACGCTGGTCGGCGAGCTTCACGATCCAGTCGCCGCCGATGCCGGTCGCGGGCAGCACCAGCGCCTTGCCCTCGTACCGCATGGAGAACTTCGGCTGTACGCCGGCCAGCGAGAACCGAAGCGCGTGATCGTGCGCGCAGTCGTCCGTGCTCTCATGGTCGGGCAGGCCGTGCAGTGGTACGTCGGGTACAACACGAACTGCCCCCGGAAGGTCGTCTCCGAGGTGGCTGAGCAAGACGAAATCGTGAATTTTCTGCTTGCCCAGTTCATGTGCGATCTGCTGCCGGAGCCCGCTCCCGGTCTCCGGCAGCAGGTTCGCGAACCATTCGGGGACACTGCCGCTTGCCGTCCGGCGTTTGCGCGGGTCGCGCTCGAAGCCTTGTCCGAGGACGGGGTGATCGGCGCTCAGGTCCTGGTACTCGAACCAGGTATTGCCGTCGTGATAACCGAGAACGCCGATCCGGCGCTCACGCAGGAACACGGATGCGGTGACGTCACGCTGCATTGTTGCCTCCGGAGAGGTCGTCCGGGGCAAAGAAGTCGTCCAGGTCGAAGGTTGTCTCGCCGAACCACGATTCCGGATCCGGGTCGTCGGAGAAGCCCCACAGGGCCATGCTCTGGACGTGGTCGGCGATGACCTTGCGGACGACGTCCGCGCGCATGAGGAGGGATCCGGTCCCGTCCGAGTCGTAGAAGACGCGTTCGTTCTCGTCGAAGCAGTGCGAGTGCAGCGCCTCCGGCCCCTGAGCCGCCAGTAGGGACAGCATATCGACCTGCTTGTCCACTGGCGGGTGGACGATTCGGTTCGCCATGCCCTTCTCCCAGCCGCTCAGGATCGGCGCCAGCGGTGAGGTCTTGCCTGCGAGCAGGCCGGTTAGTAGCCGGGGCTGGTCAATACGTGTGCCCGGTGTATACCGGTTGCCGTCTTCGTCCCGGTATTCGGTGAGCAGCACTGGGTGAAGAGACAATAGCCCCAGCATGTTGAGCTTCGCCTGGGCACGGTTCAGTGCCGTCTGTGAAAGGTCGGGGGTCCACTGCTCGCCACCTGACGGCAGTATTCTCAGCAACCGCTGCGCACTCAGGACCGGGTCGCCCGTGATCGCCGTCGCATTGCGCCGCAAGGCAACCGTGTTGCCCTGTGGCGCTGCCCCTATAGCCGACCCGCGCCAAATCCAGCGCCGCAGCAGTTCGGCTCCCCGCCCCTCGGGCCGTCCGAAGAGCGCTGCGTACCGCGCGAGCACCGGCACGAAGAGCGCGTACGGCAGCAAGCGTAGATGGGGAATTCCGGTGTCCTCGCGGAGAAAGTCGACGACCACCCGCAGTGCCTTCTCCGTCACGGCGAACGCTTGCTGCCTGTCCGCGTCGTTTTCGAACTCGTGCCGGAAGTCGCGGTCCACCTTGCCGCCGCGCACTGCCATCACGCTCTGCATGAGTATCTGAGTGGTGAAGTCCCCGAAGTCCAGGCCCGAGACCCGCTCTCGCAGCGCGTCAAGTCCGGACGGCTGCACGTCGAGGGGGCCGGCGTGCAGAGCCTGGAAAATCTCCGCCCGGTTCAGCCGCTTCCCGAATGTGTTCATCCGGTCGAAGATCTCGCGTAGTGCCTGCTCGTCGTCGCCTTCGATCTCGTACATGGGGATCTCGTACGTTCGGATGGCCGTGGTGACCTCGTCGCAGATGTTGTAGTCCTCCGGCGTCAGCCAGCTCCGCTCACGCTGCCAGGCGATCAGCCGACGGTTGTCACCGGCGACCCAGACGGGCAGCCAGTGGTCGCGGGGTTTCTGTGAGTGCGGCGTCGACAGGAACTTCTTGTCCCGCAGGTCATAGAAGATCCGGAACCGTCGGTCCACGGTCTCCTCAGACGCGGTCAGTGCGCCGATGAGCGTGGTGAGGCGCTGCTGGCCGTCGACGACCGACAGCGCGTCCGAAACCGCGGGCGCGTTAATGCGAAGTTCACCGAGATCGATTTCGGCGGCGGGTGCGGGTTTGCGCCACATCAAGAGGTTCCCGATGGGATAGCCACGCAGGATGCTGTCGAAGAGCTTCTCGGCGTCCGTGTACTCCCAGCGGTAGGAACGCTGGAAACGCGGAATGCGGATGCGCCCGCTCCTGGCCCAGTCCACGAGCTGAGGCGGTGCGACGCGACTTACCTTCGGCTGGGTTACTCCCGCCATGATCCACCTCCTGGGACGCACATATGGTAGGTCGCTCCGCGGTGTGAACCTGGCTGCGGCGGTGCGTTCATCGCAGGTCTTTCAGGAAGATACCGGCCTCAGTGGCGAGTACCTTCCATCCGTTTTGCTGGTTGCCCGCGAGGGCGGTCGCCGCGCTGGACGGCGTGTAGTGGACGGTGCCATCGTCGAGCCGGAGGCCGCCGCCCTCGACGACGACCACATGGTGCGTACGGCCGAGGTTGCGCCGGTGCCAGACGAGCCGCTGGCCGACGTGCAGGCGGCCGTCCTCGATGAGCGGGGCGAGCGAGTGCGACGGGTCGCGAGGAGAGCGCGGCGGGTTGAAGGGGGAGGGGGATGACGTGGGTCCCCCTATGGGAGCGGGGGCGAGGCCGAGCAGTCTCCGCAGAGTGCTGTTCGGCGTGTCTACCAACGGCTCCGCCAAGGATTGGAGCTTGGCGAACACTTCGGCGTCGACGTGGAGGGTGTGCGATGGTTCGCCCATCGAGCTCATTTCACTCAGTTAACTGGGTAATCTCAATAAACTGTGGGTCACGTCTCGGCATTTGTCAAGAGTTTCTGATGGGAAACTTCATGAGTGGATGGTGCTGGGTGGGGCGGCAGGGACGCGGGTGCCACGGGCTGCGTCCGGGGGGGGTGGTTCAGGAGTCGAGTTCGGACTGGTACAGGCTCGGGGGGCGGGGTGGCGTGAGTGAACAGCGCGTAGGCCCGACGGCCTCGCATGTAAAGTGCGCGGCGATTCTGGAGCCTGCTGTGAAGGGTGCTTGACCTGCGGCTTTTTGGCGCAGATGGGTCGACCGGACTGTTCCTTCCGCGCCGCGGGTCGAGTGGATGGGGCGATCGCTGAAGGTGGGTGTTGCTGAGGCCATTGCGGAGTGATCTCGGCATCTCGCACCACACCGGGCAGCTCAGGTCCTCGGGCTCTCGATGCCTTTCGGGTCGGTGGGGCAGGCGAGGGAGTCGCGGGTGTCCCGGGTGAACTCGGGGCGTCCATACCTGCTCGGCAAACTCGCCGTGAAAACCGTCCGCCGCGGCCCCGGCCGTGGCTTCACCCCGTCCCTTTGTCGTGGCGAAATTTTGGGCGTTTCGGGCAAGACGCCCAGGCTGTTCGGCGAGCGCGAAGTCACGCCAGGTGAGCATGTTGACGGACCCCTGGTTACGTGCGTCAGTTCGACCGGGCCGGCGCTGCCGAGGCCCAGCGCTGAGGGCACGGAGGTCCCGGTCGGCCCTCGACGTATGCGGACGTACGTAGTTCTTGCCGACGCGAAGGATTCCCCGTCGCGGGAAGGTTTTCCCTACCGGTCCCTTCCGGGTGGACCGTTCTGGACCGTACGTTCCTGAGGAGTCCATCGGCATGCCCTCCATGCCCTCCATGCCGCCCACGCCTCCCGACCGTTCCGGGCCTGCCACGAGGCGGCCCGATCCCCTCGCGCCGGACGTTCGGGCACCGGACCGGTCGCTGGGTTTCGCCGGCTGATCACCGCACCGGACGCTCATGGTCATGCTCACGCCCGTCATCCTCTGGAGGCACGTTGTCCCCCATACCCACCAGCGACGTCGATCTTTACACCGAATCGGCGCGCGCCGACCCGTACGACATCTATGCCGAGCTTCGGGCTCTGGGGCCGGTGGTGTACCTGTCCCGCTACGACCTCTACGCGTTGTCCCGCTACGACGAGGTGCGCGCCGCCCTGATGGACTGGCAGACGTTCTCGTCAGCGCGGGGGGTGTTCGTGGATCCGGGCGTGAACGCCCAACTGGAGGGGATCACGCTGTGCAGTGATCCGCCCGAGCACACGGCGATGCGCTCGGTGCTGGGGCGGCCGTTGCGGCCGGAGCGGATGCGCGAGGTGACGCCGCGGATCGAGGCCGAGGCCGATCAGGTGGTCGCGCGGCTGGTCGACCGGGGCCGGTTCGAGGTCGTCACCGAACTGGCCGAGTACCTGCCCATGACCGTGGTGTCGGACCTGGTCGGACTCCCCGATCACGGGCGGGAGAAGATGCTGGAGTGGGCCGCGGCCATCTGGAACACCCAGGGGCCCGCCGACGAGCGGGCAGCCGCGGCGGGGCCGGCCGTCGAGGAGTTCATGGCATTCGCGATGAATGACGCCGTGCCGGGAAAGATCGACCCCGACGGCTGGGCGGCACAGCTCTACGAGGCCGCCGACCGAGGCGAGATTCCGCACGGGAAGTGCCCGGTGATGATGCTCGACTACGTCACTCCCAGCCTGGACACGACCATCCTCGCGATCACCAACGCGGTCGCGCTGTTCGCCGAGAACCCGGACCAGTGGGATCTGCTGCGCGCGGACCGCTCGTTGATCCCGCACGCGATCAACGAGTCGCTGCGCCTGGAGACCCCGGCACCCCAGTTCAGCCGGGTACTCACCGAAGACCACGAGGTCGGCGGAGTTCCGCTGGCCGCCGGCTCACGGGTCGCGCTGCTCTACGCCTCCGCCAACCGCGACGAGCGTCACTACCCGGACCCCGTGCGCTTCGACATCGCCCGCCGCCCCTCGGACCACCTCGCCTTCGGACGGGGAGAGCATGTGTGCGTCGGGATGCATCTCGCCAGGCTGGAGATGAGCGCCCTGCTGGAAAGGCTCGCCGACCGGGTCGCCCGCTTCGAGATACTCGAACGCCGACCGATGATCAACAACGGGTTGCGCGGTCTCGACCACCTCGAAGTGGCGATCGAACCCGCTGCCTGACGCTCGGCACCGCATCCCCCAGGGCCGGCACCGGACCAAGGGGGTGCGGCGATCGCAACCCCGCGGACCGCCTTGTCGCCGTCCAGCAGCACGTGATTGCGGGCAACGGAGTTTCAACCCCGCCTGCTCGTCACGCCGTTGCGAGTGGCAGCGTGTCGTGCGGTCGCCCCGTGGCGGCGGTCGCCCCGGTGACTCGAATTGATCTATCGTGACGTTGCCGAAGAGCTGCGATGCCTCTCGGTCGGGACAACGCCGGGGCTTGGGCGCCGACTTGACTCGTACGTCCAGGAAAGGCAAGGTCAGTGCATCCGCTCGACGGAACTGATCCGGTACAGATAGGTCGGTACCGTCTGGTGGGCAGGCTGGGGCAGGGCGGGATGGGGCGGGTGTACCTCGCCCGTTCGCCGGGCGGGCGTCCGGCCGCCGTGAAGGTGATCAATGACCACCTGCGCGACGACGAAGGGGTGCTGAGCAGGTTCCGGCGTGAGGTGGAGACGCTGGGCACGGTACGCAGCGCGTACACCGCCACTCTCATCGACGCCGAGGTGGACACCTCCCCGTACTGGCTGGCCACCGAGTACGTGCCGGGGCCGACGCTGCACACGGCGGTGACGGCGGCGGGTCCCTTGCCGGCGGATCTGTGCAGGGTGCTGCTGGCGGCCCTCGCCGAAGGACTGGTCGACATCCACGTCCACGGGGTCTGGCACCGCGACATCAAGCCGGACAACGTCATCCTCTCCGCCACCGGTCCTCAGCTCATCGACTTCGGTATCGCGCGCAGCCTTGGTTCGCCGAATCTCACCCAGGTCGGCACCTCGGTGGGCAGCCCCGGCTACATGGCACCGGAAACGCTCACGCACGGTGAGACCGAGGCGGCCGCCGATGTCTTCGCCCTCGGCGCCACGCTGGCCTTCGCCGCCACCGGCCGCCCGCCCTACGGCCACGGCCCCGCTGCCGCGGTCTCCTACCGGGCGGTGCACCAAAATGCCGACCTGAGCGGCGTGGACCCGGACCTCGCCGGTCTGATCTCGGCCTGCCTGCACCGTGATCCCGCCCGGCGCCCCGCTCCCCAACGGATCGTCGAGATGTGCGCGTCACACACCGATCTCGTACACCATCCCGCCTATCAGCGCGCCCTCGCCTCCGGTGGGACCGGGGCGGCGGCGGTCGCCGCCACGGTGGCCGACGGTGGCGGGGACGGGGACACGTCCGGCGAGTATCCCGCCCAGTCCGCCCAGTCCGCCCAGTCCGCCCAGTCCGCCCAGTCCGCCCAGTCCGCCCAGTCCGCCCAGTCCGCGCGTGCCCTGGACTCCGTGCATCCCACCCGGCCCGTGCATCCCACCCGGCCCGCGCGGCCCGTCCATCCCGCGACGGTCGTCGCGACACAGGTCGATCCCGTTCCGGTCAGCGGCGCGGCCACGGTGCACGCCCCCACCGCGGCGGGCTTCGGGTCGGCGCCCACCGGTCTTCTCCCGCAGCCCGCTTCCGCGCCCGACGCGGTCACCCCGCGCAGGCGGACCCTGCCGTTCGTCCTGGCCGGCGCCGCCGCGGTGACGGTGGTCGCCGTCGCCGTGGTGACGACGGTCGCGTTGGAGGGGAGCGGGAGCGCGAGCCACTCGGCCGCGCCCCGCAAGTCGTCGGCCGCCGCAGACCGAACCGGCTCGTCGGCGGCTCCGACAGGCACCGGGTCCAGTCCGCGTCCGAGTGCGTCGGCCACGGCCGTGGACGCGGCCCGGCCGCCGGACACCCTCGTCGTCGAAGCCCGGCGCCTGCTGACCGCGGGGGAGTTCCTGCAGACCGGGCGCAGCAAGTTGATCATGCAGCCGGACGGCAACCTGGTGGTCTACGACGAGAACGGCCAGGCGCGTTGGGCCAGCAAGACCTCCGGCACGGGCCTGCGGGTCGTCTTCCAGGACGACGGCAATCTCGTGATCTACAACGCTGAGTCCAAGCCGGTGTGGGCCAGTAAGACACCAGGGCACCCGGGGGCCGTCCTGAACCTGCTGAAGGACGGAAACGTCGTCATCCAGCAGGGCGGCGAGGTGCTGTGGCAGACCGGCACCGCACACTGAACCGGATCAGACTCAGGTGGTGACCGGCGAGCCGGCGAGGGCGGTCAGCCGGAGCTTGGTCTCGTCCTCGCTGCCGGGCGCGGCGGTCATGATCACGATCTTCAGCTCGCCCTCGCCGTCGGTCAGGGTGTCGCAGTCCACCGTGACAGGTCCTACCGAGGGGTGGTGGACCGTCTTGTGGTCCTCGCGGTGTGCGGCCACCTCTCCGGTCGCCCACAGGTCGGCGAACCTGGTGTTGCCCGCGTTCAGTTCACGGATCAGAGCGGCGAGGCGGGTGTCGTGCGGGAACCGGCCGGTGGCGCGGCGCAGGTCGGAGACGACGGCGGCGTCGGTGGCGTCCCGGTCCGTCTCGGCCACCGGCCACCGCGCGAGACGGGCGGGGCTCGCGTCGACCGGGAACCTGTCACGGGCGAAGTTGCGCAGGCGCGGCGGTGAGGCGGCGGGTTCGCCCAGGAGCGCGGCCCACCCGTGATTCCACCAGATGAGCTGCCAGTCCGCCGCGAAGACGGCGACCGCGACGTCCGAGAGCCGGGCGAGCACCCGCTGCACCCCGGGCGGGAGGTGGTCGGGGACCGCGCCGGCCGCCGGTGGGATCAGGTGGGCCAGCCGGTACAGGTGGTCGCGCTCGGCCCTGGACAGTTGCAGGGCGCGGGCCAGGGAGGCCACCACGCTCGCCGAGGGCGTGGTGGCGCGTCCCTGTTCCAGGCGCACGACGTAGTCGACCGACATTCCGGCGAGATCGGCCAGCTCCTCCCGCCGCAGTCCGGCCGTGCGGCGCCCCGGGGCCGTCGGCAGTCCGGCGGCCGACGGGGGCAGCCGGTCGCGCCACATGCGGATCATCGCGTCCAGTCCGGTTCCGGTTCTCGCGCTCACGTTCCTCATCCTTCCCTGTCCGCGGCGACCAGGGCGGGCGCGAAGGTGGTACTGCTCTTCCTACCGTCGAAGTCTCCCTGGTGCGCGTCCCGCGGCTCCAGGACCATCGAAGCCATGACGATCACCTTCATCACCGGAGCCAACAAGGGGCTCGGCCGTGAGACCGCCCGCCGCCTGATCGAGCGCGGCCACACCGTGCTCCTCGGAGCCCGCGACCGCGGGCAGGGCGAGGAGGCCGCCGCCGCGCTCGGCGCACGTTACGTTCCCCTCGACGTCACCGACGACGTGTCCGTGGCCGCCGCGGCCGCGGACGTCGCCGAACACGAGGGCAGGATCGACGTCCTGATCAACAACGCCGGGGTGCACGGTGCCGCCGGCGATCCCAGCGGCCTCACCGCCGCCGAGGCGCTCGCCGTCCTCGACGTCAACGTCATCGGCGTCATCCGCACCACCACCGCGTTCCTGCCGCTGCTGCGCCGTTCGGACGACCCCGTGATCGTCAACGTCAGCAGCGGCATGGGCTTCCTCGCCCTCACCCACGACCCCGCCCGGCCCGAGTCGCACGTCGTCGCGCCGCTGTACACCGCCTCGAAGGCGGCACTGACGATGCTGACCACGCAGTACGCCAAGGGGCTCAAGGACATCCGCGTCAACGCCGCCGATCCCGGCTACACCGCGACCGACCTCAACGGTCACAGCGGCCCCCAGACCGTCACCGAGGGCACGGACGCGATCGTCGCCCTCGCCACGGAGGGACCCGGCGCCGGAACCGGTCGCTTCCTCTCCCGCCACGGCGAGATCGCCTGGTCCTGAACTCGGCCGGGCCGGCCCCCCCGATCGCGTCCGAGAGGGAGGGACCGGCGGTCATGCGTCACGCGGGCACGGGCCGGTGTTCGCGCTCACGCACCCGTCCTGTTCACCAGCAGCTCTACGAGGGCGTCGGCCGCCGGCCCTGAGGAGGCCGGGTTCTGGCCGGTGATCAGGTGGCCGTCCTGGACGACGTAGGGCTCCCAGTCGCCGATCTTGGAGTAGCGGCCGCCGAGGCGCTTCAGCTCGTCCTCGACCAGGAAGGGGACGATGTCGGTGAGGGTGACGCCGTCCTCCTCGGAGTTGGTGAATCCGGTGACGTCCTTGCCCTGCACCAGGGGTGTGCCGTCCTCGTTCCGGGCGTGGCGCAGGACGCCGGGGGCGTGGCAGACCAGCGCGAGCGGCTTGCCCGAGCGCAGGGTCGTCTCGATCAGGCGTACGGAGTCCGGGTCCTCGGCCAGGTCCCACAGCGGGCCGTGGCCACCGGGGTAGAAGACGGTGTCGAAGTCGTCGGCCGCGACCGAGTCCAGGCGCACGGTGTTCGTGAGGGCCGCGGTGGCCTCCGCGTCGGCCTCGAACCGTCGGGTCTGCTCCGTCTGGAAGCTCGGCTCGTTGCTCTTGGGGTCCAGCGGCGGGCGGCCGCCCTTCGGGGAGGCGAGCGTGATCTCCCAGCCGGCCTCCCGGAAGCGGTAGTACGGGGCCGCGAGTTCCTCCAGCCAGAACCCGGTCTTGCGGCCGGTGTCGCCGAGCTGGTCGTGCGAGGTCAGAACGATGAGAACCTTCATGTCATGTCTCCTGGTGAGTAGACCAGTCGTATAGGACCGGGTGAGCGGCGGGAGTCCGTGCCATCCGGACGGACGTGTGGTCGCGGGGTGAAGTGGCTGGGTGAAGTGGCCCGGTGGAGTGGCCCGGTGAGGGCGCCGGGTTCAGAGGTGGAGGAGCTGCCGGGTGACGGTCATGGCGGTGTCGAGTGGTGCCGGGCCGCGGTGGATCTTGGCCATGACGCTCGCACCGAGCCACATGTCGTACAGGGCCTGCGCCGTACCGTGAGGATCGCCGTCGACCGCTATCGATCCGTCCGCGAGGCCGCTGGTGATCGTGTGCCCGATACGGTCGACTATGGCGCCTGTGCCCTCCTTCATGGCCAGCCGCATCGTCTCCGACAGGTCGGCGACTTCGGCGCCGAGCTTGACGGCGAGGCACTTGCCCTGGCACTCGTCGACGCTCTGCGTCTCCCGCCACTGCCGCCAGTAGGCCATCAGCCGCTCGGCGGCCGGCTTGCCGGGCTGCGCGAGCACCCGGTCCATGTCGGAGACGTACTCGGCGAAGTAGTTCTTCAGGAGCGCCTCGCCGAAGGCGTCCTTGGAGGTGAAGTAGTGGTAGAAGGAGCCCTTCGGCACGCCGGCCCCCGCGAGCACCTCGTTGATACCGACTGCGGAGTAGCCCTTCTGGGCCATGATCCGTTGGGCGACGTCGAGGATGCTTCGGCGGGTGTCGGTGCTGCGTGCGGTGGCGGGCATGACGTAAACGTAGCAGGTGAGTAGACCAGTCGTCTAGGAGTGGTGCGTGACCTGGTGCTCACCCTGGCGTGCGTGCGGCCCGGGTCGCGCTCGGCGTCGTCGGGCCTCCCGCTGGGCTCGCGGGCTCGATCAGGCGCCCGCGTCGGCCCGCTCCCACAGCGGCAGCCACGCCCACGCCCACAGCCACAGCCACAGCCACAGCCACAACCACGCCCACAGCCACACCCGCGCCCCACCCACACCCGAGAACGGCGGGAAGCCGGTACCGACGCCGCGGACCCAGCTCGTTCCCGGAGTTGACGGGACGCGCCGAGCGGCCGGGCACCCCGTCCCAATACGGCGGGCGCGCGGCGGACGCCTTCACGGTGATCGTGCCCTCGCTGCCCGGTTTCGCCTTCTCTCCCCCCATTCGCCGTCTCCCTCCCCAGCGGCCCGCGCTCAATGGCGCCGAACAGACCCACGACCTGTCCTCGCGCTTCAGCGAGTCCTCAAGCGCGGGCGCGTTGGCGCCGGAGGGGTGCCCCCGCCTGGTGGAGGCTGGTGAGTGCCTGCCGGTAGGAGGCGATCAGCCCCGTCTCCAGGTAGTCCACGTCCAGTTCCGCGCAGTAGCGCCGGACGAGGGTGCGGGCCCGGCGCAGGTTGGGGCTGGGCATGCTGGGGAACAGGTGGTGCTCGATCTGGTGGTTCAGTCCGCCCAGCGCGAGGTCGGTGAACCAGCCGCCGTTGACATTGCGCGAGGTGAGCACCTGGCGGCGCAGGAAGTCCGGGCGGTCGGCGGCCTTCAGGATCGGCATGCCCTTGTGGTTGGGCGCGAAGAGGGAGCCGAGGTAGAGACCGAACAGGCCCTGGTGGACGGCGAGGAAGGCGAACGCCATGCCGGGCGGCAGTACCCAGAACAGCGCGGTGAAGTAGAGCGCGCCGTGTGCGACCAGCAGGGCGGCGTCGAGCGGCCGGTGCTTGAGCGAGCGGTCGGCCAGCGCCCGGCCGCTCGACACATGGAGGTTGAAGCCCTCCAGCGTGAGCAGCGGAAAGAACAGGAACGCCTGCCAGCGGCCGATCACACGGGGCAGTCCCGTGGCGGACCGGGCCTGGTCCTGGGTCCAGACCAGCAGGTTGGGGTCGACGTCGGGGTCGAGGTCCTCGTTGTTGGGGTTGGCGTGATGGCGGGTGTGCTTGTCCTGCCACCAGCCGTATCCCATGCCGATCCCGGCCGAGGCGATCCGCCCGGCCGTCTCGCTGGCTCGGCGCCGGCGGAACACCTGCCGGTGGGCCACGTCGTGGGCGACCAGCGCCACCTGGCCGAAGGTGACGGCGAGGAAGCCGGCGACCGCCAGCGTCCACCAACTGTCGCCGACGCGGACGAAGGCGATCCACCCGGCGGCGTAGAGCGCGGCCACCGCGGTGATCCGGAGCGTGTAGTAGCCGGGACGGCGGCCGAGGAGTCCGGCCTCCGCGATCCTCCTGGACAGCCGGGCGAAATCGCTCCCCGCGTTCTCGGAACGCGGCGGGCGGACCGTGACAGTGGTCATGGTGACAGGCTCTCTGCGAAGTGGGCAGGTGGCGCTGGGCCGCCCTGGGGACCGCTGAGACCGACTGCGGACAGCGAGAGATCCGGGTTCGGAGATCTCTCGGTCGCAGCGCTTCTTCCGGGTCCGGGGGCCGGGGACCGCAGGGTCGGCCGGTGGTGGCAGAGGCCCGCTGAGGGAGGGTGGGTACCCTGCCGGACGGGATTCACACGGGATGGAGGGAGGGAATGCGCGGCGGCCGGCGTGCCGCGCCCGTGACAGTGCCCGTGACCGGGCCCGTGACAGTACCCGTGACGCGCGCCACGTTGCCCTGTCCGGCCGGGGACCCGGAGACGGCCCCCCTCTCCTCCCGTCTCCCCCCTCTCCTCCACCTCCTCCACCTCCTCCTCTCCTCCCCTCCACCTCCTTCTCCTCTCTCCTCGGCCTCCTCCTCTCGTCCTCCACTCCTCCGTCCCTCCCCTGCTCCTCCGCCGTTCCTCCTCGGTGATTTCCGTCCTGGGCGGAGTAGAGATCCCGCAAGCGGGTACCGCCGCAGCGGCGGCCGGGTTCCCGGAGTGATCCATTCCGCAACGCTTGCCCAGCAGCCGGACCTGAGTGGCAGGATGAAACGTATGGACGTACGGCACAGGAACAACGTGAGCATCACCGGCAACCCCGACGGGCCGACCGTCGTACTGGCACACGGGTTCGGTTGTGATCAGAACATGTGGCGGCTGACCGTACCGGCCCTGGAGCGGGATTACCGGGTCGTCCTGTTCGACTACGTCGGCTCCGGCCGGGCGGACCCGGCCGCCTGGAGCGAGCAGCGGTACGCCGGCCTGGAGGGGTACGCCCAGGACGTCGTCGACATCTGCACGGAGCTGGATCTGCGCGGAGCCACCTTCGTGGGGCACTCCGTCAGCGCGATGGTCGGGGCGCTGGCCGTGCGGCGTGCCCCCGAGCGGATCGGCGCGCTGGTGATGGTGGCGCCCTCCCCGCGCTACATCGACGACGCCGACTACCGCGGCGGGTTCAGCGCCGAGGACATCGACGAACTGCTCGTGTCCCTGGAGTCGAACTACCTCGGCTGGTCGGCGACGATGGCCCCGGTGATCATGGGGAACGCGGACCGCCCCGAACTGGGGGACGAGCTGACCAACAGCTTCTGCGCCACCGACCCGCAGATGGCCCGCGTCTTCGCCCGCGCCACCTTCCTCTCCGACCACCGGGAGGAACTGCGGCGGATCAACGTGCCGACCCTGGTGCTGGAGAGCGCCGAGGACGTCATCGCCCCCCGCGAGGTCGGCGCGTTCGTGCAGCGCAACGTCCCCGGCGCGACCCTGGTCACCCTGGACGCCACCGGACACTGCCCGCACATGTCGGCTCCCGAGGCCACCAACGAGGCGCTCACGGCGTTCCTGGCCGGCCTACGGTGATGTGCTGCACGGGCGACGGGCCCGGCGGCCAGGACCCAGGTCCCAGGGGCGCGGGCGACGCCCATGTCTCGAACGCGGCGTTCGCCGCCCTGCTGGAGGACAGCGCCGAGGAGTTGTACGAGACGGCGCCCTGCGGGTATCTGTCGACGCTGATGGACGGCACCGTCGCCAAGATCAACTCGACGCTGCTGGAGTGGACCGGCCTGGAGCGCGGCGCGGTGGTGGGCCGGAGACGGTTCATCGACCTGCTGTCCGTGGGCGGCAAGCTCTACCACGAGACCCACTTCGCGCCGCTGCTGCGCATGCGCGGCGAGATCAACGGCATCGCCATGGAGATCAAGCAGGGTGACGGGGGCCGGATGCCCGTCCTGATCTCCTCGAAGGTCAAACACGCCGCCGACGGCGAACCGCTGCTGATCCGCACCACCGTCTTCGACGCCCGCGACCGCCGCGCCTACGAGGAGGAACTGCTCCGGGAACGGAAGGTGGCCGAGGCGGCGCGCCGGCGGGCGGAGACCGACCGGGTACGGCTCCAGGAGGCGCTCGCCGTGCTCCAGCAGTCGCTGCTGCCGGCGGTGCTGCCCGAGGTGCCCGGCATGGAGACGGCCGCCCACTACCGGACCGCCTCGCCCGACCTGCTCGGCGGCGACTTCTACGACGTGTTCGCCGTCGGCGGCGGCCGGTGGGCGTTCTTCCTCGGCGACGTCTGCGGCAAGGGACCCGAGGCCGCCGCCGTCACCTCGGTCGCCCGCTACACCCTGCGCACCGCGGCCCTGCACGACGCCGACCCCGTCTCGGTGCTGAACACGCTGAACGGCGTGCTCCACGAGCGCTACGCGGACGGCGAACTCCGGTACTGCACCGCGGTCTTCGGCGTCCTCGAACCCGACCCCGCCACCGGCCGCGTCGGCGTCCGGGTGGCCTCCGGCGGCCATCCGCCCACCCTGGTCGCCCGCGCCGCCGGCGGGACGGACACCCTGAACACCCCGGGCGGCCTGCTGATCGGCGCCCTGCCCGGCGCCCGCTTCACCCCGGCCGCCACCACCCTGGGGCCCGGTGACACGCTGCTGCTCTACACCGACGGCCTGACCGAGGCCCGTACCGGCCTCGACCGCTCCGAGCTGTACGGCGACGAGGCGCTGACCCGGTTCGTCGCGGAGCGCGCCGGAGCCTCGGCCCAGGAACTGGTCGACGCGCTGACCGGACTGCTGGACGAACTCGCCGCCGGTCTGGACGACGACGCGGCGCTCCTCGCCCTCGGCGTCCCCGTCCCGGCGGCGGCCTGACGCCCCGCACCTCCGCGCGACCGACCGTCCTGCGCCGCGCCCCGCACGGATCGCCCGCCAGCCGTGAGCCACGAGGCCACCACCCGTGAGCCACGAGGCCACCGCCCCGTAAAGTGCGAGGTCCCCGCCCCGAGACGTGAGACCCGAGACGTGAGCCCCGAGGAACGAGCCGTGCGCCCCGCCCGCCCCGCCCGCCCCGCCACCCCCGCCGCCGTGACCGTCGTCGGGATCGGGGCCGACGGCTGGCCGGGTGTCCCCGCCGCCTCCCACACCGTCCTGCGCGACGCGGAGGTCCTGATCGGCGGCCCCCGCCAACTGGACCTGCTGCCGCCCGAGTGCGCCGGGGAGCGGATCGCCTGGCCCTCGCCGCTGCGGCCCGCCGTCCCCGGCCTGCTCGCCGCGCACACCGGCCGCCGGATCGCCGTGCTGGCCAGCGGCGATCCCATGTTCTACGGCATCGGACGCGCCCTCACCGAGGTACTGGGCGCCGGTGCCGTGCACGTCCTGCCGCACCCCTCGTCCGTCTCCTACGCCGCCGCCCGGCTCGGCTGGCCGCTGGAGGACGTGGAGGTGGTCACGCTCGTCGGCCGCCCGGCGGCCCGGCTCGCCGCCGCCCTGCACCACGGCCGCCGGCTGCTCGTACTGAGCGCCGACGCCACCACCCCGGCCGCCGTCGCCGCCCTCCTGCGCGACCGGGGCTTCGGGCCGAGCCGCCTGCGGGTGCTCGAACGGCTCGGCGCCCCGGAGGAGCACACCGGCGACGAGACCGCCGCCGAGGACTGGACGCACCCGGCCGGCGACCCCCTCAACGTCGTCGCCGTCGAGTGCCGCCGCGCCCCGGACGCCCTGCGCCTGGGCGCGGTGCCGGGCCTGCCGGACACGGCGTACGAGCACGACGGACAGCTCACCAAGCGGCAGGTGCGTGCCGCGACCCTCGGCGCGCTCGCCCCGGCCCCCGGCGAACTGCTGTGGGACATCGGCGGCGGCTCCGGCTCGGTCGCGATCGAGTGGCTGCGCACCCACCCCTCCTGCCGGGCGGTCACTGTCGAACGCGACCCCGGGCGGGCCGCGCGCATCGTCCGCAACGCCGACCGGCTCGGTGTCCCCGGCCTGCGCGTCGTCACCGGCGCCGCGCCCGCCGTACTGACGCAACTCCCGCCGCCCGACGCGGTGTTCGTCGGCGGCGGACTCACCGAACCGGGGCTGCTCCGGACCTGCTGGGAGGCGCTCCCGGCCGGCGGCCGGCTGGTCGCCAACACCGTCACGCTGGAGTCGGAGGCGCTGCTCGCCGACGCCCGCCGGCTGCACGGCGGCGAACTGGTCCGCCTCGCCGTCGCGCACGCCGTACCGGTGGGCGGCTTCACCGGGTGGCGGCAGGCGATGCCGGTGACGCAGTGGGCCGTACAGAAGACCGGTGACGCCCAGGACGGCCCCGCCCGCTGACCGCCGCCCCCGCTCACCCGTCGCTGCGGCCCACCACCGTCCCGGCCCGGTCGATGCAGAGCACGTCCACCGTGACCGGTGCGCCGCGCAGTACGGCCAGCGCCTCGTCGCGGGCGGCCGTGGCCACCAGGTCGCCGAGCGGTACGCCGGCCGCCCGGCACAGCCCCAGCGCCTCCAGGCCGGTGTGGGCGGCGGCCACCGCGGCGGCCAGCGTCCCGTCCGCGCCGCCCTGCCGGGCGAGCCGGGCCAGCAGCGCCTTGTCGACCTGGGAGCGGGCGGAGTGCAGGTCGAGGTGGCCCGCCGCGAGTTTGGAGAGCTTGGCGAAACCGCCGCACAGGGTCAGGCGGTCCACCGGGTGGCGCCGTACGTACTTGAGCACCGCGCCCGCGAAGTCGCCCATGTCCAGCAGCGCCTCCTCGGGCAGCCCGTACTCGGCGACGACCGTCCTCTCCGAGGTCGAGCCGGTGCAGCCGGCGACATGGGTGCGCCCGGCGGCCCGCGCCACGTCCACCCCGCGCCGGATCGAGTCGATCCACGCCGAGCACGAGTACGGCACCACGATCCCGGTGGTGCCCAGCACGGAGAGGCCGCCGAGGATGCCGAGCCGGGGGTTCCAGGTGGAGCGGGCGAGTTCCTCGCCGTCGTCGACGGAGACGGTGATCTCCACGTCGCCGCTGCCGCCGTACCGTTCGGCGACGCGCGCGACGTGCTCGCGCATCATGCGGCGCGGTACGGGGTTGACGGCCGGCTCGCCGACCGGGAGCGGCAGTCCGGGTCTGGTGACCGTGCCCACGCCGGGGCCCGCCCGGAAGACGACGCCGGTGCCGGCGGGCAGCGGCCGTACCGTCGCCCGGACCAGCGCCCCGTGCGTGACGTCCGGGTCGTCGCCCGCGTCCTTCACGATCCCCGCCATCGCGGAGGTCTCCGTCAGCTCCTCGGCGGCGAGCGCGAACGCCGGCGTCTGCCCCCGGGGCAGGGTGATCGTCACCGGGTCGGGGAAGTCGCCGGTGAGCCAGGCGGTGTACGCGGCGGTGGTCGCCGCGGTCGCGCAGGCACCGGTGGTCCAGCCGGGCCGCAGACCGGTGTGCTTCAGTTGGGCGCCGCGACCGCCCCTGGCCTCGCTGCTCATGCCGCACCACCTGGAAGGGAACCGAATGACGAGCCCGCCGCAGGGGGAGCCGTGCATGTGCTGATCCTCGGGGGGACCGGTGAGGCCCGCCGTCTGGCCGAACTGCTGGCCGGCACCGCACGGCCGGACCTGCGGGTGACCACCTCGCTGGCGGGACGGGTGGCCGCGCCCCGGACGCCGCCCGGTGAGCTGCGCGTCGGCGGCTTCGGCGGCGCCGGCGGGCTCGCCGACTGGCTGCGCGGGCACGCGGTGGACGCCCTCGTCGACGCCACCCACCCCTTCGCCGCGGGCATCAGCCGCAACGCGGCCCGCGCCGCCGCCGCCACCGGTGTGCCGCTGCTCGCCCTGCGCCGCCCCGGCTGGACGCCGGTCGAGGGGGACCGCTGGCACGAGGCCGGTTCCCTGACGGAGGCCGCCGCGCTGCTGCCCGCCCTCGGCACGCGGGTGTTCCTCACCACCGGCCGGATGGGACTGGCCGCCTTCGCCGCCCCGGACGGCCTCTGGTTCCTCGTACGGTCCGTGGAGGCGCCCGAGCCGCCGTACCCGCCGCGCATGGAGGTACTGCTCGACCGGGGCCCGTTCTCCCTCGCCGGGGAGCGCGAGGTGCTGCGCCGGCACCGGATCGACGTGCTGGTCACCAAGGACAGCGGGGGAGCGGCGACCGCGCCGAAACTGACGGCCGCCCGCGAGGCGGGCCTGCCGGTGGTCGTGGTGCGCAGGCCGCCGCTGCCCGCCGGGGTGCCGGTGGCCTGCGACCCGCTGGACGCGGTGCGCCGGCTCGCCCTCTGACCCCGCCCCGCACCCGGTTCAGTGCCCGGCACCACGGCCGCCGCTCACTCCTCCTCGCAGGCGAGCGCGTTGACCGCGGCGGCGGCCATCGCGCTTCCCCCGCGCCGGCCGCGCACCACCAGGTACTCCAGGCCGAACGGGTTGGCGGCGAGGGCGTCCTTGGACTCGGCGGCCCCGACGAAGCCGACCGGCACCCCGATGACGGCGGCCGGCCGGGGCGCCCCCGCACCTCCCTGACCGACCATCTCCAGCAGCCGGAACAGGGCCGTGGGCGCGTTGCCGACGGCGACCACGGCACCGTCCAGCCGCTCCCGCCACAGCTCCAGCGCGGCGGCGCTGCGGGTCGTGCCGAGCCGCGCCGCCAGCTCGGGGACGGCCGGGTCGGAGAGGGTGCACAGCACCTCGTTGGCCGCGGGCAGCCGGGCCCGGGTGACGCCGGCCGCCACCATCCGCACGTCGCACAGGACGGGCGCCCCGGCGCGCAGCGCGGCGCGGGCGCGCCGCACCACGTCCGGCGAGTACGCCAGGTCCTCGACGAGGTCGACCATGCCACAGGCGTGGATCATGCGGACCGCGACCCGGCCGACGTCCTCGGGCAGGGAGCCGAGACCGGCCTCCGCGCGGATGGTGGCGAAGGACCGCCGGTAGATCTCCGCGCCGTCCTTCTCGTAGTCGTACACGTGGTCCGCGTGGTCGTGTACGTGGTCGTACGTCGTCACGGTGGCGTTCTCGCTGCTCTCGGTGGTCTCGCCGCTCGCGCTGGTCGGAGTGGTCGTCGGGCGGTGGGCCCGGCCGCGAGCATACCTACCGTCCTCCGGCGTCCCACCGGAAGGCGGCCAGGATCTCCTCGGCCGCCCGGGTGGCCGTCAGCTCCCCGTCCCGCACCCGGCGCTCAAGGCCCGGGGCCAGGGAACGGACGGCCGGATCGGCGTGCAGCCGGCCCAGCAGTTCGTCGCGGACCATGGTCCAGGCCCAGTGGACCTGCTGGTCGCGGCGCCGCTCGGCGAGCCGCCCGGAGGAGTCCAGCAGCGTGCGGTGCTGCTCCAGCCGGTCCCAGACGGTGTCCAGGCCGGTCGACTCCCGGGCACTGCAACTGAGCACCGGCGGGGTCCAGAACGCGTCCTTGCCGTGCATCAGCCGCAGGGCGCCCGCCAGTTCCCGGGCCGCCGCCCGCGCGTCCCGTTCGTGCGGGCCGTCCGCCTTGTTCACGGCGATCACGTCGGCCAGTTCCAGGACGCCCTTCTTGATGCCCTGCAACTGGTCGCCGGTACGGGCCAGGGTGAGCAGCAGGAAGGTGTCGACCATGTCGGCGACGGCCGTCTCGGACTGGCCGACCCCGACCGTCTCGACGAGCACCACGTCGTACCCGGCGGCCTCCATCACCACGATCGACTCGCGGGTCGCCTTCGCCACCCCGCCGAGGGTGCCCGCGGTGGGGGAGGGGCGGACGAACGCCGCCGGGTCGACGGCCAGGCGTTCCATCCGGGTCTTGTCGCCGAGGATCGACCCGCCGGTCCGGCTGGAGGAGGGGTCCACCGCGAGCACCGCCACCCGGTGCCCGAGCCCGGTCAGCATCGTGCCGAAGGTGTCCACGAACGTCGACTTGCCCACCCCGGGCACCCCGCTGACCCCGATCCGCCGGGCCTTGCCGCTGTGTGGCAGCAGCCGGGTCAGCAGTTCCTGGGCGAGCGCCCGGTGCTGGGGGCGGGTGGACTCCACGAGGGTGATCGCCCGCGCGATCACCGCCCGCTTGCCGTCCAGGACACCCTTGACGTACGTGTCCAGGTCCATGGCCATCGCGCCGGTGCCTCAGCCGTCGCCGTGACCGAGGTCCGCCGCGAGGCGCGCCACCAGGTCGTACGCGGCGTCCGGGATCACCGTCCCCGGCGGGAAGACCGCGGCCGCGCCCATCTCCAGCAGGGTCGGCACGTCCTGCGGCGGGATCACGCCGCCCACCACGACCATGATGTCCTCGCGGCCCTCCTCGGCGAGCCGCTCGCGCAGGGCCGGGACGAGGGTGAGGTGACCGGCGGCCAGCGAGGACACCCCGACGATGTGCACGTCGGCCTCGACGGCCTGCCGGGCCACCTCGGCCGGGGTCTGGAAGAGCGGGCCGACGTCCACGTCGAAGCCGAGGTCGGCGAAGGCGGTCGCGATCACCTTCTGGCCGCGGTCGTGGCCGTCCTGGCCCATCTTGGCGACCAGGATGCGCGGCCGGCGGCCCTCGGCCTCGGCGAAGGAGTCCACCAGCGCGCGGGTGCGGTCCACGCCGGTCGACGCTCCTGCCTCGCCCCGGTACACACCGGAGATCGTACGGATCTGCCCGGCGTGCCGCCCGTACACCTTCTCCAGCGCGTCCGAGATCTCGCCCACTGTGGCCTTGGCGCGGGCGGCGTCCACGGCCAGCTCCAGCAGGTTGCCCTCACCGTCGGCCGCCCGGGTCAGCGCCTCCAGCGCGGCCCGGCAGGCGCCCTCGTCCCGCTCCTCGCGCAGCCTGCGCAGCTTGGCGAGCTGCTGGGCGCGGACCGAGGAGTTGTCGACCGCGCGGACGTCGATCCGCTCGTCGGTCTCCACCCGGTACTTGTTCACGCCGATCACCGGCTGCCGCCCGGAGTCGATCCGCGCCTGGGTGCGGGCGGCGGCCTCCTCCACCCGCAGCTTGGGGATGCCGGCGTCGATGGCCTGCGCCATGCCGCCCGCCGCCTCCACCTCCTGGATGTGCTGCCAGGCGCGCCGCGCCAGGTCGTAGGTCAGCTTCTCCACGTACGCGCTGCCGCCCCACGGGTCGATCACCCGGTTGGTGCCCGACTCCTGCTGGATGAGGAGCTGGGTGTTGCGGGCGATGCGGGCGGAGAAGTCGGTGGGCAGCGCGAGCGCCTCGTCGAGGGCGTTGGTGTGCAGCGACTGGGTGTGGCCCTGGGTGGCGGCCATCGCCTCCACGCAGGTACGCGTGACGTTGTTGAAGACGTCCTGCGCGGTCAGCGACCAGCCCGAGGTCTGCGAATGGGTGCGCAGCGACAGCGACTTGGCGTTCTGCGGGTCGAACTGCTTCACCAGCTTCGCCCACAGCAGCCGGGCCGCGCGGAGCTTGGCGATCTCCATGAAGAAGTTCATGCCGATCGCCCAGAAGAACGACAGCCGGGGCGCGAACGCGTCCACGTCCAGGCCCGCCTCCCGCCCGGCCCGGATGTACTCCACGCCGTCCGCGAGGGTGTACGCCAGTTCCAGGTCGGCGGTGGCCCCGGCCTCCTGGATGTGGTAGCCGGAGATGGAGATCGAGTTGTAGCGGGGCATCCGCCGCGAGGTGTACGCGAAGATGTCGGAGATGATCCGCATCGACGGCTTCGGCGGGTAGATGTAGGTGTTGCGGACCATGAACTCCTTGAGGATGTCGTTCTGGATGGTCCCGGCCAGCTTCTCCGGCGCCACCCCCTGCTCCTCGGCGGCCACGATGTACAGCGCCAGCACCGGCAGCACCGCGCCGTTCATCGTCATCGACACCGTCATCCGGTCCAGCGGGATGCCGTCGAAGAGCTGCCGCATGTCCAGGATCGAGTCGATGGCCACGCCCGCCATGCCGACGTCACCGGTGACCCGCGGGTGGTCGCTGTCGTAGCCGCGGTGGGTGGGCAGGTCGAAGGCGACGGAGAGGCCCTTCTGCCCGGCCGCGAGGTTGCGCCGGTAGAAGGCGTTGGACTCCTCGGCCGTGGAGAACCCCGCGTACTGCCGGATCGTCCAGGGCTGGTTGACGTACATCGTCGGGTACGGGCCGCGCAGGTACGGGGCGATGCCCGGGTAGGTGCCGAGGAAGTCCAGGCCCTCCAGGTCCTGCCCGGTGTACAGCGGCTTGACCGCGATGCCCTCCGGCGTCTCCCAGGGCAGGTCGTCGCCGCCGGTGGCCTTCTTCACCGCCGTACGCCACTCCTCGGGCCCGGCGTCGACGGCCGGCGTCCCCAGCTCGACCGACGAGAAGTCGGGGATACCCGGCGCTGTCATCAGGACACTCCCATGCGGTCGAGCGTGGCGGTCAGCACGGACACGGCGTCGCAGCCGGCGAAGACATGGGTGTCGACGCCCGGGTACGCCCCGGGACGGCCGGCCAGGAACACGTGCCCGGCACCCGCGGCGCGCAGCCGCTGCACGGCCGCCCCGGCCTGCTCCTCGTACACCGCGTCACTGGAGCACAGGCACACCTCGGCCGCCCCGCTCTCCTCGAACGGTCCCTCGGTCACCGGCTCGATGCCGCCGGCCTGGAAGAGGTTGGCGGCGAAGGAGAGCCGGGCGGTGTGGGCGGCGGCCGGGCCGAGGGCGGCCAGGTACACCCGGGGCCGGGCGCCGGTCGCGGCGAGGTGGGCGTCGGAACGGGCCCGCAGCGCCTCGAACGCCTCGTCCCGCCGCACCCGGGGCAGCCCCCCGGACAGCGGCTCGGGCGCCGGAGCGCGCACCACCGGCTTCTCGGCCAGGTGCGGGAACTCGCTGACCCCCGTCACCGGCTCCCGCCGCTTCGCCAGCTTCACGCTCCGCGCCGCCCAGGTCTCGGCGACGCGCTCGCCGATCGCCCCGGACCGCAGCGCCGCGCCCTGTCCACCCGCCCGCTCGATGCCCTGGAAGAACTCCCAGGCGGAGTGCGCCAGTTCATCGGTGAGCCGCTCCACGTACCAGGAACCGCCCGCCGGGTCGATCACCCGGGACAGGTGCGACTCCTCGATGAGGATGGTCGAGGTGTTGCGGGCGATGCGGCGCGCGAAGGCGTCCGGCGAGCCGAGCGAGTGGTCGAAGGGGAGCACGGTCACGGCGTCCGCCCCGCCGACCCCGGCGGCCAGCGCGGCGACGGTGGTGCGCAGCATGTTCACATACGGGTCGCGGCGGGTCATCATCACCGGTGAGGTCACCGCGTGCTGGAGCTGGGCACCCGCCCGGGGCGCCCCGCTGACCTCGGCCACCCGCGCCCACAGCCGCCGCGCCGCCCGCAGCTTGGCGACGGTCAGGAACTGATCCGCGGTGGCCGCGTACCGGAACTCCAGTTGCGCGCAAGCCTGTTCGACACTGAGCCCGGCGCCGGTCAGCTCGCGCAGGTAGGCCACCCCGGTCGCCAGCGCGCAGCCCAGCTCCTGTGCCGCCGAGCCCCCCGCCTCGTGGTACGGCAGGGCGTCCACCGTCATCGCCCGCAGCCCCGGATACCGGTCGGCGCGGAGCCGGACCTCCTCGGCCGCGGCGGCGAAGTCGTACGGGCGGCCGGTGCGGGCCTCGTGGCCCAGCGGGTCGGCGCCCAGGTTGCCGCGCACGGCGTCCGCCGCGACGCCCCGCTCCTCGTACAGGCCGAGCAGCCGGCGCGCGGCCGGACCGGTCTCGGCGCCGGCGTCCAGGATCACCGGGGCCAGGTCCAGGTGGACGCCGTCCAGCACGGAGCCGAGCGCGGCGACCTCGATGCCGGACCCCTCGCCGACGGCGAGCCACAGCGAGGTGACGCCGTTCTCCAGATCGGCGAGGACGGTGCTCGCGTCGGCGGTGGTGTGGCGCTGGCGCACGTCCCAGCCGCCGCCGGTGTTCCCCTCGGCGCGGCCTCCGCGGACGAAGGGCGCGAAACCGGGCGGGCCGGGGTCGGGCGCGGTGTCGCGCGCGGTGTACAGGGGCCGGGTGCGCAGCCCGTCCTCCAGTGCGGTGGACAGCTTGTGCTCCGCCTCGGCGTCCGAGACCTCCGCGCCCGACTTGCGCAGCACACCGGCCACGAGGTGCTGCCACTGCTCATGTGTCGGGTCGGGGAACTCGGCCGCGAGGGAGAGCCCGTCGTCAGGCAGGACCGTCATGCTCGGATGCTAGGGCAGGAGGGCGGACGAGGAGCAGAGGGCATGATTGTGACCTTGTTCTCTTCGAAAGCGTGACCCGCGATGCTTAACCGCCCGGGAAACGGGTCAGGCGGGTGGCCGGCCGGTGCGCCGGTCGGCGGCCGGGACCCGGTGCGTTCCGGCCACCGCGGCCAGTTCCTCCGCCGTCCGCGGCCCCTTCGCCGGGTCCGACAGCAGGCCCTGGGCGCACAGGAGGTGCGCCGCCGCCACCCCCCAGGGCAGCCGCAGACCCGCCCGCGCGAGCAGGTCCGTACGGGCCAGCGTGGCGGCCGCGGGCCCGGTGTGCGCGCCCTCGGGGGTGAGCAGGGCCGCGTCGTCGGCCCAGCGCAGGGCCAGGTCGACGTCGTGGGTCGCCATCACCACCGTCGTACCGGCCGCGCGGAGCCCGTCGAGGGTGGCCAGCAGCCGTTCCTGTCCGTCCGGGTCCAGCCCGGCCGTCGGCTCGTCGAGGATCAGCACCCGCGGCCGCATCGCGACGGCACCGGCGATCGCGGCCCGCTTGCGCTGCCCGTACGACAGCAGATGCGTGGGCCGGTCCGCCAGCGCGGCGATGTCCAGCGCGTCGAGCGCCCGCGCCACCCGGGCCCGTACCTCCGGGTCCGGCAGCCCGAGGTTGAGCGGCCCGAAGGACACGTCCTGCGCGACGGAGGCGGCGAAGAGCTGGTCGTCGGGGTCCTGCACCACCAACTGGACCGCGGTCCGCAGCCGGGTCAGCCCCTCGCGGTCGTACCTCACCCGCCGGCCGTCGACCGACAACCACCCCGTACGCGGGCGCAGTCCGCCGCTGAGCAGCCGCATCAGCGTCGTCTTGCCGCTGCCGTTGCGGCCCAGCAGGGCGAGCGCGCGGCCCTCGCGGACGTCGAAGTCCAGGCCGTCGAGCACGACCGGGCCCTCCTCGTAGGCGAAGGACGCGCCCCGCAGGGCGACCAGGGCGCCGGACTCGCTCACGGCAGGGACCTCTCCGGTACGGGTGCCAGTACGGATGTCAGTACGGATGTCAGCGCGGGTTTCAGGAGGAGGGTGAGGGTGGTCAGGGCGGCGAGCAGCGCCAGGCTCGCGGCCGTGAAGCGGACCGAGACGCGGGACTCGGGCACCAGGACGCGCAGGGTGCCGTCGTAGCCGCGCCCGGCCAGCCCCGCCTGGAGCCGCGCCGCCCGGTCGAAGGCCCGCACGAACGCGGTCGCGGCCAGCCCGCCGAGCGAACGCCAGGCCGCCGCCCGCGTGGTGTGCCCGAGCCGCGCCGCCTGCGACCGGCGGACGCGCCGCACCGAGTCCAGGAGCAGGAAGCTCATCCGGTACGTCACCAGCGCGACGTCCACGACCGGTGCCGGCACCCCGGCCCGCACCAGCCGGGGCAGCAGGTCGGACATCGGGGTGGTGAAGGCGAACAGGAGCACCCCGAGGGACGCCGCCGAGGTGCGCAGCAGCAGCTCGGCGGCGCGGACCGGCCCGTCCGGGGCGGCGCCCACGAAACCGTCCGGGCCGCCGACCCGTACCAGCAGCGGCAGCGCGCCCGTCAGGCAGAAGCCCAGCGGCACCCGGTAGGCCCGCCAGAGCGCGCGCGGGGGGACACCCGCCGGGCCGAGCAGCACGGCCACCGCCGTCACCAGCACCAGCGCCGCCCCCGGCCAGGCCGGCAGGGAGATCGCGAGCACCGTGAGGCCCAGCCCGAGCACGGCCTTGTCCACGGGGTGGCGGCGGCGCCAGCGGCTGCTGTGCGCCGCCGCGTCGATCGGCAGCACTCAGGCGTCCTCGTGGACGTCGTGGGCGCCATGAACCTCGACCCCGTGAATCTCGGCCCCGCCGGCCCCGGGAGCCGCGTGGGTGTCCTGCCGGGCCGCCAGGGCCCGTTCCTCGCCCTGGCGGCGGCCCCGGCGCACCCCGAAGTAGTACGCCAGCACACCGGCGCCGAGCGCGGCCTGGAGGGCGAACAGCGCCGACTCGACCTCCCCGGAGGGTGGTTCGTACAGCGGCGAGAACCACGGCTCGTAGTCCGGGCTGATCTCGGTGATCGCCGTCTCCGCCTCGGCGTCCGCACCCGCGAACGGCTCCTCCTTGTGGTCGCCGAGGCCGAACACCAGCGGGAACACGGCGAGCGCGGCCACCGCGAGCAGCAGCAGTGCGTTGATCTTCGTGTGGCGCTTCACGGGGCCACCACCTCCTGCTTCTCGCCCTTCTCGCCCGTCTCGTCCTTCTCGCCGGTCTCGCTTTTCGCCGGTCGCGTCAGCAGCACGCCGAGGCGGGTCAGTTCGCCCTTGCTGGACTGCACCAGCAGCCGCATCACCAGCACGGTGAGCAGCCCCTCGCTGACCGCGAGCGGGATCTGCGTGACGGCGAAGATGGAGCCGAACTTGCCGAGCGCGCCCCAGAACCCGCTGCCCGGGTCGGGGAAGGCCAGCGCCAACTGCACGCTGGTCACGCAGTACGTGGACAGGTCGGCGACGAACGCGCCGAAGAACACCGCCGCCATCAGCGGCGCGTCGTAGCGGCGCAGCAGCCGGTAGACGGCGTATCCGGCCCAGGGGCCGACGATCGCCATGGAGAAGACGTTGGCGCCGAGCGTGGTCAGGCCGCCGTGCGCCAGCAGCAGCGCCTGGAACAGCAGGGTGATGGTGCCGAGCACCGCCATGATCGGCGGCCGGAACAGGACGGCGCCCAGCCCGGTGCCGGTGGGGTGGGAGCAACTCCCGGTCACCGACGGGATCTTCAGCGCGGACAGGACGAAGGTGAAGGCACCGGAGGCGCCGAGGAGCAGAGTGCTCTCCGGGTGCTCTCGGACCTCACGCGTGAGGGAGCGGACTCCGTGGACGACGAACGGCGCGGACGCGACACTCCAGGCGATCGCGTGCGCCGGAGGCAGAAAGCCCTCGGCTATGTGCATGGCTCAGCAGACCCTCTCCAGCACCTCGTGGATGGACGACGCGCCTTGGCCGGTCTCCTGGCTGACGGGTACCACCGCCCGTGCTCCGCCTTCCCGGACCAGGGGGACATCCCCTGGGACCCAGTGGCTGCCCCCGAGGGGGCCGGAGCCGGACTTCCCGATCACAGTGGCGAGGGCCGCACCGGTATCGCACCGATTTCCCGTTCACCAAGGCGTGGTGACAGTAGTGCGCCGACGGGGACGCTGACAAGCAGGTCCGCCTCGCGGGGCAGGCGGACGGGCCCGACGGGCCGGGTGCCAGATCAGCCGCGTCCGTCCCGTTCCAGCCGCCGGACCACCAGGTTGCGCACCCGCTGGGTCAGGGCCGTGGCGGAGGCCGTCAGGAAGACGAACGTGTACACGATCTGCACGACCGTGACCACGCGGGCCGACTGTCCCCGGGGGGTGATGTCCCCGTACCCGACGGTGGCGAGCGTGACGACGGTGAAGTACAGGCCGTCCAGGCGGGTGCGGAGCCCCGAGAACTGGCCCGGCTCCTTGGCGAGGGCGTAGTAGGCGGCCGCGAAGACGTGCAGGGAGAGCACCATCAGCAGGGCGATGGCGAGGCCGGGCCGGGTCTCGGGGCGGTCGGTGAGGACGTGCCGGACCTGGCGCAGCAGCAGCGCCGCCACCAGGGCGAGGACCAGCGTGAACACCACCCAGCTCACGACGGGCCGCTCGGGGCCCAGCCGGTCCAGGGGGAGCAGGAAGTACGCGGCGACCACGACCACCGCGACGGCCCCCCGCAGCAGCCACGGCCGTACCCACCGCCACGCGCCCCGGACCCGCCCCGGCGGGCCGGCGTCCCCGGTGGACCGCCCCCGCCCCCGCCCCGGCCCCGGTCCCGGCCCCCGGGTCACCGTGCCCCTCCCGCCTGCTCCGGCGGCCGGCCGCGCCGCATCAGCCGGGCGACGAGGAAGGCGACGACCGACGCGGTGACGATCAGCGGCGTCTGGTCGTGGGCGTCACCGCCCAGCAGCAGTACCGCCAGTACCGCGCCGGCCAGCGGCAGCCCGGTCACCGCCGACGCGGCGGCGGAGATGCCCAGGGCGAGGGCCGGTGTCGTACCGAGCCCCGGCAGGCCCGAGCAGGCCATGGCCGTCGCCGTGCCCAGCAGGACGGCCGGGAAGATCGGGCCGCCGCGCAGGCTGCCCAGCGCGATGCCCCAGGCCAGCCCCTTGCAGGCGACGAGCGCGAGCAGCGCGCCCACCGACCAGGCGTGCGGAGCCGCGGCGAGCTGGGCGAGCGCCGCCTGCCCGGAGAGCGCCGCCTCGGCCGGGGAACGTCCGGTGACCAGGGCGTAGACGGCGAGACAGCCCCCGACCGCCGTGGCGCACAGCACGGTCCGTGAGGCGGTGTTCCGGCGCGTCCAGGTCACCGTGGAGCGTCCCAGTTCCCGGCCCAGCGCGATCAGTACCGCGATCAGGGCCGCCACCGGCACGCCCCACAGGAAGTCGCCCGCGTCCGGGCCGGCCCGCGGCGGCAGGTCCTGGAGGGAGAGCGCGCCGATCTTCAGCCCGGTCCAGTCGCCGAAGCCGGTGAAGACCAGCGCTCCGGCCGCGCTGGCCAGCAGACAGGGCAGCAGCAGGGCGGCCAGCTTCGCGCCGGCCAGCCCGGCACCCTCGATGAGCAGGACCGCCGCGACCAGCGGGCCGCCGAGGATGGTGGAGATGGCGGCGGTCGAACCGGCCGTCGCGAGGACCGCGCGCACCTCCGGGTCGGGCGGGGCGGACCGGCGTACCGCGAGCAGCGCCAGCCCGCTGCCGACGGCCATCAGCGGCGCCTCCGGCCCGAGCACCACGCCCAGCGGCAGGCCGGCCAGCGCGGCCAGCACCGCTCCGGGCAGCGCCTTCGGGCCCACCGGCGCGCCGCCCAGCCCGTCCACCGGCAGATGGCCGCCGCCGCCCGGCATCCGGGTCACGACCGGCGCCAGCAGCAGGCCCGCCAGGGCCAGCGCGGGCAGCGGCCACCACCAGGGCGGACGGGCGTAGCCGGCCGCCTCGGGCAGCGAGGTCCACACCCAGTGCTGGAGCAGGTGCTGGAGCCCGACGAAGAAGAAGCAGGCGAGGGCCACCGGCACCCCCAGCAGGACGCACAGCAGCAGCAGCCGCAGGTAGCGGGGGTCGAGCACGGTCTCCCGCGGCGACCGCCCGGCCGGTGGCGCGGCCGCGTCCGACGGCGTGGTCATGGGCTCCTCCGCGTTCCCTCCGGGTCCGGTCAGTCAACGGGAGGCGGGCACCGGACGCATGTTCTGCGACCCAAACCGGGTTCACCCGTTCGGCGTACTCCGCATGGCCGGGCGCCCGCACCGGGGCCACGCTCGGAACACCGCCGAGAACCGGTGCAGAAGTCTGTGCGAGAGGACGACGCCCATGAGCCAGCACGCCGCACGTTCCCCCGGCGCCACGGTCCCCGCCTCCTCCGGCCGGTCCGCTGGCTGGGTGACGGGAGGAGTCGTCTTCGCGGGCGTCATGCTGCTGTGCAACGGCGCGCTCGCCGTGCTCCAGGGCATCGCGGCGATCGCCCGGGACGACGTGTACGCCCGGATCGGCAGCTACGTCTACGAGATGAACCTCACCGGCTGGGGCATCCTGCACGTGGTCCTCGGCGCACTGGTCCTGGTGACGGGTTACGGCCTGCTCAAGGACATGGCCTGGGCCCGTTTCGCGGGTATCCTGCTGGCCTCGCTGAGCCTTGTCGCGCAGTTCCTCTTCCTGCCGTACGCGCCCGTCTGGTCCGTGATCCAGATGGCGATCGACGTCTTCGTGATCTGGGCGCTGGCCAGCCGTCAGGACGCGAGAACCGACGCGAGGAGCGACGTACGAGCCTGAGCGCAGCGGTCGCCGACCGTGTCGCTGTTGGGCCGAACGGGTGACTTGGCGTAAGAATTGGCTGGTGCACGCATTGAAGGCGAGTCGGAGCGGGGGGAGCCGGTGAACAGCCACGACGTCACCGATGAACAGTGGGAGGGGCTCGCCCAGGTGGTTCCGTTGCGCGGGCGGGACGCATGGCCGTCCGCGGTGGGTCACCGCGCGCTGCCGGAGGCGCAGACGGAGGCGCGACGCCGCTTCGTGGTGATGCGGGTGAATGTCTTCGCCGACGCCCGCGAGGTCGCCGAGACACTGATGGCGGGCATCCCGGTACTGCTGGACCTCACCGGGGCGGAGGGGGACGTCGCCAAGCGCGTCCTCGACTTCAGCACGGGTGTCGTCTTCGGCCTGGCGAGCGGGATGCACCGGGTCGACCGGAACGTGTTCCTGCTGACCCCGGCCGGCACCGAGGTGACCGGAGTCATGGAGGGCGCCGGCGTCCCCGGGATGTGAGGGACGGCCGGGGCGCGGCGGCCCCGGTCCCCCGATCGTAGGAAGCGGTCGGGGCGGAACGGTTCGCCCGGCGAGCGCGGCCCTACGGTCCGCACATGACCGCGTCCTCCGCCTCGGCCGCCCCCGCCCCGACGTCCGGGGCACCCGCACCCACACCCGCCGCACCCACCGTCGACGACCGGGCGCACCCGGTCCGTCCGCGCGTCACCGAACTGCGGTTGTCCGCCTTCGCCGGGCACCGGCGCACCGTCGTGCCCTTCGGGCCGCTCACCCTGCTCGCCGGTCCCAGCGGCTGCGGCAAGACCAGTGCGCTGCGCGCCTACGAGGCGCTGGCCCGGCTCGGCGGCGGCGCCGCACTCGCCGCGGTCTTCCCCGATCCGCCCGCCTGCGTGCCCGAACGGGCCCGCCCCGACGCCCAGCACCGCCGCGGCTTCCGCCTGGGCTGCACCACCGACGGTCCCGCGGGCCCGGTGCGGCTGGACCTCGCCGTGCAGGCCGAGCCGGAACTGCGGATCGTGGGGGAGCGGTTGACCGCGCGCGGGCTGGTCCTGCTGGAGACCGCCCTGCGCGACCCCGGGCGCCGCTCCGTGCAGGCCGCCTGGCACACCGCCGGGACCGCGCCGGTGACCCGCGCCCCGCTGCCCGACGACCGGCTCGGCACCGCCCTGCTGCCGTTGCGCGTGGCCGGCAAGACGGACGGCCAGCGACTGGTGCTCGCCGCCGCCGAGCAGACGGTGGTGGCGCTGCGCTCCGCCTTCGCCTGCGATCCGCGGCCCGGCCGGATGCGGGCCGCCGCGCCGGTCGGCTCGGGCCGGCTCCTGGGCGGCTGCGACAACCTCGCCGACGTGCTGTGGCGCACCCGCGCCGAGTGCGGCCGGCGCCACGCGCTTCTCGTCGCGGCGGTGCGCGCCGGCTGCGCCGGGCCGGTCGAGGACGTGCTGGCCGAACTGGGCGGCGGCGGCACGGTCCGCGCCATGCTCGACCGCGGCGACGGCCCGCACACCGGCCTGGACCGACTCGGTTACGGCGAACTGCGCTACCTGGCACTCGCGTTGGTGCTGCTCACCGGCCCCGGCGTGCTGGAGGTCGACGCGCCCGGCGAGGTGCCCGCCGCCCTGCGGACGCTCACGGTGCTGGCCGACGGCTTCGACCGGGGCCTGGACCCGTGCCAGCGCACCGCGCTGCTGGAACTGGCCGCCCGGATGTGCGCGCGGGGGCACATCCGGCTGGTGGGCACGGTCTCCGACGCCTCCTGGGCGGCCGGGGCGGCAGGCGCCACGGTGGTACACCTGGAACCGTGAACGACCGACCCCTGGACCTCCTCGCACTCCAGCGCAGACTGGCCGACTTCGCCGCCGCGCGGGACTGGCGGCAGTACCACACCCCGAAGAACCTCGTCGCCGCGCTCAGCGTCGAGGCGTCCGAACTCCTGGAGATCTTCCAGTGGTCGACGCCCGAGGAGTCCGCCCGGGTGATGGACGACCCCGGCACCGCGCACCGCGTCCGGGACGAGGTCGCCGACGTCCTCGCCTACCTGCTCCAGCTCTGCGAGGTGCTGGACGTCGACCCGTTGGCCGCGCTGGCGGCGAAGATCGACCGCAACGAACTGCGGTTCCCGGCGCCGAAAGCGCGGGAGGACTGAGACCGGCCGGCCGAGCGGCCGACCGCCCCCCTCACCGCTTAGTCACTCTTCGTAGTCAAAACCTGTATCGAGACCGATTTGTTGTCCACAGATTTCCCCTCACCTCTGGCTTTTCGCCTCAGGCTCCCTCACTCTGGGTAGTGGACAGTGGAGTTCGGGCGGACGCGTGCGAGCGCGTCGGGACAGACTGGGGCAGCGCATGGATGCGGTGCGGCTCATCCTGACGGGCAGACGCGCACTGAGCGTCGGCGGCGACGTGCCGCAGATCCTGGCGGAGATCTGGCAGGCGCAGGCGCTGGCGCAGGCCATAGGGAGCCGCCTCGCGGTCTCCGGGCCACCGGAGTTGCGCGGTGAGGCACTGGGGCTGACCGAGCTGGCCGGCCGCGGCTGCGGAGTGCTGCGCGCCCCCGACCTGGCCCCCGGCGAACTGCGCGCCGCCCAGCTCACCGAACTGGGCGACGCCCGCCAGACCCTGCTGCGCCTGGGCGCCCTGCTCGGCGAGATAGGCATCGCTCTCGTCGGCCTGGCCTGCGCCGCGGACGACGAGAGCACGTACTGGCAGTGCATGGAGGCCATCGACGCGGCCGACGAGTCCCGGGACCGGGTCCTGCGGATGCTGCAACGCCTCGCGGACGGAGAGGAGGCGCTGCGCCAGCGCGAAGCGGGTTAGGACGCGTTCCGACGCCGACCGGGGGGCCTGGGCGCCGGATGCCGGGTGAACGTGCAGGATGGAGGGCATGGATCTCCGCATTTTCACCGAACCCCAGCAGGGCGCGACCTACGACACCTTGCTCACCGTGGCGAAGGCCACCGAGGACCTCGGTTTCGACGCATTCTTCCGCAGTGACCACTATCTGAAGATGGGTGGCGCGGACGGCCTCCCCGGGCCGACCGACGCCTGGATCACCCTGGCCGGCCTCGCCCGCGAGACCAAGCGCATCAAGCTCGGCACGCTGATGACCGCCGGCACCTTCCGGCTGCCCGGCGTGCTCGCCATCCAGGTCGCCCAGGTCGACCAGATGTCCGGCGGCCGCGTCGAACTGGGCCTGGGCGCCGGCTGGTTCGAGGAGGAGCACAAGGCGTACGGCATCCCCTTCCCCAAGGAGAAGTTCGGCCGCCTGGAGGAGCAGCTCGCGATCGTCACCGGCCTGTGGGCGACCGAGCCCGGCAAGACCTTCGACTTCCACGGCACGTACTACGACCTCACCGAGTCGCCGGCCCTGCCCAAGCCCGCGCAGGCCAAGGTGCCCGTGCTCATCGGCGGCCACGGCGCCACCCGCACCCCGCGGCTGGCCGCCCGGTACGCCGACGAGTTCAACATCCCGTTCGCCTCCCTGGAGGACACCGAGCGGCAGTTCGGCCGGGTCCGGACCGCCGCCGACGAGGCCGGGCGCGGGGCCGACGCCCTGACCTACTCCAACGCTTTCGTCGTCTGCGTCGGCAGGGACGACGCCGAGGTCGCCCGCCGGGCCGGCGTGATCGGCCGCGAGGTGGCGGAGCTGAAGGAGAACGGCCTGGCCGGCTCCCCGGCCGAGGTCGTCGACAGGATCGGCCGCTTCGCCGAGATCGGCTCCCAGCGCGTCTACCTCCAGGTCCTCGACCTGGACGACCTGGACCACCTGGAACTGATCGCGTCCCAGGTCCAGTCGCAGCTCTCCTGACCCCCGTCCCGCACCCCTGAGGGAAGGGCCGGGCGCCGCGCGACCGCACGGCGCCCGGCCCGGTAAAACCGGTGGTCACCGGGGCTGCCGCCCGGGAGACTCGGACGCATGTTCCTGACCGTCACCACCACCGGCACCCCCGAGCGCCCGGCGACCGACCTCGGCTTCCTGCTGCACAAGCACCCCGACAAGGCGCAGGCGTTCGCCACCTCCTTCGGCACCGCCCACGTCCTCTACCCCGAGGCCGGGCCCGAGCGCTGCACGGCGGCGCTGCTGCTGGAGGTGGACGCGGTGGCGCTGGTCCGGCGCGGCAAGGGCAAGGGCCGCGGCGGCGCCCCCGACGCGGCGCTCGCCCAGTACGTCAACGACCGCCCCTACGCGGCCTCCTCACTGCTCGCCGTCGCGCTCGGCAACGTCTTCTCCAGCGCCCTGCACGGCGTCTGCCGGGCCCGCCCCGAACTGCCCGCCGCACCGCGCCCGCTGCGGATCGAGGTGCCCGCGCTGCCCGCCCGCGGCGGCGCCGACCTGGTCCGCCGGCTCTTCGCGCCGCTCGGCTGGACCGTCACCGCGGACAGCGTCGGGCTGGACCCCGAGTTCCCCGAGTGGGGCGATTCGCGCTACGTCCGCCTGGTGCTGGAGTCGGAGACCCGCACCCTCGCGCAGGCCCTGCGCCACCTGTACGTCCTCCTGCCGGTCCTCGACGACGCCAAGCACTACTGGGTCGCCGCCGACGAGGTGGACAAGCTGCTGCGGACCGGCGAGGGCTGGCTGCCCGGCCACCCGGAGCAGCGGTTGATCGTCCACCGCTACCTCTCCCGCCGCTGGTCGCTGACGCGCGAGGCGCGGGAGCGGCTGGAGCTGGCCCGGCTCGCCGAGGCCGACGACAGCGCGCCGGAGGAGATCGACAACGCGGTGGCGCCGGAGGCGGAGCCCGAGGCCGAGGAACAGCCGGCGCCGCTCGCCGTGCGGCGGCGCGAGGCGATCCTCGCCGCGCTGCGGGACTGCGGCGCCGCCCGGGTCCTCGACCTCGGCTGCGGCGAGGGCCACCTGGTGCGGGAACTGCTGAAGGAGCCCCGGTTCACCGAGATCGTCGGCACCGACGTGTCGGTGCGCGCGCTCGGCATCGCCGCCCGGCGGCTCAGACCGGACCGCATGGGCGAGCGCCAGGCCGCCCGCGTCAGCCTCTTCCAGGGTTCCCTCGCCTACACCGACACCCGGCTCAAGGGGTACGACGCCGCCGTGCTCAGCGAGGTGATCGAGCACCTCGACCTGCCCCGGCTGCCCGCCCTGGAGTACGCGGTGTTCGGCTCCGCCCGCCCCCGCGCGGTCGTCGTCACCACCCCGAACGCGGAGTACAACGTGCGCTGGGAGACCCTCCCGGCCGGTCACGTCCGCCACCGTGACCACCGCTTCGAGTGGACCCGCGAGGAGTTCCGCACCTGGGCCGGGACGGTCGCCGCGCGCCACGGCTACCAGGTGGAGTTCCGTCCCGTCGGCCCCGACGACCCGGAGGTCGGCCCGCCCACCCAGATGGCCGTGTTCACCCTGACCACCCCGCACGAGAAGGAGGCGAAGGCCGCATGACCACCACCGGCACCGGCGTACGCGCCCTGCCCGTCACCGACCTGTCCCTCGTCGTGCTGATCGGCGCCTCCGGCTCGGGCAAGTCCACCTTCGCCCGCCGCCACTTCGCACCCACCGAGGTCCTCTCCTCCGACCTCTGCCGCGGCCTGGTCGCCGACGACGAGAACGACCAGGGCGCCAGCGGCGACGCCTTCGACGTCCTGCACCACATCGCCGGCAAGCGGCTCGCCGCCGGCCGGCGCACGGTCGTGGACGCCACCAGCGTCCAGTCGGACTCGCGCCGCGCCCTCGTCGAACTGGCCCGCCGCCACGACGTCCTGCCCATCGCCGTCGTGCTCGACGTGCCCGAGGAGGTGTGCGCCGCGCGCAACGCGGCCCGCACCGACCGGGCCGACATGCCCCGCCGGGTCATCAAGCGGCAGATCCGCGAACTGCGGCGCTCCCTGCGCGGACTGGAACGCGAGGGCTTCCGCAAGGTGCACGTCCTGCGCGGCACCGAGGAGATCGACCGGGCCGCGGTCGTCACCGAGAAGCGGTTCAACGACCTCACCCACCTCACCGGTCCCTTCGACATCATCGGCGACGTCCACGGCTGCGCCTCGGAGCTGGAGACCCTGCTCGGCAGGCTCGGCTACACCGACGGCACCCACCCCGAGGGCCGCACCGCCGTCTTCGTCGGCGACCTCGTGGACCGCGGCCCCGACAGCCCCGGCGTGCTGCGCCGTGTGATGTCCATGGTGAAGTCGGGAAGCGCGCTGTGCGTGCCCGGCAACCACGAGAACAAGTACGGCCGCCACCTCAAGGGCCGCGGCGTCCGGCTCACCCACGGACTCGCCGAGACGGTCGCGCAGATGGACGGCGAGAGCGAGGAGTTCCGCGCGGCGGTACGGGAGTTCATCGACGGCCTGGTCAGCCACTACGTGCTCGACGGCGGCCGGCTCGTGGTCTGCCACGCCGGGCTGCCGGAGAAGTACCACGGCCGTACCTCCGGCCGGGTCCGCAGCCACGCGCTGTACGGCGACACCACCGGCGAGACCGACGAGTTCGGGCTGCCCGTGCGCTACCCGTGGGCCGAGGACTACCGGGGCCGGGCCGCCGTCGTCTACGGCCACACCCCGGTCCCGGAGGCCACCTGGCTGAACAACACCCTCTGCCTGGACACCGGGGCCGTCTTCGGCGGCAAGCTCACCGCGCTGCGCTGGCCGGAACGGGAGATCGTGGACGTACCCGCCGAGCGGGTCTGGTACGAGCCGGTCAGGCCGCTGCGCACCGAGGCGCCCGGCGGGCACGACGGCCGGCCGCTGGACCTGGCCGACGTGCACGGCCGCCGTGCGGTGGAGACCCGGCACCAGGGGCGGATCGCCGTGCGGGCGGAGAACGCGGCGGCGGCGCTGGAGGTGATGAGCCGCTTCGCGACCGACCCGAGGCTGCTGCCGTACCTCCCGCCGACCATGGCGCCGACCGCGACCTCCGCCGTGGACGGCTACCTGGAGCACCCCGAGGAGGCGTTCGCGAGCTACGCGGCGGACGGCGTGGCGCGGGTCGTGTGCGAGGAGAAGCACATGGGTTCGCGGGCGGTGGCCCTGGTCTGCCGGGACGCGGACGCGGCCCGCGCCCGTTTCGGGGTGGACGGCCCCACCGGGTCGCTCTACACCCGTACCGGCCGCCCCTTCTTCGACGACGCCTCCGTCACCGAGGAACTGCTCGGCCGGCTGCGCGCGGCGATCGGCGCGGCCGGACTGTGGGACGAGCTGTCCACCGACTGGATGCTGCTCGACGCCGAGCTGCTGCCGTGGTCGCTGAAGGCGTCCGGGCTGCTGCGCACCCAGTACGCCGCCGTGGGCGCCGCCGCCGGCGCGGTGTTCCCGGGCGCGCTGGCCGCGCTGGAGTCGGCGGCGGGCAGAGGCGTCGACGTCGGCGGCCTGCTGGGCCGGCAGCGGGAGCGCGCCGCCGACGCGGCCGCGTTCACCGACGCCTACCGGCGCTACTGCTGGACCACCGACGGCCTGGGCGGCGTCCGCCTGGCCCCGTTCCAGATCCTCGCCGTGCAGGGCCGTGACCTCGCCGTCCTGCCGCACGACGAGCAGCTCGCCCTGCTCGACCGGATCGTCGGGCACGACACCACCGGCCTGCTCCGCACCACCGGGCGCCGGTACGTCGACACCGGCGACCCGGAGTCGGTACGGGCCGGCGTCGACTGGTGGCTGGAGCTGACCGGCCGCGGCGGCGAGGGCATGGTCGTCAAGCCGCTCGGCGCGCTGGTCCGCGACGACCAGGGGCGTCTGGTGCAGCCCGGCCTCAAGTGCCGGGGCCGCGAGTACCTGCGGATCATCTACGGTCCGGAGTACACGCGCCCCGACCACCTCGCCCGGCTGCGGCACCGGTTCCTGAACCACAAGCGGTCGCTGGCGATCCGCGAGTACGCCCTCGGCCTGGAGGCGCTGGACCGGCTCGCGGACGGCGAGCCGCTGTGGCGGGTGCACGAGGCGGTGTTCGGGGTGCTGGCGCTGGAGTCGGAGCCGGTGGACCCGAGGCTGTAGTCCGCCGGAGGCCGGGGCCGGGAGCGGCGGGGGAGTGGCGTACCCGGCCGGCCGCTCACCCCAGCAGCCGCAGCTTCTCCGCGCACCTGCCCACCCGTACCGTCTGCCCCCAGGTCAGCTCCACCGCGTCGCTCTCCACGCCGTCCCCGAAGACGACCAGGCGTTCGGACTCGACGGTGAGGCGCAGGCGGGCGGCGGCGGTGAGTTCGCCGGCCACCAGGGACGTCCCGGTGGCCGGTGAGGGCCACGCCTCGCGGACGAACCAGAGCAGGCGGTCGTCCGTGGGGTGTGGCAGGGGCAGGGCGCTGCCCCGCTCCTGCCACACCGACCGGAGCCATCCGGTCGCCCCCGTGCCGGTGCCCACCAGCACCCCGGACGACGCCTGGGCCTCGACGACACCCCCGTCGCCCTCCAGGCCCAGGCGGTATCTGGCCGTCTGATGTCCGACGGCGCCGAGATAGATCTCGTTGAGCGCGACCAGCCGCTGGGTGTCGTCGGCGACCGCCTCGACCATGGTGAGTTCGTCCGCGCGGCCGGTGAAGGCGCCCCGCAGCAGCGCCGCCGCGTCGGTGGCCCGGTGCCGCACCAGCACACCGGGGTTGCGTCCCGGCTCGCCATCGACGCCGATCACCGGCTGCCCGGCGAGGTACTTGGCCACGTTGGCCACCAGCCCGTCCTGCCCCACCACGACCACCACGTCCTCGGGGGCGAACAGGAAACGGTCCAGGTCGGCCCGTTCCACCCGGGCCTGCCGCCAGCTCAGCGGAACCGCGGCGGCCACCTCGGCCAGGGCCCGCCGGGTGCGGCGGTGGCGTTCGGCGACCTCCCCGATGTCCCGGCCCCGGGAGGAGAGGAAGAAGGCGGCCTGCCCGTGCGTGCCGTGCCGGGCCACCAGTTCCTCGTACTCCGTGGTGCGGTGGACCAGCACGGCGCGCGGGGCGAGACTCATCCCCGGTCCTCGCCGCCGAGCTTCGCCAGCAGTCCGGTCAGCACGTCCGGCGAGAGCGTCACGTGGTCGATGCGCGGCAGGTTCTCCGCGAGCCGGGTGCCGGTGAGCGCGTGCAGGGTGGCCACGTCGACGTCGGCGTGGACCCGCAGCCAGGCCGCCTGGGCCGCGGCCCGTGCCTCGCCGACCTCGCGCGCGGCCTGGGCCTCCGCGCGGGCCAGCGCCACCGAGCGGGCGGCCTCGGCCTCGGCGAGCTTGACCGTGCGGGCCGCCTCGGCCTGCGCGCGCACCTTGTCCGCCGCCGCGTTCTCCTCCGCCTCGCGCCGGGTGTTCGCCCCCCGCTGCTCCACCAGCCGCTCCTCGCGCCGGGCGAGTTCGATCTGGCTGGCCAGCTCGTTCTCGGCGATGGTCCGCTCGCGCTCGACGGCGACGGCCCGCCGCTGGTAGGTCGCCCGGTCGGCCTCCTCCTGGATCTGCTCCCGGGCCGGCGTGCGCAGCGCCCGCTCCACCTCCGGTTCGGGCCGCAGCGCCACCACGCGTACGGCCACGATCTCGATGCCGGTGGCGGGCAGCCGCGGCTCCGCCGCCAGCCCCGCCGCCACGCGTTCGCGCACCGCCGTCACCCCGTCCACCAGCGCCGCCGCGAGCGGGGTGCGGGCCAGCACGTCCAGCGCGTGCTGCTGGGCGGTCTCGGTGAGCAGCGTGCCCAGTTGCTCCAGCGGCGCCCCGCGCCAGACCCCGGTGTCGGGGTCGACGGAGAAGTCCAGCCGGGCGGCGGCCAGCGCCGGGTCGCCGATCCGGTAGGTGACCGTCGCCTGCACCGACACGTCCTGGAAGTCCGAGGTGCGGGCCCGGAAGGTCATGGCCAGCTCCCGGTCCTCGACCGGTATCTCGGAGAGCGCGGCGGTCAGCGCCCGGAACCAGAAGCTGAGCCCCGGTCCTTCGTGCACCAGCTTCCCGTCGCGGTGGTGGCGGATGTGCGCGGTGGGCGCGCCGCGCAGGTGGCGCCAGCCCAGGCGCCGGGTGATGTCGGCCATCGGAGGAACCCCCTCTTTCTCGTCTGTCCGACGATAAGCGGAACCGCTCTTATCGTCAAGGGGACGAGAAAAGTGGGCGGCGGGTGGCGGGTGTCCGCCGGGCGTGCGCGGGCCGCATTCCGGTCAGGATGGAGTCATGGCATTCCACGTCGACTCCGAAGCCGGGCGGCTCCGCCGCGTCATCCTGCACCGGCCGGATCTGGAGCTCAAAAGGCTCACCCCGAGCAACAAGGACGCCCTTCTCTTCGACGACGTGCTGTGGGTGCGCCGGGCGCGCGCCGAGCACGACGGGTTCGCCGACGTACTGCGCGACCGCGGCGTCGCCGTACACCTCTTCGGCGATCTGCTCACCGAGACCCTCGACCTGCCCGCCGCGCGGGAACTGGTCCTGGACCGGGTCTTCGACGAGAAGGAGTACGGCGTCCTGGCCACGGACCACCTCCGGGCCGCCTTCGAGAAGCTGCCCGCCCCGGAACTGGCCGAGGCGCTGGTCGGCGGCATGACCAAACGGGAGTTCCTCGACGCCCACCCCGAGCCGGTCTCCGTGCGCTTCCACGCGATGGAGCTGGACGACTTCCTGCTCGGCCCGCTGCCCAACCACCTCTTCACCCGGGACACCTCGGCCTGGATCTACGACGGCGTCTCCATCAACGCGATGCGCTGGCCGGCCCGGCAGCGCGAGACCGTGCACTTCGAGGCGATCTACCACCACCACCCGCTCTTCCGCGACGAGCGCTTCCACCTCTGGTCCGAGGGGCAGGCCGACTACCCCTCCACCATCGAGGGCGGGGACGTCCTCGTCATCGGGGGCGGCGCGGTCCTGATCGGGATGAGCGAGCGCACCACCCCGCAGGCCGTCGAGATGCTCGCCCACAAGCTCTTCGCGGCCGGCTCGGCCCGCACGATCGTCGCCCTCGACCTGCCGAAGAGCCGTGCCTTCATGCACCTCGACACCGTGATGACCATGGTCGACGGCGACACCTTCACCCAGTACGCGGGGCTCGGCATGCTCCGCTCCTACACCATCGAGCCGGGCGTCGGCGACAAGGAGCTGAAGGTCACCGACCACCCGCCGGAGCACATGCACCGCGCGATCGCCGCCGCCCTCGGACTGAGCGAGATCCGGGTGCTCACCGCCACCCAGGACGTCCACGCGGCCGAGCGGGAGCAGTGGGACGACGGCTGCAACGTGCTGGCCGTCGAGCCGGGCGTCGTGGTCGCCTACGAGCGCAACGCCACCACCAACACGCACCTGCGCCGACAGGGCATCGAGGTGATAGAGATCCCCGGCAGCGAACTGGGCCGGGGCCGGGGCGGACCACGCTGCATGAGCTGCCCGGTCCAGCGGGACCCCGTACAGGCGGGTTCCGTATAAGAATTCAGCAGGTCGTATAGTATTCCAAGTGTTCGCTGTCCCCGATCCCCGTACTTCTGGAGCGTCCCTCATGGCGACTGTCCCGACCGCCCTCGCCGGCCGCCACTTCCTCAAGGAGCTGGACTTCGGCGCGGAGGAGTTCCGCGGCCTGGTCGCGCTGGCCGCCGAGCTGAAGGCGGCCAAGCGGGCCGGGACGGAGACGCGGTGGCTCAACGGGCGGAACATCGCCCTGATCTTCGAGAAGACCTCGACGCGCACCCGCTGCGCGTTCGAGGTCGCCGCCGCCGACCAGGGCGCTTCCACGACCTATCTGGACCCGTCCGGGTCGCAGATCGGCCACAAGGAGTCGGTGAAGGACACCGCGCGGGTACTCGGCCGGATGTACGACGGCATCGAGTACCGCGGGGACAGCCAGGCCAAGGTCGAGGAGCTGGCCGCGTACGCCGGGGTCCCCGTCTTCAACGGCCTCACCGACGACTGGCACCCCACCCAGATGCTCGCCGACGTGCTCACCATGACCGAGCACTGCGCGAAGCCGCTCGACCGGACCGCCTTCGCCTACCTCGGCGACGCCCGCTTCAACATGGGCAACTCCTACCTGATCACCGGCGCCCTGCTCGGCATGGACGTCCGCGTCGTCGCCCCCGAGGCGTACTGGCCGGCCGCCGCGATCGTCGCCGAGGCGCGCAGGCTGGCCGAGGACAGCGGCGCGGTCATCACGCTCACCGAGGACGTCACCGAGGGCGTCCGGGGCGCCGACTTCGTCGCCACCGACGTCTGGGTCTCCATGGGCGAGCCCAAGGAGGTCTGGGCCGAGCGGATCGAGGCGCTCGCCCCGTACGCCGTGACCGCGGACGTGCTGCGCGCCACCGGCAACCCGGACGTGAAGTTCCTGCACTGCCTGCCCGCCTTCCACGACCTGGGCACCAAGGTCGGCCAGGAGATCTTCGAGGCGCACGGCCGCACCTCCCTGGAGGTCACCGACGAGGTCTTCGAGTCGGACGCCTCGATCGTCTTCGACCAGGCCGAGAACCGGCTGCACACCATCAAGGCGGTACTGGTCGCCACCCTCGGCTGACCAGGCCCGTCCCGACCGGCGGCACCCGGAGCCACCCCTTCCGGAGCCGTTCGGCCGCGACCACCGTCGCGCCCCCGCACCACCGGAAACGAGCACCACCCGCATGCCCCGCATCAAATCCCCCCACGTCCTCGTGGCCGAGTCCGGCGCCGACCGCGCCGGCCACGGCCTGAAGCGCACCATGGGCCTCTTCCACCTGGTCTGCTTCGGTGTCGGCGCGATCGTCGGCACCGGGATCTTCGTCGGCCTCTCCGACTCGGTCGCCGAGGCCGGACCCGCCGTGGTCGTCTCCTTCGCGCTGGCGGCGGTCACCTGCGTCTTCACCGCCTTCGCCTTCGCCGAGCTGGGCGGCGCGATCCCGGTCTCCGGATCGTCGTACTCCTTCGCCTACGCCGGTCTCGGCGAGACCACGGCCTTCCTGGTCGGCTGGTGCCTGCTGCTGGAGTACGGCGTGTCGGTCGCCGCGGTCGCGGTCGGCTGGAGCCAGTACGTCAACGAACTGCTGGACGGCGTGCTCGGCATCCAGCTCCCGCACGCGCTCTCCGCCGGGCCCGGCGACGGCGGAGCGGTCAACCTCCCGGCCGTCGTCGTCATCGCCCTGGCCTGCGTCCTGCTGGTGCGCGGCGTGCGCGAGAGCGCCCGCGCGACGGCCGCGATGGCCGTCCTCAAGCTCGCCGTCCTCGTCGCCTTCCTCGCCATCGGCTTCACCGCCTTCGAGGACGGCAACCTCAGCCCGTTCTCCCCGGCCGGCCTCGGCGGCATCGGCGCGGGCACCACGGCCGCCTTCTTCTCGTACATCGGCTTCGACGCGATCACCACCGCCGGTGAGGAGGCGAAGAACCCCCGCCGGGACATCCCCCTGGCCATCCTGGTCTGCATCGGCCTGGTCACCGTGCTGTACTGCGCGGTCGCCCTCGCCGCGATCGGCGCCATCGGCGGCGACGAGGTCGGCGGCCGGCCCGCCGCGCTCTCCTACGTCGTCGACCAGGTCACCGGCTCCACCGCCGGCGGCGCCGTCGTCGCCTTCGGCGCGGTGGTCGCCATCGCCTCCGTGGTGCTCGCCGTGATGTACGGCCAGACCCGCATCCTGATGTCGATGTCCCGCGACGGCCTGGTCCCGCGGGTCTTCGAGAAGGTCTCGCCGCGCACCGCCACCCCGGTGGCCGGCACCCTGATCGTCGGCGCCGTCTTCGCCCTCCCGGCGGCCTTCGCGCCGCTGGACGCGGTGGTCGACCTGTGCACCATCGGCACGCTCGCCACCATGGCCGTCGTCAACATCGCGGTCCTCGCCCTGCGCCGCCGCGAGCCGTCCCTGGCCCGCGCCTTCCGCGTCCCGCTCTACCCGCTGACACCGGTGCTGGGCATCGCCTGCTGCCTCTACCTGATGTACGAGACGGGCGCGGAGACCTGGATCCAGTTCGCCGTCTTCCTGGTGGCGGGCGCGGTGGTCTACGCCCTCTACGGGCGCCGCAACTCCCGGCTGGCCGCCACCGGCGGCGTCACGCCGGACGCCGCTGAGCGGGCACCGCGGGAAGCGTGAACCAGACCGCCTTGCCGGAGTCGGTGGGGCGGTGCCCGCAGGAGGAGCTGAGAGCGCGGATCAGCAGCAGCCCGCGCCCGCCCTCCTGCCACGGGTCGGGTTCGGCGAGGGTGGGCCGGGTCAGATCACCCGGCGGCTCCGGGTCCGGGTCGTGCACCTCGACCTGGCAGCCGGTCGGCAGCAGCTCCACCACCAGCTCTATCGGCCGCTCGTCGGAGGTGTGCTCCACGGCGTTGGCGACCAGCTCCGCCGTCAGCAGCTCCGCGGTGTCGCAGTCCGCGCCGTGCTTCAGGTCGGCCAGTGCCGTACGGACCAGGGCACGGGCGACCGGCACGGCCGCGGCGGTGTGCGGCAGCGCGATGCGCCAGGAGGCGGAGGCCCGGGGGAGATCTTGCACAGTGGTGTCCGATCGTGGAGCAGGTGGTCCTGTCCTGCTTTCAACCATATGAAGAGTACTGCGCCACTCGACCGAACCTTGCGACGGGCACCGCCGGCACCGGCCGGGACCTTCGGCGCCGCCTCAAGGGCCCTGTCGCGCACCCGTGACGACAGTTACAGAACGGTGATAGCTTCGAAGGGCGGCCCGGCCCAGCCCCGTGCTGCGCCGTGCCGTGCCGTGCTCCGTGAGGTCCCGCCCGCCCGAGGAGGCCGCCCCTCATGAGTTCCTTCACCGGCTCCGCCGCCCCCACCCCCCGCTGGCGGCATCTGCGCGTCGACCTCGCCGCCGGCGTCGCCACCGTCACCCTCGCCCGCCCCCGGAAACTCAACGCGCTCACCTTCGGCGCCTACGCCGACCTGCGGGACCTGCTCGCCGAACTCTCCCGGGAACGGGCCGTGCGCGCCCTGGTGCTGACCGGCGAGGGCCGCGGTTTCTGCTCCGGCGGCGACGTGGACGAGATCATCGGCGCGACCCTCTCCCTGGACACCGCCCGGCTCCTCGACTTCAACCGCATGACCGGCCAGGTGGTCCGGGCGATCCGCGGCTGCCCCTTCCCGGTGATCGCCGCCGTGCACGGCGTGGCGGCCGGCGCCGGAGCCGTCCTCGCCCTCGCGGCCGACTTCCGGGTCGCCGACCCCTCGGCCCGCTTCGTCTTCCTCTTCACCCGCGTCGGCCTCTCCGGCGGCGACATGGGCGCCGCGTACCTGCTGCCCCGGGTCGTCGGCCTCGGCCACGCCACCCGGCTGCTGATGCTCGGCGAACCGGTCCACGCCCCCGAGGCCGAGCGCATCGGCCTGGTCGGCGAGCTGACCGAGGAGGGCCGCGCCGACGAGCGGGCCCAGACCCTCGCCCGCCGCCTGGCCGCCGGCCCCGCCCTGGCCCACGCCCAGACCAAGGCCCTCCTGACGGCCGAACTGGACATGCCCCTGGCCGCGGCCCTGGAACTGGACGCCGCCACCCAGGCCCTCCTGATGACCGGCGAGGACTACCGGGAATTCCACGAGGCGTTCACCGCGAAACGCCCCCCGAAGTGGCAGGGGAGGTGAGCCGGCTTGTCGACCGACGACAGCGCCCGGCGCGTGGCGATCATCGGCGGCGGCCCCGCCGGGCTCTACGCCGCCACCCTCCTCAAACGCCTCGCCCCCACCCGGGACATCACCCTCTGGGAACGCGACCCCCCGCAGGAGACCTTCGGCTTCGGCGTGGTCCTCTCCGACGAGACCCTCGGCGGCGTGGAACACGCCGACCCGGCGGTCCACGCGGCCCTCCGTGAGCACTACGTCCGCTGGGACGACATCCACCTCACCCACCGGCACACCCGCCAGACCGCCGGCGGCCACCGTTTCGCGGCCCTCGGCCGCAGAAGACTCCTGGAGATCCTGCACGCCCGCTGCCACGCCCTCGGCGTCGACCTCCGCTCCCGTACCGAGGCCCCGCCCGCCGACCGGCTCGCCCGCACCCACGACCTGGTGATCGCCGCCGACGGCGTGCACAGCACCACCCGCGAGACGTACGCCGACGCCTTCCGCCCGCACCTGACCACCCACCGCTGCCGCTACCTCTGGCTCGCCGTCGACTTCCCCTTCGACGCCTTCCGCTTCGAGATCGCCGAGACCGAGCACGGCGTGCTGCAACTGCACGGCTACCCCTACGCCCCCGACGCCTCCACCGTGATCGTGGAGATGCGCGAGGAGGTGTGGCGCGCCGCGGGCTTCGACACGCTCGGCGTCCCCGAGGCCGTCGACCGCTGCGCCAGGATCTTCGCGGACGCGCTCCGCGGCCGGCCCCTGCGTACTGCCACCCGCACACCCGCCTGGTCGGCCTTCCGTACGGTGGTCAACGAGCACTGGTCGTACGGCAACGTCGTCCTGATCGGCGACGCCGCCCACACCGCCCACTTCTCCATCGGCTCCGGCACCAAGCTGGCCGTCGAGGACGCGGTGGCGCTGGCCGCGAGCATCGCGGAACACCCGGACGTGCCCGGCGCGCTCGCGGCCTACGAGGCGGAACGCAGGCCCGTCGTCGCCTCCACACAACGGGCCGCGCGGGCCAGCATGGAGTGGTTCGAGGAACTGCGCCGCCATCTCGACCAGCCGCCCCGCCAGTTCGCCTTCAACCTGCTCACCCGCAGCCGCCGCGTCACCCACGACAACCTGCGGCTGCGCGACGCCCGCTTCACCGAGGCGGTGGAGCGCGAGTTCGGCTGCCCGCCCGGCACCCCGCCGATGTTCACCCCGTTCCGGCTGCGCGGCCTGACCCTGCGCAACCGCGTCGTCGTCTCCCCGACGGCCCTGTACTCCGCCGTCGACGGCGTCCCCGGCGACCTCCACTTCGTCCACCTCGGCGCCCGGGCGCTGGGCGGGGCCGGCCTGGTGATGACCGAGATGGTCTGTGTCAGCCCCGAGGGCCGCATCACCCCCGGCTGCGCGGGCCTGTACACCGCCGGTCAGGCGGCGGCGTGGCGGCGGATCACCGAGTTCGCGCACGCCCGGGCCCCCGGCACCGCGATCGGCGTGCAGCTCGGCCACAGCGGACGCAAAGGGTCCACCCGGCGGATGTGGGAAGGCATGGACGAACCCCTTCCGGACGGCAACTGGCCGCTGGTCGCCGCCTCCGCGCTGCCGTACCAGGAGCACGGCCAGGTGCCGCGCGCGCTGTGCCGGGCCCGGCTCACCGACCTGCGCGAGGAGTTCGCCGCAGCCGCCCGGCGCGCCGCCCGCGCCGGTTTCGACCTGCTCGAACTGCACTGCGCCCACGGCTATCTGCTCTCCGGCTTCCTCTCCCCGCTCACCAACCACCGCACCGACGCCTACGGCGGCTCGCTGGAGAAACGGCTCCGCTTCCCGCTGGAGGTCTTCGACGCGGTGCGGGGCGAGTGGCCCGAGGAGCGGCCCATGACGGTACGGATCTCCGCCACCGACTGGGCCGAGGGCGGCACCAGCGCCAAGGAGGCGGTGGAGATCGCCCGTGCCTTCGCCGCGCACGGCGCCGACGCGATCGACGTCTCCACCGGGCAGGTCGTCACCGACGAGCGGCCGGAGTTCGGGCGCTCGTACCAGACGCCGTACGCCGACCGGATCCGCCACGAGGCCCGCGTCCCGGTGATCGCGGTCGGCGCCATCTCGTCCTGGGACGACGTCAACTCCCTGATCCTGGCCGGCCGCGCGGACCTCTGCGCGCTGGCCCGCCCGCACCTCTACGACCCGCACTGGACGCTGCACGCGGCGGCCGAACAGGGCTACGAGGGTCCGGGCGCCGTCTGGCCCGCGCCCTACCGGGCGGGCTCCCGGCCGCCGCGCACCGGCCGCACGGACGGCCCGCGGCCCCGGCTCACGCCGGAGGGCTGAGCGCGACCATGCCGGCGGTGAGGGTGGCCCCGTCGGCCGGGTCGATCAGCAGGAAGGCGCCGGTGCGCCGGGAGACGGCGTAGTCGTCCAGCGGCAGCGGCTCGGCGGCTCGCAGCACGATCCGGCCGAGGTCGTTGGCGGCCAGTGCGTCGGCCCCCGCCAGGTCCTTGACGATCGCCCGCACGGTCCGGGTGGTGTGCCGCAGCAGCACCCGGTCGCCGACCCGCAGCGGGCGGTCGGCGAGATGGCAGACGGCGGCGCGCACGTCCTCGGTGAGCACCGGCGCGTCCACGCCCGCGGTGATCATGTCGCCGCGCGAGACGTCCCGCTGGTCGGCGAGGCGCAGACTGACCGACTGCGGCGCGTACGCCGCCGAGGCCGCCGTGCCGAGCACGTCGATGCCGGTGATCTCGGAGGTCTCGCCGGACGGATGGACCACCACCCGGTCGCCGACCCGCAGGACACCCGAGAGCACCTGGCCCGCGTAGTGCCGCTGCTCACCGTGCCGGATGACGTACTGCACCGGGAACCTGGCCGGCGCGTCGACCGGCTCGGCCGCGACCGGCACGGTCTCCAGGTGCTCCAGGACGGTGGGCCCGCCGTACCAGTCCATGTGCGCGGAAGGGTCCACGACG
>NZ_BAABIG010000063.1:0-7155 GCF_039542605.1 Streptomyces ziwulingensis
TCGAGTCCAGCGCCCACCCGGTGCTCGTCCAGCCCGTCAACGAGATCGTGGACGAGGCGGGGGCGGAGACGGTCGTCAGCGGCTCCTTGCGTCGCGAAGAGGGCGGTCTGCGGCGGCTGTTGACGTCGATGGCCGAGGTGTTCGTCCGGGGTGTGGCCGTGGACTGGGCGGGTGTCCTGCCCGCCGGTGCCGANCGGCGCGGTCGTCGGACGGCCCGACTCCGGCGGTTTCATGACGACGTCGCGGTGGTCCCTGCGCTCGCAGCCGTGGCTGGCCGAGCACGTGGTCGGCGACGACGCGGTGCTGGTGCCCAACGCGGCCCTGGTGGAGCTGGCGGTCCGGCTCGGCGACGAGGCCGGGGCTCCGGTCGTGGCGGAGCTGACCGTCGAGCGGCCGGTCGTACTGCCGGTGCGCGGCGGCCGGGGGGTCCAGACCGTGGTGGGTGCCGCCGACGACAGCGGGCGGCGTACCGTCGAGGTGTACTCGCGTGCGGACGCCGCCGCGCTGGACGCCGCCTGGACGCGGCACGCACACGGCACGCTCGCGCCCGCCGCCCCGGCGGTGGACGGCGAACGGCCGGCCGACGGACCGGGTGCCGAGGTGGCTCTCGGTGAGGCCGTCGAGGACGCCGAGCGGTTCGGCGTCCACCCCACCCTGCTCGACGCGGCGGTCCGCACGGCGCTGCCCGCCGGGTCCCTCGCGGTCACCTGGCGCGGGGTCAGCCTGCGGGCGTCCGGCGCGACCGCCGTCACCGTACGGTCGGCGCCGGCCGCCGGGGAGGGTACCGGGCTCGACCTGACCGACCCGGCCGGGCGGCCCGTGCTGACCGTGGCAGCGGTGCTGGCCGAACCGTTCGACCCGGCGCGCGCCGGAGTCGCCGAGGCGCTCACCCACGACGCCCTGTTCCGCGTCGACTGGACGCGGGTTCCGCTGCCCGGGAGCGACGGTTCACCGTCCGTCGTCACCGTACGGAACGCCGGGGACGTCACCGCCGGCGCGGCGGACGCGGACGCCCTGCTGTACGTCGTCGACCCCGCACCGGGTGACCCCCGGGCGGCCCTCACCGACGCGCTGGCCGTCCTCCAGGCGTGGCTGGCCGGACCCGCGGCGGAGCACACCCGGCTGGTCGTGGCGACCGGCACGGACCGCACGGACCTCGCCGCGGCCGCCGTCCGGGGGCTGCTGCGGTCCGCGCAGTCCGAGCATCCCGGCCGGGTCCTGCTGGTCGAGTACGACGGCCCGGACGAGGGGCCGGACGGCGACGAGGCGGTCCGTGCCGCGCTGCCCGGTCTGCTCGGCTCCGGGGAACCGGCGGTACGGATACGGGCCGGGGGAGACATCGAGGTGCCCCGGCTGGCGCGCGCCGAGGTCACCGCCGCGCAGAGCGGCGCCCCGTGGCCGGGCCGGGCACTCGATCCGGACGGGACCGTCCTCATCACCGGCGGCACCGGCACACTCGGCGCGCTGACCGCCCGGCACCTGGTCACCGCACACGGTGTCCGCCGGCTGCTGCTGCTCAGCCGGCGCGGCCCCGGCGCGGACGGCGCGGCCACACTGGCCGAGGAACTGACCGCGCTGGGCGCCACCGCGACCGTCACCGCCTGCGACACCGCCGACCGGGACCAGCTCGCGGCCGTCCTGGACGCCGTACCCGCCCGCCATCCGCTGACCGCCGTCCTGCACACCGCCGGTGTCCTGGACGACGGCGTCGTCACCGCGCTCACCCCGGGCAGCGTCGACACCGTACTGCGGCCCAAGCTGGACGCGGCCCTGCTGCTGGACGAACTGACCCGGGGCCACGACCTCGCGGCGTTCGTCCTGTTCTCCTCGGCCGCGAACGTCTTCGGCAATCCGGGCCAGGCCAACTACGCCGCCGCCAACGCCGCCCTGGACGCGCTCGCCCACCGGCGCCGCGCCCAGGGGCTGCCCGGCGTCTCGCTCGCCTGGGGCTACTGGGAGCGGACCAGCGGCATGACCCGGCACCTGGGCGCCGCCGACCTGCAACGCAACCGGCGGCTCGGCATGGCGGCGCTCTCCGAGACCGAGGGCATGGCGCTGCTCGACCTCGCCCTGCGCCCCGGCACCGGGCTGCCCGCCGCCCTGGTGGCCGCCAAGCTGGACCTGCCCGCCCTGCGCGCGGCGGCCCGTACCGCACCCGTGGCACCCCTGCTGCGGGGCCTCGCGCCCGCGCCCCGCTCACTGACCCGCGCCACCGGCACCGGCGACCACGGCAGTCTGCGCGACCGCCTGACCGCGCTGGACCCGGCGGCCCGGCCGGCCCTGCTGCTTGACCTGGTCCGGCGGCACGCCGCCGACGTGCTCGGCCACGGCACCGCCGACGCCGTCCGCGCCGACCGGGCCTTCAAGGACGCCGGGTTCGACTCGCTGACCGCGGTGGAACTGCGCAACCGGCTGGCGGCCGCCACCGGGCTCACGCTGCCCTCGGCGATCGTCTTCGACTATCCCAAGCCCACCGCGCTCGCCGAGCACCTGCGCACCCGGCTCCTCGGCGACACCCCCGCCGCCACGGCACCCGCGGCGGGCCACGGCGCGGCCGACGAGCCGATCGCGATCGTCGCGATGGCCTGCCGTTTCCCCGCCGGGGTGCACAGCCCCGAGGACCTGTGGCGGGTCGTGGCCGACGGGGTCGACGCCGTCACCGAGTTCCCCGACGACCGGGGCTGGGACATCGACCGGCTCTACGACGCCGACCCCGACAAGGCCGGCACGACATACGTACGGCACGGCGCGTTCCTCGACGACGCGCCCGGCTTCGACGCCGCCTTCTTCGGCATCTCCCCGAACGAGGCCCTCGCCATGGACCCGCAGCAGCGGCTGCTCCTGGAGACGTCCTGGGAGGCGTTCGAGCGCGCGGCGATCGACCCCACCGCACTGAGCGGCCAGGACATCGGCGTGTTCGTCGGCGTCAACAGCCACGACTACGCCGTGCGGATGCACCACGCGACCGACACCGAGGGCTTCCGCCTCACCGGTGGTTCCGGCAGCGTCGTGTCGGGACGGGTCGCCTACCACCTCGGCTTCGAGGGGCCGGCCGTCACCATCGACACCGCCTGCTCCTCCTCCCTGGTCGCCCTGCATCTGGCCGCCCAGGCGCTGCGCAACGGGGAGTGCTCCATGGCGCTCGCCGGCGGTGTGATGGTGATGGGCAACGTGGAGACGTTCATCGAGTTCTCCCGGCAGCGCGGACTGGCCCCCGACGGACGCTGCAAGGCGTTCGCGGAGGGCGCGGACGGCACCGGCTGGTCCGAGGGCGTGGGCGTACTGCTGGTCGAGCGGCTGTCCGAGGCACGGCGGCAGGGCCACCAGGTGCTGGCGGTGGTGCGGGGCAGCGCGGTCAACCAGGACGGCGCGTCGAACGGCCTGACCGCTCCGAACGGGCCGTCGCAGCAGCGGGTGATCCGCAAGGCGCTGGCCGCCGCCGGGCTGACCCCGGCCGAGGTCGACGCGGTGGAGGCGCACGGCACCGGCACGGTCCTCGGTGACCCGATCGAGGCGCAGGCCCTGCTCGCCGCCTACGGCCAGGACCGTGCGGAGCCGCTGCGGATCGGGTCGGTGAAGTCCAACCTCGGGCACACCCAGGCCGCCGCCGGGGTCGCCGGCGTCATCAAGATGGTCATGGCGATGCGGCACGGTCTGCTGCCCCACACCCTGCACGTGGACCGGCCGTCCACCCACGTGGACTGGTCGGCGGGCGCGGTGGAGGTGCTCACCGAGGCCCGGGCGTGGCCGGAGACCGGCCGCCCGCGCCGCGCCGGCGTCTCCGCCTTCGGCATCGGCGGCACCAACGCCCACCTGGTGCTGGAACAGGCACCGGCGGACCTGCCGGCCACACCGGTCGCGTCGGACGGCCCGCGGACCGCCCCCGCCTCCCCGGACACGCCCGTCGCGGTGGACGGCCCACCGGCCGCCCCCGCCTCCCCGTCCTCCTCCCCGCCCGACTCCTTGCTCCTCTTCCCCGTCTCCGCCCGCACCGCCGCCGGACTGCGGGGTCAGGCCGGCCGGCTCGCGGACTGGGTGGTGGACCGGACCGGCACGCCGCTCGCGGCCACGGCACACGCGCTCGCCACCGCCCGCGCCCACCCCGACCACCGCGCCGTCGTCCTGGCCGACGACCGCGAGCGGCTCACCGGCGCCCTGCGCGCGCTCGCCGAGGGCACCGCCGGCGCGGACACCGTCACCGGCAGCCCCGCCGACGGCAAACTCGCCTTCCTCTTCACCGGGCAGGGCAGCCAGTGGGCCGGCATGGGCCGCGAACTCGCCGCCACGCACCCGGTGTTCCGCGACGCGTTCGACGCCGCCTGCGCCGCCGTGGAACGGCACCTGGACGGCCTCGCCCACCCCCTGCGCGAGGTGGTGTTCGCCGAGCCCGGCACCGAACGGGCCGCCCTGCTCGACCGGACCCTCTACACCCAGGCCGCGCTGTTCGCCCTGGAGACCGCGCTGTTCCGGCTCCTCACCTCCTGGGGCGTACGGCCCGACCTGCTCGCCGGTCACTCGGTCGGCGAGATCGCCGCCGCCCATGCCGCCGGCATCCTGGACCTCGCGGACGCCGGTGAACTGGTCGCGGCGCGCGGGCGGTTGATGCAGGCCCTGCCCGAGGGCGGCACCATGATCGCGGTCGAGGCGACCGAGGCCGAGGTGGCACCGCTGCTCGCCCGGGCCCCGGGCACCGTCGGGATCGCGGCGGTCAACGGGCCGCGGGCCCTGGTGCTGTCCGGCGCGGAGGACGCCGTACTCGCCGTGGCCGGGCGCCTCGCCCAGGACGGCCACCGCACCCGCCGGCTCACCGTCAGCCACGCCTTCCACTCCGCGCTGATGGAGCCGATGCTCGAAGACCTGCGCGCCGTGGCCGCCCGCCTCCACTACCGGCCGGGCACCGTGCCCGTCGTCTCCACGCTCACCGGCTCGCTCGCCGACGACGGGCTGCTCGCCACCCCCGACTACTGGGTGTCCCAGACCCGGCACGCCGTGCGGTTCGCGGATGCCGTCACCGCCCTGCGCGACCAAGGCGTCGTCACCCACCTCGAACTGGGCCCCGGCGGCGTCCTGAGCGCCATGGCCCTCGGCACCCTCGGACCGGACACCCGCGGCTGTATCACCACGCTGCGCCGGGACACCGCCGAGGACACCGCCGTGCGCACCGCGCTCGCCGAACTGCACGTGCGGGGCGTGCCGGTCGACTGGACCGCCGTCCTCGGCCGCCCGGACCCCGCCGTCGGCCCCGACCTGCCCACCTACGCCTTCCAGCACCAGCGGTACTGGGTCGACGGCACCGCCGCCACCGACGCCGAGGCGCTCGGCGCCCGGTCCGCCGGCCACCCGCTGCTGGCCGGCGTCGTGGAGGTCCCCGACGAGCAGGGCGGCATCGGCACCGTCCTCACCGGCCGGCTCTCCGCCCGCAGCCCCGGCGCCCCCGTCGACGGGCAGACGACCGAATCCGCCGGCCTGCTGCTGGAACTGCTGGTCCGGGCCGGTGACGAGACCGGCGGCGGCACCGTCGAGCGGATCACCGTCGACGCGCCCCTCGTCGTCCCCGGCCACGGCGACCTCCAGCTCCGCGTCTTCGTCGACGCTCCCGGCCCCGACGGGGCGCGCGGCGCCACCGTGCACAGCCGGCCGGCCGGACACGAGGGCGAACCGTGGCTCCGGCACGCCCGTGCCACCCTGACGCCCGGCGTCCCGCCGCACGCCTTCGACCTGCGCACCTGGCCGGACCAGCCCGCCGAGACCGGTGCCCGCACCGGGGTGCGTGGCGGGTGGCGGCAGGACGGCCGCATACTCGCCGACATCGCGCTGCCGCCAGAACTCGGCGACCAGGCCGAGGCGTTCACCCTGCACCCGGTCCTCCTCGACACCGCCCTGCGGATCGCGGCCGGGGCCGAGGACGGCGTCGTCTCCCTCACCGAGTGCGCCACCCTCACCGTGTACGCGGTGGGCGCCACCGAGCTGCGGGTACGCGTCACCCCGGCCGCCGACGGCCGGCACCTGGTGGAGCTGGCGGACCCCGACGGCCGGCCCGTGGCCCTGCTCGGCCCGGTCGCCCTCACCGCCACCGCCACCGCCGGCACCGGCACCGATACCGGTGCCGGTACTGCTGACGACACCGTCACCGCTGAGGGCACCGCCCCCACCAACGGCCACCGCACCACCCCTCCGGACCCCCTCACCACCGGCCCCGACGCCCTCACCACCGGCCCCGACGCCCTCGGCCGGCGCGTCATCCGGCGCACACCCGCCGCCGACGGCGACGGACTGGCCGCCCGGCTGGCCGGTCTCGCCGACGCCGAACAGCGCCGCGTTCTGCTGGACCTGATCCGGGAGAGCGCCGCGGTCGTCCTCGGCCACCGGGACTCGGACGGCTTCGACGAGGGGCAGCCGTTCAAGAACCTCGGCTTCGACTCGCTCACCGCCGTCAAGCTCCGCAACCGGCTCCATGACTTCACCGGCGTCAGCCTGCCCAGCAGCCTGGTCTTCGACCACCCGACCCCGGACCTGCTCGCCGACCACCTGCGCGGCGAACTCCTGGGCCTGCGCCCGGAGACACCCGCCGCCGCCCGGCGCGGCACGGCCGACCCCGACGAGCCGATCGCCGTCATCGGCATGAGCACCAGACTGCCCGGCGGCATCGACAGCCCCGAGGAGCTCTGGCGGCTCGTCATGGACCGGCGCGACGCCATCTCCGGCTTCCCCACCGACCGTGACTGGGACATCGACCGGCTCTACCACCCCGACCCGGCCCACCCCGGCACCAGCTACACCCGGGCGGGCGGCTTCCTGCACGACGCCGCCCGGTTCGACGCCCAGCTCTTCGGTATCTCGCCGCGCGAGGCCCTGGCCATGGACCCGCAGCAGCGACTGCTCCTGGAGACCTCCTGGGAGGCCATGGAACGGGCCGGCATCGACCCGCTGTCCACCCCCGGCCAGGACATCGGCGTGTTCACCGGCATCGTCCACCACGACTACGTGACCCGGCTGCGCCAGGTCCCCGAGGACGTCCAGGGCTACACCATGACCGGCACGGCCGGCAGCGTGGCCTCGGGCCGGGTGTCGTACGTCTTCGGCTTCGAGGGCCCCGCGGTGACCGTGGACACCGCCTGCTCGTCCTCGCTGGTCGCCATGCACCTCGCGGCGCAG
>NZ_BAABIG010000064.1:0-1827 GCF_039542605.1 Streptomyces ziwulingensis
CGCCGTACTCTCCGCCCTGATCCCCGACTGCCTCAGCGATGGGATCGAGGCGGCGGCCGTGCCGCTGCTGCGGCGCGACCGCCCCGAGCCGTCGGCCGCGGTCACCGCGTTGGCCCAGGCGTACGTGCGGGGCACGCACGTCGACTGGACCGCCTTCTACGACGGCACGGACGCGCGTCGTGTCGACTTGCCGACGTATGCCTTCCAGCGTGAGAGCTACTGGCTGACCGGGCCGGACCACCAGGCTGCCACGGTCAGGCCGTCGACCGGGCCGGCCATCGCCGCGGAGCCGGGGGAACGCAGTGGCTTGGCAGACCTGTTGGCCGGCCTGCCAACCGACGAGCGCAAGCGCGTGATGATCGAGGAGGTCTCCCGGCACATCGTCTCGGTGCTCGGGTACCCCGAGACGAAGGTCGTACAGCTCAGGGCGCCCTTCACCGATCTCGGTTTCGACTCCATGAGCGCCGTCGACTTTCGCAACGCGCTGGCCGCAGCCACCGGCATGCGGCTGCCGAGCGGCCTGCTCTTCGACTACCCGACCCCCGCGGAACTCGTCGAGTACCTCCACTCCGAGTTGCTCGGCGACCCGGCGGGCGCGGCGGCGCGTCCCGCTGCCGCCGCACTCGACGAGCCGGTGGCGATCGTGGGAATGGCGTGCCGTTTCCCTGGTGGGGTGTCCTCACCCGAGGACCTCTGGCGGATCGTGGCGCAGGGCCGTGACGTGCTCACGGAGTTCCCGTCCGACCGTGGCTGGGACCTCGACTCCCTGTACGACCCAGATCCCGGTCGCTCGGGCAAGAGCTATGTCACGCGCGGTGGATTCCTTCCCTCAGCGGGCGAGTTCGACGCGGGCTTCTTCGGTATCTCACCCCGTGAGGCACTGGCGATGGATCCGCAGCAGCGGCTGCTGCTGGAGACGGCGTGGGAGGTCTACGAGCGGGCCGGCATCGATCCTGGTCATCACAGGGGCACGGACACCGGTGTCTTCGTCGGCGCCACCGCCCAGGACTACGGCCCCCGCATGCACCAGGCCCCGGACACCGTCGAAGGACACGTCCTGACCGGCGGGACCGCCAGCATCATGTCCGGGCGGATCGCCTACCAGCTCGGGCTGACCGGGCCCGCGCTCACCGTCGACACGGCGTGCTCGTCCTCACTGGTCGCGCTGCATCTGGCGGCGCAGGCGCTGCGGTCCGGTGAGTGCTCCATGGCCCTCGCCGGTGGTGCCACGGTGATGTCGGCCCCCGGCATGTTCGTGGAGTTCAGCCGCCAGCGGGGACTGGCGCCGGACGGCCGGTGCAAGGCGTTCTCGGCCGCGGCCGACGGCACCGGCTGGTCCGAGGGCGTGGGCATGCTGCTGCTGGAGCGGTTGTCGGACGCGCGGCGCAACGGACACCGGGTCCTCGCGGTGGTGCGTGGTTCGGCGGTGAACCAGGACGGCGCCAGCAACGGCCTGACCGCACCCAACGGACCCTCGCAACAGCGCGTCATCCGTCAGGCACTGGCGAACGCGGGAGTGCCGGCCGCCGAGGTGGACGTCGTCGAGGCCCACGGCACCGGCACACGTCTAGGGGACCCGATCGAGGCCGAGGCGCTGCTGGCGACGTACGGGCAGGAGCGCGACACCGACCGGCCGCTGTGGCTCGGATCGTTGAAGTCGAACATCGGCCACACCCANTGGACGAACCGTCCCCCTTCATCGACTGGTCCGCCGGGACGATGGAGCTCCTCCGCGAGACCCGGGACTGGCCCGGGACCGAACCCCGGCCCCGACGCGCGGCCGTGTCGTCCTTCGGCGTCAGCGGGACGAATGCGCATGTGGTGCTG
>NZ_BAABIG010000065.1:0-4234 GCF_039542605.1 Streptomyces ziwulingensis
GGCGCGGAGCCGTTCCGCCTGGTCCCGGAGGGCCTCGGGCGTCCGCCCCGAGACCACCCACGGCACCACCGCCGGAGCGACATCAATGCCGTCCGCTTCCGACGTTTCGTCCGCGGGCGCCTGCTCCAGCACCACATGCGCATTCGTCCCGCTGATACCGAACGACGAGACACCGGCCCGGCGCGGACGGTCGGACACCGGCCATTCCCGCGCCTCGCGCAGCAGTTCCACCGCACCCGACGACCAGTCCACGTGCGGTGACGGCTCGTCCGCGTGGAGGGTGCGCGGCAGGACACCTTCTCGCATCGCCAGCACCATCTTGATCACGCCCGCGACACCCGCCGCGGCCTGGGTATGACCGATGTTGGACTTCAATGATCCAAGCCACAGCGGCCGTTCGGCGTCGCGCTCCTGCCCGTACGTGGCGAGCAGCGCCTCGGCCTCGATCGGGTCCCCGAGCTTCGTCCCGGTGCCGTGCGCCTCCACGACGTCGACATCCGCGCTGGAGAGCCCCGCCGTCACCAGCGCCTGGCGGATGACCCGCCGCTGTGACGGCCCGTTGGGTGCGGTCAGGCCGTTGCTGGCGCCGTCCTGGTTCACCGCCGAACCCCGCACCACCGCGAGGACCCGGTGCCCGTTGCGCCGCGCGTCGGACAGCCGCTCCAGGAGCAGCATGCCCACGCCCTCGCCCCAGCCGACCCCGTCGGCCCCGGCGGAGAAGGACTTGCAACGGCCGTCGGGGGACAACCCGCGTTGGCGGCTGAACTCGATGAAGGTGCCGGGGGTCGACATCACCGTCACGCCGCCGACGAGAGCCATGGAGCACTCACCGGACCGCAGCGCCTGCGCCGCCAGGTGGAGGGCCACCAGCGACGACGAGCAGGCCGTGTCCACGGTCACCGCCGGACCCACCAGGCCCAGGTTGTAGGCGACGCGCCCGGAGGCGACGCTGCCCGCGCTGCCCGTCAGCAGATAGCCCTCGAAGCCGTCGGGGATGTCGTGCAGCCGGACGCCGTAGTCGCCGTACATGACGCCGGTGAAGACGCCGACCGGTGTCTCCTTCACCGTGGCGGGGGCGATGCCCGCGCGTTCGAACGTCTCCCAGGCGATCTCAAGGAGGAGGCGCTGCTGCGCATCGGTGCCGAGGGCCTCGCGCGGACTCATGTCGAAGAAAGCGGGGTCGAACTCGTCGGCGTCGTGCAGGAATCCGCCCTCGCGGGCGTAGCTCCGGCCCTGGGCGGCCGGGTCGGGGTCGTACAGGTCCTCGTCCCAGCCGCGCCTGGTGGGGAACGGGGTGATCGCGTCGGTGCCGTCGGCCACCAGGCGCCAGAGGTCCTCCGGGGATGTCACTCCGCCGGGGTAGCGGCATGCCATGCCGACGATCGCGATCGGCTCCTGGTTCCGGTCCTGGAGCTCCTGCAGGCGGTGACGGGTCTCGTACAGATCCGCCGTCACCCGCTGGAGGTATCCGAGGAGCTTGTCGTCGTTGGCCATCTCGCAGCTTCCTCTGCTCGTCGTGATTCCGCAGGCTCGGGGTTCCGGCTCGGGGTGCCGCGCACCCCTCGGTCAGTCGAGGGCGATGCCGAATTCCTTGCCGAGGAAGTCGTAGATCTCCTCGGCCGACGCGGACTGAAGTCCTTCGGTGACGTCGCCGACCGGTGTCGCCGCCGTCTCCTGGCTCTGCTCGTCCCACCGCGACAGGAGACCCTTCAGACGCACCTTCGTCTGCGCGCGGGCTATGTCGTCCAGCCGGACCGCCGCCAGCGCCGCTTCCAGTTGCTCGATGTGGTCGAGTACGTACTTCTCGGGGGACACGCCCGAGTCGACGAGTTCCGCCCGCAGATACTCGGCGAGGGCCGGCGGGGTCGGGTAGTCGAAGATCAGGCTGGCCGGGAGCCGCAGTCCGGTGACCGCGGTCAGACGGTTGCGGAAGTCGACGGCGGTGAGCGAATCGAAGCCAAGTTCCTTGAAGGGCCGTTCGCGGTCGACGGCTGCCTGGTCGCCGTGTCCGAGCACCGTGGCCGCCTGGCCGCACACGAGGTCCGTGAGGACGCGCTCCTGGTCCTCCGCCGTGAGCGCGGCGAGCTGCTGGGCCAGCGAGCCTGGATCCGCCGTCGGCCCGGCCGCGGCGCCGCGCCGGGGCGTGGTCCGCACCAGGCCGCGCAGCACGGGCGGCAGTGCCTCGCCCTGGGTGCGCAGTGCCTTCCGGTCGAGCCGCACGGGCAGCGTCCAGGGCCGCCGGAGCCCGACCGCGGTGTCGAACAGCGACAACCCCTCCTCCGTGGTGAGCGGCACCAGCCCGGCGCGTGCCATGCGCTGGAGGTCCGCCTCGGCGAGATGGCCGGTGATTCCGCTGCTCTGGGCCCAGAGCCCCCAGGAAAGGGTGGTCACCGGGAGCCCCTGAGCGTGCCGGTGATGGGCCAGTTCGTCCAGGAACGCGTTGGCGGCCGCGTAGTTCGCCTGGCCGGGAGCACCGAACACGGCGGCAGCCGAAGAGAACAGAACGAACGCCGACAGGTCCCGGCCCCGGGTCAGCTCGTGCAGGTGCCATGCGCCTGCCGCCTTGGGCCCCAGCACCCCGTCGACCCGCTCGGGCGTCAGCGAGCCGATGACGCCGTCGTCGGCGACACCGGCGGTATGGACGACCGCGGTCAGCGGATGCTCCGGCGGGATGGTGGCCAGCAGGTCCGCGACGGCCGTACGGTCGCCGACATCGCAGGCGGCGATCACGACGTGCGCTCCGCGCTCGGTCAGTTCTTCCCGCAGCGCCTGCGCGCCGGCCGCCTCCGGCCCCCGGCGGCTGACGAGCAGCAGGCGCCGCACGCCGTGCGCGGTGACCAGGTGCCGGGCCAGCAGGCCACCGAGTACGCCGGTGGCACCCGTGATCAGCACCGTTCCCTCGTGCGCGGCTCCGGCTTCGGCCGGCGAGGGGCGAACGGGCAGGAACGAGGCCGGTGACACCTCGTCGTCCGCGGGCACGCGGGCGAGCCGGGGAACGCGCAGCTCACCCGCGCGCACCGCCACCTGTGGCTCACCCGTCGCCAGGGCCGCGGCCAGCGTCTGCCACGATTCGCTGTCGTCGTCGAGGTCCACCAGGACGATCCGGCCCGGGTTCTCGGTCTGGGCGGACCGCAGGAGCGCCAAGGCGGACGAGAGGGCGAGGTCGGCGGGGTCCGCGGCGTCGAACCCGACACCGCCACGCGTGAGGACGACCAGGCGGGCCGCATCGAACCGGTCCTCGCCGAGCCACTCCTGGGCGAGCCGCAGTACGCGATGCGCCAGGGCACGCACCTCGTCGACCACCGGCCGTGCTGTCCCGTGGGCCACGGGAGCCACGGGAGCCACAGGAGTCACGGGAGCCACCGGAAGGGACGCCAGGACGACGGCCGGCATCGGCGTACCGGCGTCCACCGCCTCCAGCAGCCCGTCGGTGTGCTCGTACCGGCGGGGCGCCCCGCCGAGCCGGTTCACCACACCCAGCTCGTCGGGCCCCACGAGCGCCCACGCCTGCGGGTCATCCATGAGCGCGGTGGCGGCACCGCCCGGTGGTCGAGCCGTGACCGTCCACTCGACCTGGTACAGCGCGTCGTGGTACGCCGTGCGTGTGCCGCGCATGGCGTCGGCGGACACTTCGCGCCACCGCAGCGACTCCGCCGTGAACACCGGTGCGCCGGCACGGTCGACCGCCGTCACCGACACCGTGTCCGCCCCGGTCCGGTGGAACCGCACGCGCAGCTCCGTGGCACCCGTGGCGTGCAGCCGTACGCCACTCCAGGAGAACGGCAGGGCGGGAGCCGCGGCATCCTCAAGCGCGGTCAGCATCGGGGCGTGCAGGGTCGCGTCCAGAAGGGCCGGGTGCAGGGCGTACGCGCTCTCCTCGCCGTCGTGTGCGTCCCCCCGCCCGTTCCAGTCGTCGGGTAGGGCCACCTCGGCGAAGATGTCGTCGTCGTGACGCCACAGGCGGCGCAGGCCCTGGAACGCGGGACCGTACGCATACCCCTGCTCGGCGAGCGACTCGTACACCCCGACGGTGTCCGGAGCCGTCTCGACCGCACCTCGTGGTGGCCACTCGGGCGCCGGCACAGACTGCGAGCCGGCGACGGGCGAGCCGGTCGCGAGCGTGCCCGTGGCGTGCTGGGTCCACGGCGCTTCGGGATCGTCGTCCGGCCTGGTGTGGACGCTGAACTCGCGTCGTCCCGAGTCGTCGGCGGCCGCGACGGACAGTTGCAGGCGT